>JBECKQ010000141.1:0-2992 GCA_040235375.1 Phycisphaerae bacterium | reverse complement strand
GCGGTGCGGGCGAAGAACGCCTCGCTCTCGCTCCGCCGGCGGTGGACGACCTCGTCCAGCCGGCCGACCACCGGCCCGGGCAGCTCCTGGCCGCCCAGCCACTCGAGCAACTGGTCACCCAATCCGTCCGCCCGGCCATCCTGCCCCCCGGCCGGAAAGTACATGGCCGCCGTTCCCTGCTGGCGTGTTCCGACCAGTCCGGCCTCCCGCAGCGTCTTGAGGTGCCGCGACACCGACGACTGCGGCACCCGCAGCACCTCGACCAGCTCCGAGACTCCAAGTTCGGTCCTGGCAAGCACTTGCAGGATGCGCCGCCGCGTCGGATCTCCCATGGCCTTGAACACGCTGTCCGGGTTCATCGTTCCCACGCCCGCAATATCGGCCACTCTCGCCTCGGACTTTATCCGTTCATCCGGATATATGAATACATCACGATTGGCGGGTTGTCAAGTGGAGAACGCGATCCCGCCGTCGCTGCATTCGAGGTTGACCTCAATACCATTCATTGGTATCCTTTGGTAGTCACATTCGGTGGAGCTTTTGCCATGGCCAAGAACACAAGCGTCAGCCTCGGCGATCATTTCGAGGGGTTCATCAGCGCCCAGATCCGGGCCGGCCGTTATGGCAATGCCAGCGAAGTGATCCGCGCCTCCCTGCGTCTCCTCGAGGAGCACGAGCAGAAGGTCGAAGCCCTGCGCCAGAAGTTGATCGAAGGCGAGGCCACCGGCGACGCCGGCCCTCTCGACTTCGACCGCATCAAACGCCAAGCCCGCAAGCGCGCGGGATTGACGGATGGCAATGGCTAGGCCACATTCCTGACCGGGTTCGCCGCGAGTCGGCGTTAGGGGCAGTGGACGCAAGGCGTGCAACCGAGGCCCCCGGAGGCGACCTTGAACAGGTCGTCGAGCAGGCCGACCGAGCACAACGCGGGTCGCCGCGGCGCCCCGTCATTTCCGACGACGCAGCAGAAGCTGGTGAGAAATGCGGACTAGAACACTCGTCAAAGACCACGCGGCGGAAGCGGACCTCATCGACATTTGGCTGTATACCTTCGAGCGCTGGAGCGAAGCGCAGGCCGACCGCTATCTGTCCTTGCTGGAAGACGGCATCAAGGCGCTTGTGCACGAACCGCAGACCGGCAGACAGCGTGACGCCCTGCGAAAAGGCTACTGGTCAAAGCGAATCGAGCACCACGTCGTCTTCTACACCTTCACCGACGCCGAACTCCGCGTCCGCCGGGTTCTCCACGAAGTCATGGACCCGGAGCTTCATCTGTGAATGCCGTTCACCTGGCGTTTCTCCGCAACCGAGGCTCTTTCCGATCGCGCGGCGGCTCGGCTACAACTTCATGCGCGCCGTAGTCCGACGCCTCAGGCTCCGTGGGCATGCCGGAATCACCGGCTGATTGACGGCACTCCAAGGTAGGTTATCGTCAGCGGTGCTGAATGGGCGCGACGCTCCCTTGGAGATTCCCGTGCACGACGTGGCAGGTGGGGCGAAGGGACGTAACTGGACACGCAAGGAGACACTTGCCGCATTCAACCTCTATTCGCGCACATCGTTCGGTAGACTCCATGCTCGGAATCCGCAGATCGTCCGCCTTGCCGGATGCCTCGGTCGAACGCCCTCGGCAGTCGCAATGAAGTGCTGCAATCTCGCTTCACTAGACCCGGCGTTGCAGGCCAAGGGAATCAGCGGTTTGGCGAAGGTCTCGCACCTCGACAGGCAGGTGTGGTCACAGTTCAACGCGTCACCGGAGACGATCGGCTACGAGTCGGAAGTGGCGTTCTCAGAAATCCTCGGCCGGCCAGTCCGAATGATCCCGCCGAATGACCCGCTCGGCATCATCGGCGAAACCGATCGTGAGGCGATACGACGAGTACGCGTCACGCAACATCTCTTCCGCGCGATCATCATGACCAGCTATTCGCGACGTTGCGCAATCTGTACGCTGTCGGTTCGCGAGCTGTTGGTCGCTTCGCATATCGTTGGCTGGGCGATCGACAAGTCCAACCGGATGAACCCGCGCAACGGCATTTGCCTATGCGCATTTCATGACCGCGCCTTCGATGCAGGCATCATCGACATCGATGAGGCCTTTGTGATCCACGTGACAGCGAAGTGCCGCGTCGATACAGCACATCGCGTTGCCAAGGATATGTTGTACCGCTTTGAAGACGCCTCGATCGAGCTGCCGCAACGTTGGCAGCCGGACCCGACCCTGCTGCAACGCAGACGATGCGAACTTGGTCTGGCTGGCTGAGGACTCACCGGACGAAGGAGGGCGTCAGACCGTGCCCCCAGCGCGATGCCCCTGTCTGCTCCCGTGCTCTGCGGCCGAAGGCCGCCAAAATCCGCGTAATCTGCGAAAATCTGCGGACCATCAAGGCAAGAGACAACAGGCACGCCACGGCGGTTGCATTCGCACTTTCGCACCTTCGCACTTTCTCACTCCGTTGGCCGCAGGCCGCCTCCCAAACAGTTACCGAATTTCCTCTTGCGTCGCCCCTCGGTTCGCTGTATGTTAGGTAAGGGCTTCGGCGCTCGCGCCGTTGCCGCGCGCCGGCCCCGAGGAGGTCGCCATCATGCGCCCGCTTCAGCCCAAACCACCCGCCGCCTCCGCCGGCTCCTCTCTCGCCCGGTGTCCTGACAGCCTGCCGGCCCAACAGCCTGGCCTGCTCCGCACGCCCAAACGTCCTATACAATCGCCGATTCTGCGAGAATTCACCGATAGACGGTGTTTTTCCAGCCCGCCGCCCACGCGACCCCAGACTTCCGCCCGCCATTGCCTATCGCCAGAAATTATCCAGATTAACCACCAGGTGCCGGAAACGCCCAAAACGGCCCAACGTCCGCTTTTCGTAATCGGCGTTCTTGACACCGCCAGGTACGATGGACGAACCGCGTTTTTGCGAAAATACACCGATACACGGTGTTTTCGCTTCGGCTGGCGCTACCGCCAGAGCCGTTTTTACACCCATCGGTGTATTCG
>JBECKQ010000123.1:0-8560 GCA_040235375.1 Phycisphaerae bacterium | reverse complement strand
GAGGATACGGGCATTGGTGCCGGCCACCGCGTCCACGTAGCGGCGCGTCGCGGTTGCGACGCCGCTCAGCCGCTGGAGGAAGTTAAGCAGGACGCGCTCGACGGCCAGCACGGCATCAACCGGGCCGGCCAGCTCGGCCAGGTCCTGCGGCGGTTCCGCGATGATTGCGCCGTCCGCGCCCGCCTCCATCCAGCGGACGGACAGGTCCGGGCTGTACACATCCAGCACGGTGGCGGCGATCTCCCGACCGGCAAAGACGCCTTTCTGCTTGGCGACCAGGCGGAAGCGGCCGGTGCCCTGATCCGCCAGGCGGGCCCCGGTGATATCGCCCCGGCCGAAATCCTCTTCCCGCGCCATCTCCGCCAGTTGCCGCGTACGAGCGAGCAATGGCTCGCGGTCGGCGTCGGTGAGAATCGCTCGCAACGTCACGGGACACGCCTCCTGCCCGGTCCGCCCGGCCCGCGCCGTTTCTTCTCGACAGGCTGCTCCACGTCCAGCACGGAAGCGGAAACGGTGTCGTGGTCGCCGGCCTCTTCCACTTCCGTGATGCGGTCGCGCAGGCGGGCGGCACGCTCGAAGTCGAGCTGCTCGGCGGCCTCCATCATCTCCGATTTGAGCATCTCGATGGCCTCGACGCGATCAAGCTGCTCGGTGGACTGGCGGACGGCCTCCGCCGCCACGCGCCGCGCCGACAGCACCTGCTCGAGCCCGGAACGCATCTGCTTGCGGACCGTCTCCGGCGTGATGCCGTGCTCCTTGTTGTACTGCATCTGCAATTCCCGCCGGCGGTTGGTCTCGTCGATGGCCCGCTGCATGCTCGGCGTCATCCGATCAGCGTAGAGAACGACCTCGGCGTTCACGTTGCGAGCGGTCCGGCCGATCATCTGGATGAGCGAAGTTTCGCTGCGGAGAAAACCCTCCTTGTCGGCGTCGAGGATGGTGACCAGCGACACGTCCGGCAGGTCGAGCCCCTCGCGCAGCAGGTTCACGCCGACGAGCACGTCGAACTCGCCAGCCTGCAGCGACTTGAGAATGCGGACGCGCTCCAGCGTGTCGATCTCGCTGTGCAAGTATTCGCCGCGCAGGCCCTCTTGCTTGATGTACTGCGAAAGGTCCTCGGCGAGCCGCTTGGTCAACGTGGTGACGAGCACGCGCTCGTTGACCGCGGCACGCTCGGCGATGCGGTGCAGCAGGTCGGGCACCTGGCCGCGAGCCGGGCGGACCTCGACGCGCGGATCGATCAGGCCGGTCGGGCGGATGATCTGCTCCACAACTTCGCCGCCGGTCTGCTCGAGCTCATACGGCCCGGGAGTGGCGGACATGAACACGACGCTCTTCCACGTTTCCTCGAATTCCTCGAAGCGCAGCGGGCGATTGTCCAGCGCCGAGGGCAGGCGGAAGCCGTGCTCGACGAGCACCTCCTTGCGGCTGCGGTCACCGGCGTACATCGCCCGGATTTGCGGCACCGTGGCGTGCGATTCATCGATGATGAGCAGGTAGTCCTCCGGGAAGTAGTCGATCAGCGTGTACGGCTTGGACCCCGGCGGCGAGCCGGCCAGGTGCCGCGAGTAGTTCTCGATCCCCGAGCAGTAGCCGACCTCCTGGATCATCTCCATGTCGTAGCGCGTGCGGGCGGCGAGGCGCTGGGCCTCGAGCAGCTTGCCGTGGCGCTTCAGCTCGATGAGGCGGAGCTCGAGCTCCTCGCCGATCGACTGGATGGCCGCCTCGATCTTCTCCTCCGGCATGACGTAGTGCACGGCCGGATAGATGAAGATGCGGTCTTCCGTGGCGAGCACTTCCGACGTGAGCGGGTTGATCAGATCGAGGCGGTCGATCTCGTCGCCGAACATCTCGATGCGGTAGGCGAATTCCTCGTAGGCGGGCCAGACCTCAACCACGTCGCCGCGGGCGCGAAACGTGGCCCGCTTAAAGTCGAGATCGTTGCGCTGGTACTGCAGATCGACGAGGCGGCGGAGCAGCTTGTCGCGCTCGACCACGTCGCCGGCGGCCAGCGACACCATGCTCGACTTATAGTCCGACGGCGAGCCGAGCCCGAAGATGCACGAGACGCTGGCCACGATGATCACGTCGCGGCGGGAGACGAGCGAGCTGGTCGCCCGCAGGCGAAGGCGGTCGAGATCGTCGTTGCGCGAAGCGTCTTTCTCGATGTAGATGTCGCGCTGAGGGATGTAGGCCTCGGGCTGGTAATAGTCGTAATAGCTGACGAAGTACTCGACCGCGTTTTCCGGGAACAGCTCACGGAATTCCTCGTAGAGCTGGGCGGCCAGCGTCTTGTTGTGCGAGATGACCAGCGTCGGCCGGTTCAGCCGGGCGATCATGTGGGCGATGGTGAAAGTCTTGCCCGAGCCGGTGACGCCCAGCAGGCAGGAGAAGCGCCGGCCGGAGCTTACGCTGTCGACCAGCTTCTCGATGGCCTGCGGCTGATCGCCCCGCGGCTGAAACTCGCTGACCAGCTTGAAGCGGCCCGCCGTCGGCGGATGTTGATTATCGTCGTGCAGGTTCAAGTTCGCCGCTGTCCTCACCGTGTGCCGCGATGCCTCGCGTGTGCCACTGCTCTCGAGCAGTGCTGTCCGCAGTTTTCAGTGTTCAGTGTTCGATTCTCGTATTCGATGTTCAGCGGGCGGAGCCACCTACCCCCCTCCCTTCCAGGGAGGGGCCGGGGAGGGTTTGTGCTGTGAGGGCCTTCATCCAGGCCTCGGCTCCGGACGATCGTGTAGTCGTACACGCATCGCTCCCGTTCGATACGACAACGCAAGCCCCACAGCCCCTCTGCCGTCGCGCTCCGCCCGGAGGGCGCACGAATGTAGCCAGGGACTTCAGTCCCTCTTGACCGCACGCTCCACTCTTTCCATCTTCTCCGCTGCCCGCCCTCGGTGGGCGGAAGCCGGAACAACCGAGTATACGCACGACTGCGGCAGCGAACAACGCGGGCAAGGCCGGTGGCGTTCACGGATCGGAAACGTGAGAAGCGTTCGGCCTCTACGCCCAATCCGCCCATGACAAAACCGACACGCCGCTGCGCTTGTACGAGCTGGTGCCGCCGTAGACGAGAGGGGCGGCGCATCGTCGGCCCCGTCAGGCGGGTGGGCCCGCTCTTGCAGATTGAAGATTCAATATGCAAATTGCAAGGCCTGGAGGGCTCCGTCAGCAGCCTTTGCACCGGTCCGCACCGGCCTGCTGGCCCTGCCGGGACCGGTCGGCGTAGAATCCCTCGTGAGGGCCAAGCGCTGCGTAAGCGGGAGACCGACCATGATCCAGTGCAAAGACTGCGAATTCTGCGAGAACGACGCATTCGGCAACGTCCGCCTGAGGTGCAATCCGTTCACCAACATCAAGGAGCCGGAGTGCCTGACGAAGTGGCAGCTCGTCAAGATCGACACGATGGTCCAGGCATATCAGCGCACCATCGAGATGTACCAGCGGATCGCGCCGATCCAGGAAAAGATGCTCCGCCACATGGAGAAGGAAATCGACGACGCCGAAGACGCCGACAGTTGGAAGAAGGGCTGCGACGACGAGGAAGACGACGACGAGCCGCGGTACTGATGCCGGCCACCGACCGCGTGCCGGCGACACCATCACACAGAGCGCATCGGAGACACGGCAAACCGGCTGGACACGTCGTAGGGAAAGTCGTTACCTACCGCCGCACGGTGCGTATCCAAAGCCAGGTCGGGATGATTGTTCTGTTCGCTGAGATGAGATAGCGCGATCCACTGGTGCCGACGGTGCGCCGCCCCGCGGACCAGCTCGGCGGACTCCACGTTGGACACGTGCCCGGCAGCGCCGGCAATCCGCTGTTTCAGGAAGTACGGGTACGGGCCGTACTCGAGCATGTCCACGTCGTAATTGCTCTCCAGGTACGCCGCGTCCACCGCTTCGAGCGCCTCGCACAATCCGGCGAACGGGTGCCCGAGGTCGGTGAAGATACCCAAACGCTTGCCGTCGAACTCGACGACGAACACCACGCCATCCGCGGCGTCGTGTGGCGTCGACACGGTGTGGACGATCACGTCGCCGATGCAGAGCGATTGCCCTGCATTGAAATACCGCAAGTCGAACAGCCGGCCGAGGTCCTCGCGGACGGCCGATAGCGTGGCTGGCGTGATGTAGATCGGCAGGTTGAACATCCGCTGGAACACGCCGGCGCAGCGGACGTGATCGCTGTGATCGTGCGAGATGATCAGAGCGTCGGCGTCGTACGGGCTGCGGCCGTGTTCGGCCATCCGGACCTTGAGCGTCCTGCCGCTGACGCCGGCGTCGAACAACAGCCGCGTCTCGCCGGCTTCCACGTAGATGCAGTTGCCATTCGATCCGGACTGAACCGAGAACGTCGTCATGGATGACAAGAGCGAAGACCTCCGGCCGGACGCACGCCGGCATCGTTGATCGGCCAGTGTATCAGGCCCGGCCGCCGACTGCACTGGAAGACTGTACGCGACATCGGCGGCGTCTCGCGCGGCCCGCTCCGGCGGCACGCCGACTTGACCGCCCCACCACCCCGTCACTAATCTCGCCGCATGAACCGATCCGGCGACGAGCCGCGTCCCGAAGCAATCGCCGGCCGGCTAAATGCCGACCGTGTGCTCGCCTATCTGCGCCTCGCGCGTCTCGGTCGATCGCTCGAGCTTCTCGACGACATCGACAGCACCAACCGCTATGCGCTCGAGCGGTACATGTCGCCCCAGCACGACGGCGCCGTCATCGCCGCCGAGCGTCAGACCGCCGGCCGCGGTCGACTGGGCCGAAGCTGGCACTGCCCGCGCGGCGCGGGAATTCTGGCGACGATCTTCCTCTTCGACGAGTCTCGCACGATCGATCCGAATCTTCTGTCGCTTCTCGTGCCGGTCGCCATCGTAGACGGCATTGACTCAGCGACTGGCGTCCGGCCGGAAATTCTGTGGCCAAACGATCTGGTCGCCAGCGGGCGAAAGCTGGCCGGCGTACTGATCGACTCGGCGGCCGGGGCCGCTCGCGGCGTGCGTTTCGCAATTGGCATCGGCATCAACTGCCTGCAACATCGCGGCCACTTTCCGCCGGACCTGCGGGACCGGGCCACGTCGCTCGATCTGGAAAGCAAACACCCCATCGAGCGCGAGGCCGTCCTTCGTGCCGTGCTCGTGCAACTCGACCGCTGGCTGGCTCATCCGCAGGCGTGGCAGGCGTCTGACGTGTGCCGTGCATGGATCGAGAGAGCCACCCCCCTGGGAAGCCGCGTCCGCATCAGTCACGCGGGAAAAGTCTTCAGCGGCCACACGATCGACATCGACCCCACCGCCGCTCTGGTCGTGCAACTGGACGAGGGCGGCCGCCGCCTGTTCCCCGCCGGCAACAGCAGCCTGATGCCCATCGACGGCCCGCTAACCCAGATGCCCGGCTAGCCCAACAGCCGTTCCGGATCGCCTGCGATGTCAGATGGGCGTGCGTTCGTCGAACCGCCACAGACCAGCCGCACGTGCCGCCTCGTACGTCGCAACGATCTCCTCACGAGTCGGCGGGCGGTTGACCTCGTCGTACGCCGCGACGCGGGCCTCCGGCCCCTCATCGGCGATCGCGCCGACGCGATAGGCGGGCCGATACTGGGCCATGATGTTCACGTATGTGTCCGCCGAGAGCTCGTTGGCGAGCCATCGAAAGATCGCCCGCGACTGGTCGATCTGCCCGGGCATGACCAGATGGCGCACCAGGACGCCGCGACACGCCAGGCCCTGCGGATCGAACCGGAGCTCGCCGACCTGCCGGTGCATTTCGCGGATGGCGTTGCGAGCCCGGTCGGGGTAGTCGCGGGCTTTCGATAGGCGGTCAGCGGCGTCAGCCGACCAGAACTTGAAGTCCGGCATGAAAATATCCACCATGCCTTCGAGTAGCCGCAGCGACGCGACGTTGTCGTACGCGCTCGTGTTATAAACGACTGGAACCCGCAACCCGCCGTCGATGGCAATCGCCAAAGCCTCGACCATCTGCGGCACGACGTGCTCCGGCGTAACGAGGTTGACGTTGTGGCAGCCGTAAGCCTGCAGCGAGAGCATCAGCTCCGCGATGCGACCGGCCTCCGTCGGACGGCCGTTCGGCTGCTGCGAGATGTCCCAGTTCTGGCAGAATACACAGTGAAGATTGCAGAGGGCGAAGAAGATCGTACCGGAGCCGTGCCGGCCGCTCAGGCACGCCTCCTCGCCAAGATGCGGGCCGGCGGAGGCGACGCGAGCGAGCCGGCCCGTTGCGCACACGCCGGTCTCCTCCGCCATCCGGTTAACCCCACAATTCCGCGGGCAGGCACGGCACGATAGCAGGTCTTCATGGGCCCGGCGGATGCGATCGGGCAGGGACTGCCGGACTTGGGCGTCAAGATAGGCAGGTACGGGTCGGTCGACCTGGAAATCAGCGGCGTTCTTCTTATCGGACATGGCGATCGAGCTTAACGGCGGCTTGGATCGGCAGCTATTTTTGTGAGAAAAAATCCGGGAAGATATCTGTCGCGCGGGTGTACCTACGATTGAGGGCACCGAACGCGTGCCCCGGTGCGCGGTCGGAGAGGCCGAGGCCACAAAATCGGCCCGCCGCCGCAGTAGGAGGGCACTGCGGCTGGCGGCCAGGATCTTCGAGTGGGCGTTCGGCCGGCACCCGGGCAGAGCCCGACCACCCCCCGGGTGCCGGTACTTTTCTTCCGACTCGCCCCAGGCGGGAGGAACCGTGCATGGCCAACGCTATCTACGGGGTCGTCTGGATCTACGGCTCCGGCGGCGCCGAGTATCTGCGCTTCGACACGAAGGAGCAGGCCCTCTCCAAGGCCACGGAAATTCGCGGTCGCTGTCAGACAGGCGACGCCGTGCGCGTCTTCGCCCCAGACGGCGAAGTCATCTTCATCTTCGAACCTCATAACGGCAGCAAGCGGCCGAATTGATGGCGTAATAGCCGGAACCCCCCGAGCAGGCGCCCGAACTGATGGGGGCACACGTCCGCTTACCATGGCTTGCTAATGCCGACTACTGACGCCAATGTTCTGTTCGGGCGTCGACGAATCACTTGATCCGGTGTAGCGCGCCCGCCGAACCAAATCGATCCCGACGGCCTGGCGTCACTCGCAACTCGGTTCAAATTCTCATCGTCCCTTATGCCGCCAGGCAATTCTGATCCCGGTAATTCGGCTGTCCGCATTTCGCGACGCTTGTACCAGATTCAGGCAAATGCTGTACGCCGAGGTCAACTGCGGACGCACCGGCCGCGCGCAAAGAAACGGCGGCCACTTGTGTAAGTGCCGCCGCTGACGGGGGCTGTGAGCCGCTGACCGCTCAGGTCAAAAAGCGGGTGATGGGACTTGAACCCACGACATTCACGTTGGCAAGCACGCCCAGGCCCGCAACCGAATCACTCGAAATCCCCTTATTTCATAGGGTCTTCTTACACTATACCTCGAAAAAAGTGTCATTGCAAGTCACTGCGAAAAACCGCGGCTGCGCGTATATAAACGCGGTACGGTCAGAGGTTCGCCGGTAATTACCGGCTTGCTGTCGCGGGCGCGGAATGCGGTGTCTTCCCGCTCAACAGCTCATACAGGCCGACGACGTTCATCGCCTCCAGCTTCCGACGCGACATGCCGGCGTAGCTCGCTCGGTTGCCCGTCACCCACCGCCCCGGTTCCCGGCGCTCGACCTGTTCGTCGTCGGATCGGATCACGTCGAAGCAGAAACCCGGGCGACCCGTCGGGCAGCCTCGGGGATCCGCCAAGTCGAGCGGTCGTTGCCCGGTTACTGTGCAGTCCTCCGGAGAGATGGCCAGCAACATTCGAATAGGCCGCCCTGTCCTTCGGACATGCGGTCGATCGTGGCCGGTCCCATGAGGTCGGCGAAGCCGGCTTCTGTCGCGTTGGCGATCAGGATGGTTTGCAGCTGCGCCCGATACCGCGCGTCAATCAATTCCTCGACCATGCTGTAGCTGTGATCGGCCCCCGGCATCCGCTGGCATTCGTCGATTACCAGCAGCTTGAACCGTTCCCAGTGCTTCAGCCATTCGTCATCGCCGTCGCCGTCCGAGCCGTACCGTCGCTTGAGGTCCGCGAGTAACCGAACAGCAGTGACGATGCACGCCGGCTCCGCTCGCCGGCAGGTTTCCATTACGGCCACGGTCGCCACCTGGGTCTTGCCCGTCCCGCGGTTGCCGATCAGCGCCAGCGTACCCTCTCCCTCAAGTAGTTCCTGGACAACCTCGACCATGGCGGCGTACCGCCTACGGTCCGCATTCTTCCAGCTCTCCGGTGCCTCGAGCGCCGACCAACTCGCCAGGTGCTTGTGCCGATCGTCGATGTTCGCGTTCCTGAATTGCTGCTCGCATCGCAGCTCGTACCAGCGCTGGCGTTCCCGCCCCCTGCATTCCTTGCAGACCGTTGGGCGTCCCAGATGCCGCGCGTAGTTGGTCGGCACCCGAGCGGTCAGGCCGCAGAGGTGGCACGTCAGCTCCGTCGTGTCAGGCGCCGCCGTCGAGTCGTCTCGGTGTGAGGAGTTCGTTGGTTCCATTCTTAACAAGAGACCTCGCGCTCCACCGT
>JBECKQ010000402.1:0-7885 GCA_040235375.1 Phycisphaerae bacterium | reverse complement strand
CCTCGGACGCGGCCTTGCCACTCGCCTCGCTGAACTGGCTGCACCAGCGCTTAATGTTCGCCTCGACCGGTACGCTCTGCATCGCGGGGAAATGGGTGATTCGCACCACCGCATCCTCCGAGTCACCTTCCGCATGCGGCAGTACGAACTCGGCCACCGGCCTGAATCCCGGCGTCCCCTGCGGCTGCACCGGCCGCCAGCCCTCCGGCGGCGTCATGCTGATCCCGTCGAACTGCGATACCGCCTCGGCGGGCTTGGCCGCTTCCGTCCCCATCCCGCTGAGGGACGGATGTCCGGGCGGCAGACCTTGCTCATTCAACGTCGGACGTTCGGCCTGCTCCTGCGCCTGCGCTTGCCGCTCGCCACCGATCGGCGGATGCCCCGGCGGCAACTGCATTCCCTCCGTGGCCGGCTGCGTCGCCTGCTCCTCGCGCTGCGTTTTTGCCAGGGGCGGCGTTTCCGGTATCTCCGGCGGCGGCGATGCCGGCGGTTCGCATCCCATTATGATCACGACGCCGGCCGCGATCACCGGCCGCCACAGCATGGTCTTTCGCGCGGTCATGCAATCTCCTCGGATTCGTTGTCCACAAACATTCTCTACCGACTCGTCAGCGCCTTGGCCATTGTCTCACCGATGGCAGCGGGTGACTCTGCGACCGCGACGCCGGCCTCTTTCAACGCCGCGATCTTGCTCGCCGCCGTGCCCTCCCCTCCACTGATGATCGCGCCGGCATGGCCCATGCGCTTGCCCGGCGGCGCCGTCCGGCCGGCAATGAAACCGACCACCGGCTTGGTCACGTTCTTGCTGATGTACTCGGCGGCGTGCTCCTCATCCGTGCCGCCGATCTCGCCGATCATGATGATCCCGTGCGTGGCCGGATCCTTCTCGAACATCCCGAGCAGCTCGATGAAATTGAGCCCCTTCACCGGGTCGCCGCCGATTCCCACACACGTCGTCTGCGAAATCTCGCGCGTCGTGCACTGCCACACCGCCTCGTACGTGAGTGTGCCGCTGCGGGAGATGATCCCCACGTTCTTGCTGCCGTCCTGCGGCGGTCGGTGGATGTAGCCCGGCATGATGCCGATCTTGCACTCACCCGGCGTGATAATGCCGGGACAGTTGGGACCGACCAGCTTCACGCCGCGATCGTCGAGATGCTTACGCACCTTCACCATGTCCAGTGCGGGAATTCCCTCCGTGATGACGACGGCCAGCACGACGCCTGCGTCGGCCGCTTCCATCGTCGCGTCGGCAGCGAACGCCGGCGGAACGAAGATCATGGTGGCCGTCGCCCCCGTCGCCTTCACCGCCTCTTCGACGGTGTTGAAGACGGGCAGGCCGTGCTCCGATTTCGTCCCGCCCTTGCCGGGCGATGTGCCCCCGACGAACTTGGTGCCGTATTCGAGGCACTTGGCGGTATGAAATGCACCGGCCTGGCCGGTGATCCCCTGGCAGATGACCTTTGTGTCCCGGTTGACAAGGATGCTCATGAGCTCGTGTCCCGCTCCAGCAGGCGGCCTTTGGCTCGCCGACCAACACTGAAATGCCCCGCCATCGCTGCGATGGCGACGGGCGGCTAGTATGGCCCGCTGAGCGGCCTTTGTAAACGCCTGGGAGCCCTCCGCGTATACCTCGCCTCCGAATCCGTGTATACTCTGGGGCGTGGGCTCCCTTCCAGCTTCCGCCCACGAGCTCGACCCCGCGGCGCCGACCTATGACGTGGCTGACGAAGATCTCCCTGGAAAGCTGGATCATCCTCGAGGAGTCGGCCGTATTCATTCTGGTCGGCTTCGCGGTTGCCGGTGCGCTGCACGTCGTGCTCGCTCGGCGTCGCTGGGCCGACTGGCTGAAGGGTCTGGGCGCCAAGTCCGTCCTTCTCGCCTCGGCGATAGGGCTTCCCCTGCCGCTTTGCTCATGCGGCGTACTTCCGGCGGCCGTCTCGCTTCGCAAACAGGGAGCGAGCAAAGGCGCCACGCTCTCGTTCGTGATTTCCACTCCGGAAACGAGCGTCCAGTCCGTTCTGCTGACGTACGCCCTGCTCGGTCCGCTGATGGCCATCTACCGGCCGATCGCGGCGTGCATTACAGCTCTGTTCGCCGGCCTGTCGGATAACTTCATCGAAAAGCGCTGGCCCTCGGAATCGGCGGACTCTGAGCCCGTTTCCGACGCTTGTTGCGCTACCGAACCAACTGCCAGTGTCGGAACGCAGGCGGATCGCGCCCCGGTTCCATGGCGGGCTGGTTTCCAGCATGCCTTCATCGACGTCTTTGATGACGTGATGGCGTGGATGGTCCTCGGCATTGTCGTGGCGGCAGTGATCCGCGTGGCCGTGCCGGGTTACGTCATGAACGCCGTATTTGGTCCGCCGCTTCAGGCCATGCTCATCATGCTGGTCATCGGCGTGCCGCTCTACGTTTGTGCCGAGGCCTCGACGCCCATCGCCGCCGTGCTCATCGCACAGGGGATCAACCCGGGGGCGGCCTTGGTCTTTTTGCTCGCCGGGCCGACCACCAACATCGGCTCGATCGGTGTGCTTCGCCGGCAGCTCGGAGTGCGATCCGTCACCGTCTACCTGGTGACGATAGCTGTCGTATCCGTCGCGATGGGCCTTTTGCTCAACTCGCTGTACGTCGCCCGCGGCGTCGATCTCAGCCGGCGTGCTCTTGCCGAGCCGTTTCTGCCCGGCTGGCTGAAGGCGCTCGGGGCGATTGCGTTCCTCGTCCTCTGCCTGGGCAGCATCCGGCGGCTTCGCTACTTCGATCGGCTCGTCGGCGGGCTCGATGCGATTTTGCCTGTCGGCGTCACGCGCGGCCGGCTCGTCGGCGCGATCGTGTTCTTCGTCATCGCCGGCTACGCCGCCAGCGGGCTCTTCGCCATCAAGCCGGGCCAGGTTGGCCTGGTGAAGCGTTTCGGCCGTGTTGCCCGGCAGGACGTGCAGCCGGGGCTGCATTACGCGTGGCCCTGGCCGGTGGAGGCCGTTGACAAGGTCGATACGCGCCAGGTGAATCGGTTCGAGCTCGGCTACAAGGCTGCGGTGGGGCGCAATGGCAAGACCGAATGGCAGGAGGATGAGAACGAGGCCTGGGTTCTGCTCGGCGACGAGAACATCGCGAGCATCAAAAGTGCCACGCAATGGCACATGAAGCCCGGAAGGTCGCTCGCCTTCGCATACTCCGCAGCCGATCGCGAAAGTTTGGTCAAGGACGCCGTCCGCAGCGGGCTGCGCACCGTGCTGGGCAGCGCCGACATCGAGACCGTTTTCACGACGGCCCAGCTCGAGCTGGCCGCCGAAGTCCACCACGAAGCCCAGGCGATCCTCGACCAGTGCAACAGCGGCATCGAGCTGCTGAGCTTCGCGTTCCTGGACCTGCACGCGCCGCCCGAGGTCCACGAGGCCTTCCGCGACGTGGCCAGCGCCCTCGAGGACAAGTCCACGAAACGCGATCAGGCCCTCACATACGAAGCGCAGATTGTCCCCGTCGCTCACGGCACCAAGGACGCCACCATCCAGGACGCCCGGGCGTACGCGCTGCGTACGATCGCCGAGGCGAAGGGCCAGGCGGACAGTTTTCTCGCCCGCCGCAAAGCCTACCGGCTGTTTCCCGCGCTGACCTCCGCGCGGCTGCTGTTTGAAACTTACGACAAGGTGCTGCCCGGCCTGCGCAAGTGCGTCAAGCCGGCGGCGGAAAACCTGCACCTGGACCTGCGCTTCAACCGCCGCCAGGCCGACAGCGGAAAATCGCTGTTCGACCGGGCGCAGTGAAACGCCTGCCGGCGTGGCCAGGAGTTGACGACGAAATGAAAGGCTGGATCGCAACGCTGATCGTGCTGGCCGCGGTGATCGCGATTGCGTCGACGTGCTTCGTTGCCGTCGACGAAACCGAGTTCGTCATCGTCAAGCAGTTCGGCAAGCCCGTCCGCACGTACCTCGACCCCGGTCTGCGCCTCAAGTGGCCGGTGCCCATCGAGACGACCGTCCGCTTCGACAACCGCATCCAGGTCTTCGAGGATCCGCCGGCCGACACGCCCGCCAAGGAGTACCTGACGCGCGACAAGAAGAACGTCGAGGTCGCCACCTTCACCTGCTGGCGGATCGAACGCAGCGAGGGCGCAGTGCTGAAGTTCCTCGAAACCGTCCGCGACAAGGCGGGGGCCGAGCCGCGTCTCGGTGACATCATCCGCTCGCAGTTGAACGCCAAGCTCGGCTCGTCCGACTTCAACCCCCTTGTCACCACGGATGCCTCGAGCCGACGCTGGCGGGAGATCGTCGGCGAGATTTTGAACGAAAGCGCCCAGCGGGCCCGCGACTCCTTCGGTATCGAAATCGCCGACCTGCAGGTGCAGCGCTTCAACTTCCCCGCGCAGAACCGCCGCAGTGTCTTCGACCGCATGCGCGCCGAGCGCCAGCGGATCGCCACCAAGTACCGCAGCGAAGGCGAGGCGGAATCGATGCGCATTCGCGCCAACGCCCAGGCCGAGCAGGAGAAGATCCTCGCCGAAGCCTATGCCGAGTCGCAGCGCATCCGCGGCCAGGCCGACGCCGAGGCCACGCGCATCTACGGCGAGGCCTACAACACCGACCCGGAGTTTTACCGCTTTCTGCGCACACTCGAATCGTACGAGACCGGCCTCGACGCCGACACGATTCTCATTCTGCCGTCCGACGCCCCGTTCTTCCGCCTGCTCACCAATCCGAATGCGCCGGTCGAACAGTTGCCGAAGATAACCATCGAGAACTCGCTCACGAAAGATGGCCGCGACAAGCAACAAACCACAGGCCCCGAAGGCTGATCTGCCGCGCCGGCGTACGGGCGCTATCGCGTTCGTTGTGATCGCGTGCGCCGCCGTGCTCTATCTCGCCTCCAGCTTCTACTTCGTGCAGCCCGACGAGCGCGCCGTCGTTCGCCGGTTCGGCCGGATCGTCGAACGGGAGGCCACGCCGGGTGTGCACTACGCCTGGCCCTGGCCGATCGGCCGCGTGGACAAGCCCAAGACCACGGAGGTCAAGCGCGTAACCGTCGGGCTCGACCCCGACCTGCGCGCGCTCATCGACAAGGGCGACCTCGTCGCCCAGAGCCGCACGCTGCTCACCGACATCTTCACCGGCGACGTCAACATCGTGAAGGCCACGATGATCGCCCAGTACCAGATCGACCAGCCCGCAGATTACCTGACGCTGACTGCCGAGCCTGATCGCCTCGTGCGCCTGGCCGTCCTCGGCGTCATGGTCGAGACGCTCGGCGGCTACTCGATCGACGATGCCCTTACGGAAGGCAAGGCCGAAATCCAGAACGTCACACGTCAACGCGCCCAGGAGGCGTTGCGCCACTACGGCTGCGGCATCACGCTGGTTTCCGTCGATCTCGAGAGCATCGAGCCGCCGCTCGCCATCGCCGATGCGTTCCGTGACGTGGCCAGCGCCAAGAAGGACAGCGAACGCCAGACGGACGAGGCCGAGTCCTTCGCCAACTCCATCGTCGCCAAGGCCCAGGGCCGGGCCGACGAAATGCTCGCCTCCGCCGAAGGTTATCACCAGCGGCGTGTCAACCGCGCCACCGGTGACGCCGATCGCTTCCGCAGCGTGCACGAGGCGTATGTCGAATCTCCGCTCGTGACGCGCACGCGCCTGCTCATGGACAGCCTCGCCCGCGTCTTCCAGCAGGCGGAAACGTACATCTACACGCCCGGCACGGACAAGGCCCCGCTGGATATGACCATCTACGACCGCCAGCCGCAGTAGTGGCACGGACATCCTGCCCGTGATTCTCCGCGAGCACTTTCGCCTCTCGCAAAAGTCGCGCGTACCATACTCGGCATGACTGAGCGATGGCTTATCACCGGCGTGAGTGGCCAGCTCGGCGGCCACCTGCTGACCCAACTCGCACAGCAGATTCCGGCGAGCGACATCCTCGCTCTTGCCGGCCAAGGTCCCACACCGTTGGCGGCCGCAGCGATCGCGCGCATCGATCTGGCCGATCTCGCGGCGCTCCCGAAGGTCGTCGACAACTTCCGCCCGACGCACGTCATCCACGCCGCCGCGGTAACCTCGATCGCCGCCGCCTTTGCCGACCCCGACCGCGCGCGCCGGATCAATGTCGATGCCACCGTCGGGCTCGCCGAGGCCGCCGCGGCGCATCATGCCCGGTTCGTGTTTGTCTCCACCGATATGGTCTTCGACGGCGCGCACGCACCGTACCGCGAAAGCGACCCGCCGCAGCCGCTCAGCCACTACGGCCGAACCAAGGCCGAGGCCGAGCGCGCCGTCATACCCATCGACGGGACACTTTCCGTCCGCATCCCGCTCATGTACGGCTACCCCTGCGCCCCGCGCGAAACGACGTTCGTCAAGCAGATGCACGCCTTGCGCACCGGCGAACCGCTGCGCCTCTTCATCGATGAGTACCGCACTCCGCTCTGGCTCGGCGACGCTGCGAGAATCCTCATCGCCCTTGCCCGCAGCCCGCTTACCGGCCTTATCCATGTCGGCGGCCCCGAACGCCTTTCCCGCTACGAAATGGCCGAGCGCTTCGCCGACGCTCTCGACCTTCCGGCCGCCAGGCTCGTCCCCGTCTCCCGCCTCTCCATCGAGTCGCCCGAGCCGCGGCCGGCCGACCTTTCGCTCAACGCCGACCGCCTCGCCGGGCTGTTTCCCCAACTCGTCTTCGGTCCCATCCGCCCCGAAGCGTTATGCGATCCGCTCAGCCGCGGGTAACCGGCCGCCAGTGCACGTTCGCAGACGAATGGTGTGTGCCCGCTCGTGACGCGGGAGCGCGCCGTCTGATATACTGCAGTCGTGCGCGGTACACGCTAACGGCGAGCGGAACGCAGCCGGCATGGCCGATCGCCGACTTCACCTTCCGTGAAAGGAGCACACATGAGCGTGATCGATCGCTTGAAAGAGCTCGGCCTCGAACTGCCCGCGGTTGCGGCGCCGGTCGCCGCCTACGTGCCCGCGGTGAAGGCGGGGAGTTTCGTCTACACGTCCGGGCAGATCCCCATGGTGAACGGCAAGCTGAAATACACCGGCAAGCTCGGCCGCGACCTCACCGTTGAACAGGGCTATGACGCCGCCCGTGTGTGCTGCCTCAACGCCCTCGCGGCTGTCGCCGGTGTGGCAGGCAACCTCGACAACCTTGAGCGCGTCGTGAAGCTGACCGGCTGGGTCCAGTGCGCGGACGATTTCGAGCAGCAGCCGAAAGTGATGAACGGAGCGTCCGAGTTGGTCAGCGCGATCTTCGGCGACAGAGGTCAGCACGCTCGTGCGGCAGTCGGCGCGAACGCGTTGCCGCTGAACGCCGCCGTCGAAGTCGAAATGATCGTTAAAATCCGAGAATAGACGCACCTCCTCCCTTCCAGAGAGGTAGGGGGCGGGTCGAGGACGACAAACGCTCATCCGCGAGCACCCGCGCCGGGTTCGATCTCCCGCACGGAAGCCTCAGCAGCGCAGGGCACTGCTCGAGAACAGTGGCATACGTGTATCTCCCTTCTTTCCGGCGGGCTGGGGAGGTTAGGGTCGATCGACGATGCAATAGGTTCCGCCCCGCCGACCGGCCGCCCCCAGGGTTGAGTTCCTCAATAATCGGTGTACGCTACAGTCGTCGCAGCCGCGGAGGGGCAGAAGCGGCTTCCGCCTAAGGTCCACCCCCTGGGGTTGTCGATGTAAGTCATTGTAAGCCCTGAAAGTGAAGACAGGTCCGCCTAAGATCATTCGCCGGCTTCTTCTTAGCGGTCGCCGGCGACTCACGAACGCCCGACCTTTACGGTCCGCATTGACCGGAGCTACTGCGATGATCGCACACGAAGACGTGGCCCTGGCGAAGGAATGGCTCGCCGAGAATTGCACCCGTTCGCACATCCGCGCCACGCTTTTGAAGGGCTTGGCGT
>JBECKQ010000215.1:0-38650 GCA_040235375.1 Phycisphaerae bacterium | reverse complement strand
GAATCAGACGGGCCGCTGATCAATCCGCTCCGGCAGCACCTGACCTACACCATCCGCGTCCACAAGGACAATCCGCGGCTCAAGAAGGGGGCGAAAATCCGCTGCTGGATGCCTTTCCCGCAGGAATACCGGCAGCAGCAGGACGTGCGCTTAGTCCGCTGCGATCCCGAGGACGGATACATCGCTCCCAAGGACGCTCCGCAGCGTACGATCTACTTCAAGCGAACGGTTGACGATCCGTCCGAGCCCGTCGTGTTCCAGGCGGAATATGAGTTCACCACCTACGCGTACTGCCCCATGCCGAACGCTGCCGACGCCCGCGACTACGACACGTCAAGCGAGTTGTACAAGACGTACACCGCCGAGCGCCTGCCGCACATCCGCTTCTCGGAAGAGGTCAAACGCCTGGCCGGCGAGATCACCGCCGGCGTGACCAATCCTCTCGAAAAAGCGCGGCGCATCTTCCTCTGGGAATGCCACAACATGCGCTACTGCGCGGAGGTCGAGTACAGCACGATTCCGAGCATCTCCGCCAAAGGCCTGGCCACCCGGCGGGGCGATTGCGGCGTGCAGGCCTTGACCTTCATCACCCTGTGCCGGGCCGCGGGCGTGCCGGCCCGCTGGCAGTCCGGCTGGACGACGATCCCCGTCCATTGGAACATGCACGACTGGGCGGAAATCTACGTCGAGCCCTGGGGCTGGCTCCCCGTCGATCCATCCTACGGGCTTACGGACAGCGACGATCCGCGCGTGCGCGAGTTCTTCTTCGGCAACCAGGACCCGTACCGTTTGATCGTGAACCTGGATTTCGGCCGCGAGCTCGACCCGCCGAAGACCAGCTTCCGCAGCGAGCCGGCGGATTTCCAGCGCGGCGAAGTGGAGATCGACGGGCACAATCTCTACTTTGACGACTGGGACTGGGACTATGACGTCCGCTCTGAACCAATCGAATCGACGAACTGAATATCCTCGCGACTACGCACAGAAATCAGAACCGTGACCGGCGTCAGGGCTGCGAGCAGGGTCGGAGCGCCCGCACCGTACGGGTTCATACGGTCAGAACCGTCCGAACGCTGACCCGCCGGCAGTTGGTCAATCCGCGGAGCCTTGGGGAAAAGGTGTGCCCTTGCCCGTCTCGCAAAGACTTTTCAAGCTCATCATGTAGTAGGCCCACTGGAAGTTGCAGGAGGCGTAGAAGTCGGTCGCTTCGCGCCAATCGCCGTGCGTGAAGCGAAGAGTGGTCCGGCCATCACTCTCCTGAAGATCGAAGACAAATGTCGTGCCGACCCATTGCGGATCGCCTTCGAGGCAGAGCCACTCGACGCGCCGATTCGGAACGAGGCGGGCGATCTTCATCCTGTTGTGGTACCTGTCGCCGAAGCGGAATTCGAGCACGGAGCCGACCTGGGGAGAGGCGACGGTCTCGGTCGTCCACCAGCTCGCCAGGTCGCTTTGCTCGGTCACGGCGCGATAGACCCGCTCCGCAGGCGTCTCGATCTGCAGCATGTGCATGATGTCGGCCATGGTCAGCCCTCAACAGGTGACGTGACACAAGGCGTAATGATGCGGGGGCGCCCGCGGCGGAGCAAGGTCCGGGCGGACGGCCTTTCAGCGGTAGACCTGTTTCAAACCGGCGGCTGGGAAATAGTGGGCGACGATGCGGTCGTAGGGGATGCCTTCGAGGGCCATGCCCAGGGCGCCGATCTGGCACATGCCGGCTCCGTGGCCCCAACCGGCCCCGCGGAGCGAGACGCGCTCGGGCAGGCCGCCGCCACGATGAATGCGGACGGCGAAGGCACTGCTGAAAAGAAACGACGAATGCAGCACTTCGCGGATGCGGTATTCGCTTTTCAGTTGGATGCTGCGCCGCCGGCCGGCAGTATCTTCGAGGTCGATGCGCAGCGCGGTGGCCCGGCCGGAGACGCCGCGTCGCGTGACCACAAGATCGTGCAGGACGGCCAGGTCGGTGGCCGACGGCAGCTTGGCTCGAAGCACGTTTTCGAGCTCAGTGCGGGTGTACTCCACGGTCCAGCGGAAGTAGTCCGCCTGCTCATCGACGCGGCCGAGGTACTTGCCGAAGTCCGCCGGGGGCGCAGTGTTGGGAGAGCAGTATACGCGCGTCTCGTTCAGCCACGAGCCGTCCAGATATTCATCAAGATTGGCAGCGGTCACCGGCATGAAGCGATGGACAGGGTCCTCCGCCGGAGCGTCGACAATGGCGGAGAGTCCGGGCTTCGAGACTTGCCACACATGCTCGGGCGTTTCGGAAATGCCGCCGCAGCATTTGGAGTAGTTGGCGTCGACAACGCGGCCGTCGGCGTCGAGCAGAGCGAGGCCGCGGGTGGACTCGACGGCCTCGATGGCGGCGGGCAAGAGCTCGCCGGTGCCCTGGTATCGCTGGCAGCAATCGTCATTGCAGCGGTCGAATGGCGTGTCGCGATGCTTGGGCTCGGTGAAGGCGAGAATCCAGGAGCGTGCCACGATGCACTGCGCGGCGAGGAGAGGCGGCGGGCAGTGGGCGCCCATTTCAGCCGTAATCACGCCGGCGAGGTAGTCCTCGATCGGGAGTTCATTGACCAGGACGAGTCCCCGCCGGCCGGGGCGCAGCTCGAGGGCGCCGGGCAGCGTCTGGTCGATGCGTTTTTGCCAATGGAAGCCGCGACCGGCCGGCACGTGGCGCACAAGGATGCCCGAATTCCGTCGGATGGGCTCGGGTCTGGTCGGGCTGATGCGCCAGCCGTCGGCGCTTGTCGTGCCGTCGGGCGTGGTGATCCCGACCTTTCGGCCCTCCAGTGTCGCCTTCAGCTCGGCCGCCTGGAGGCGACGGGCCGCGCCGCTGATCGGGCATAGCTCGTGCGGCTCATCAGGAAGGCCCAAGCGTACAGAGGCGGTGGTGTCGGCTTCGAGGATTATGCCGACGCGCACAATTGGCTCGCGGTTTGCCGACGGCTGCCAGTCGGAGAGAGCGGGACGCAAGGCGGTCATCATCCAATGTCCAGTGGTTTCTCTGAGTCTGCGATTGTCAGAGTATTCGCCTGCCGATGGACCGTTGTCGCTCGCCGGTGTAAGTTATCGCCCCGTGCGTCGCGGCACCAGTGTTATTTGCCGAGGATTGTCGGCGGGGCGGAAAGCATGCGAGATATCGCGTACGTGAACGGCGAGTTCAGCGACCTGGCGGAGGCGCGAGTCTCGGTCGAGGACCGGGGTTTTCAGTTCGCCGACGGCGTCTACGAGGTGATCGTCGCGCCGGGCGGCAGGCCTTTTCGGCTCGAGCAGCACCTGGGGCGCCTCAAGCGCAGCACGGATGGTATCGATCTGGCCGTTGACTACGCGAGCCTCGATCTGCCGGGCGTGATCGCCGAAGGGATTCGCCGGTGCGGCTTCAAAGACGTGATGGTCTACATCCAGATCACGCGGGGCGTCGCGCCGCGCGGGCACGAGTTTCCCCGCGACGTAACGCCGACGGTCGTGGCGACGTTCAAGGCCCGCCCGGTGTACGACCCCGAGCTTCGCCGCCGGGGCGTGTCGCTGAAGACGTTTCCAGATATCCGTTGGGCGCGGTGCAGCATCAAGTCGATCGCCCTGCTGCCGAACGTTCTGGTCAAGCATGAGACGGGGCGGGAGGGCTACTACGACGCGATTTTCGTCGACTCCGAGGGCATGGTGCGCGAGACGACGCGGACGAACATCTTCATCGTGACGGGCGGAACGTTACGCACGCCGCCGCTCAGCGAGCACATCCTGCACGGCGTGACGCGCAATTACGTGCTCGAGTGCGCGCGGGCGTCGGGCGTCGCGTGCGCGGAGGAAGACTTCAGCGCGGCGACGCTGCTGGCCGCGGACGAGGCGTTCATATCCAGCACCACGGCGGACATCATACCGGTGACGCGCGTGGACGATCAGCCGATCGGCAACGGCCAGCCGGGTCCGATCACGCAACGTCTGTATGCGTGCTTCGCCGGTGCTCGAGCAGATTGAATGCGCCATATCAGGCGGAGCCCCGCCCGTAGTTCTAGGTGTGCATCCTGTCCATCAGCACGACGGCCACCGGCGTGAAGACGAGGACGGGAAGCCACGCGGGCAGCGCTGACAGGTCCGTCACCGATCCAACGTTCAGCGCCGCGAAGTTGAACAGGTAGCACGCCCCGCACACGAGCAGGCACTTGCCGGCGCTGGACAGGATGCTGCCCGGCAGGCGGTCGAGGATAAAAGGCAACCCGAGCACGAGCATCAGCAGATTCACCAGCGGCGTGGTGAATCGGGCGTGTTTCGTCTCCCGCACCTGCTCGAGCATCTTGCCCTTCAGCTCGCCGGCCAGCTCGTTGAGGCGGGCGGAGCTCAGGAAACGGATCCAGTTGGCGGACTGCCGCACCTCGATCGTCCGCGGGTCCAGATCGCTCTCGTAATAGCCCAGCAGCGTGTTTTCGATGTCACCGGCGGGGGCGAGACCTTCGCGGGTATCGTGCCGCTGGCGATGTTCGATGCCGCGTTCGAGCCGCCAGCGTCCCTTGTTCGGCTCGTTCGAATCGGGCTCCCAGTTGGCCTGCTCGGCCTGGATGACGCTTTCGATCTCGCCGTCGGGGCCGCGCTTGAGCACCAGCAGGCGATCGAGCCTGTTCTCGGCCGGCAGGTATTGCTGCGCGGAGAGCAGGTTGCCGTCGCGGTCGGGCAGGAACCACACGCCGTACGTGCGCGTTCCGCGGGCATCGTCGTGGCGGCGGGCGAGCTTGTGGGCGACGGAGGGGATGATCAACTCCGTGTCGGCATACCACAGGCCGGTGGTGAAGATGGCGAAGGCGATGACCGGCGCGGCGACGCGGTAAAGGCTGATGCCCGAGGACAGCACGGCGGTCAGCTCGTTCATCTGCCGCATGCGGGCGAGGGCAACAAGGCAGGCGAACAGCGTGATGACGCCGGAAAGCTCCTTGAAATACAGGAAGATCCGGTTGCCGTAGAAGCTGGATATGTCGAGCAGAACCTGGTGCGTCGACTGAGCGTCCTCGGTGAACTCGTCCATGTTGAAGAACAGGTCGAGCACGACGTAGAGGCTGATCATCACCGCGATGGCGATCAGGTAGTTGACGAAGAGGCTTCGCAGGATGTAGCGGTCCAGGTTCTTCATGAAGCATCTATCGCGGGCAGCGTCACCGCCGGAGCACCCGCGTCATGACGAACAGGTCGACGGCCGCAACGAAAGCGATTCCCGCCCAAATCAGGCCGATCCCGACGGCCGTCGTGGACGGATTGTCGATGAGCTGTTTGCCCATGATGATCATCGCTATCACGAACAACGACGGCACAAAGCTGATGCCGAACGCCGTGAGCACGTGAGCGCCGCGGAAGACGATCCCCAGGACGGCGCCGAGGATCACGAGCACAAACACGCTGAGGCTGAAGGCGAGGCGCGAGTGCAGGATGCCGGCGATTTCCCGCGACAGATGGCCGACCTCCTTCGCCAGACCCATCCGCAGGTGCGTCACCTCTTCGCTGAAACCGAGCGTGTTATCGGATACGTCGAGGATTTCGTCGTCGGAGCAGGCCAGGCCCTGCTCGACGTACTTCGCCGGCGCATCGAGCGAGTCGAATCCTTCGCGTTCCTTGCGGAGGTCATCGTCCGGGTGGCCGGCATAGGTGACGGTCACGTTTCCCGCCGCCTGGAGGTTGACGAGCAGTTGGCGCCGGCTGCGATCCGGCTCCATGACCAGTGCCGCGGTATCCGCCGTAACCGTGCGCCGCAGGGTGAAGCCGTGGTCACCCCGGCGCATCTCGAGGATCCGGACGCCGTCGCTGAAGAGGGCCCGATTGTCCCGGGCACCCGGCTGCAGCACAGGCGCCTGGATCACGTACTGCACGGATTGGTCGCTGACGCGAACCTCACCGTATTCGCGGATGCGCTCCGCACTATCGCGAAACTGCCTCTGGACCTCGCGATAAAACATCGCCTCGGCGATGGCAGCGCGAACGGCCGCCAAGCGCGTCTCCACCTCCGGAAACAGCGACGGATGGCGACCGTAGCGCAATAGCTCGCCGAGATCGAGCCACTTGACTTTCAGCGGAATGCGCTGGGAGATCGTGAAGCGCTCGACCGGCTGGTGCTCGATATCGACGTAGCGGCCCGCCTTGGCGTCGTACAGCCTGACGTGGTGCATGTCGATGGCGATGGTGGCGGACTCGGGCTGGATCTCAAACTGGATCGAGACGTCCTGCGCCGTGCCGAAGCGCGACCAGTCCGCGCCATCCTTCTCGACGAAGGCGACGCGCGCCAGTCGCAGCGCCTCGGGCGAGTTCTGCCCCTCGGCCACGGGTACGACGTCGCAGCGGTCCGCGTAGATGCGAAACCGATCGCCCAGCAGGCCGAGCCGGTTGGGCGTGGTGAGCTGTTGCTTGATGATTCGGGGCAGGTCGGCACCGATGTAACGGTCGATGTTCATGACCATGCCCGGTATCAGGAAGTTGATGAAGAAGAAGGTGCAGCCGGCGGAGAGCAGGCTCAGCAAGAGCGTCGGCAGCAGCAATACCAGGATGTTGATGCCGCCGCTGCGGCAGGCGACGAACTCGTTGGCGGCGCTGAGCCGGCCATAGGTCGCCGTCGCCGAGAACAGCGCTGCGATGGGCAGGGTCAACGACGCCGACACGGGGAGGATGAGGGCTATGATCTTCAGAAGCTGGCCGACGGTCACGCCTTCCAGCTCCATCATGTTGACGACCCCGCCCCCGAGGCCGAGCAGCGCCACGAGGCCGATGGACGTCAGGACGAAGGTCTTGCCCATCTCCCGGAAGATGTATTTCTGAAGGGTCCAGCAGAGCATGGAGCCTTGCCCCGGCGGTTTGCAGCGCAGCGGCGACGCGGGCCTGGGATTCTGTAAAGGTCGCGCCGCCGGGCAGGGACGACCCGCGTGGCAGACCTGCGACAAACGGGCGTCATGGTAGGCTCTGGCCGTCGAAAAGCAACGCAACGGGCCTGGGAGGGGGGTTTTCACTCCACCGAACGGCGTAACTCCGCCGATACACATCCGTCGCGTGCATCGCGGCAGGCGACGGAGCGCCATGGCTCTGCAACCCGACCACAAAAAGAAGATTCTGCGTCTGGGCGCCCTGCTGGAGGAGCTGGCCGCCGTTCGCGCCGAGGGCAGG
Organism: Phycisphaerae bacterium; assembly: GCA_040235375.1. Classification (GTDB taxonomy): domain Bacteria; phylum Planctomycetota; class Phycisphaerae; order UBA1845; family UBA1845; genus JBECKQ01. The sequence goes on along the minus strand of JBECKQ010000215.1, from coordinate 31,516 downwards.
ACCGTGGCGCACTGCCACGGCTGCTTCGACATCGTCCATCCGGGGCACGTCCGCCATCTCGAATTCGCCAGCCGCCAGGCGGACGTTCTGGTCGTTACGATCACGGGGGATTCGGACATCCACAAGGGGGCCCAGCGGCCCTACATTCCGCAGGAGCTGCGTGCCGAGAGTCTCGCGGCGCTGGCCTTCGTGGATTTCGTCTACATCGATCCCACGCCGACGGCGGAGTCGATCATCGAGTCGCTGCGGCCGGACGTGTACGTGAAGGGCCGCGAATACGAGACATCGCGCGACCCGCGCTTCCTGCGCGAGCGTGCCGCCGTCGAACGCCACGGCGGGCGCGTGATCTTCTCCAGCGGTGACATCGTGTTCAGCTCCTCCGAGCTGATCGCCAGCTTCGGGCGCGACGCGCGGCTCGAAACAGAGCGACTGCGACTCGTGTGCCGGCGTCACGGGATCAGCGCGGAGTCGCTTTCCGACATACTCGCTTCGTTCGCCGGGCTGAGGGTCGGCGTGGTCGGCGACGTCATCGTCGACCGCTACGTGTTCTGTGACGCCCTCGACGTAGCCAGCGAATCGCCGATGATGTCGCTGGCGCAACTGGGCCAGCAGACGTTCCTGGGCGGCGCCGCCATCGTGGCGCGTCACGTCGCGTCACTCGGCGGGCAAGCGCTCCTCCTCAGTGCGGCCGGCATGGGCGAAGACACCACGGCGGCGTGCCGCCTGCTCGCGGAAGAGGGCGTGCGGTTTCACGCCGTTCCAGCCAGGCCGGCCCTGGTCGAAAAGACGCGCTTCCTCGTGGAGGAGAGCAAGATCCTGAAGGTCGAGCGGGGCGAGGTCGTGCCGCTTGATTCCGTTGCGGAGCGGACGGCTGCGTCAGTCTTGCGGGACTGGAGCCGGCACCTCGACGTGCTGATCTTCTGCGATTTCGGTTACGGCACCGTCACGGCGTCGCTTCTCGACGACGTGCTCGCGGACATGCGGCGAGATGTCGCCGTCATTGCGGCGGATGTCAGCGGCAGCCGCGGCAGCCTGCTGAATTTCGAGAACGTCGATCTGCTGTGTCCGACCGAGCGCGAAATCCGGAGCAATCTCCACGATTTCGACGAGGGTCTCTCGTCCGTGGCATGGCAGCTCATGAACCGCACGTCCGCCCGCCACCTGGTATGCACGCTGGGCAAGGGCGGCCTGGTCGCCTTCAATCGCGCGAGCCAGGACCGGGCATCCGCCGAATGGTCCCAGCGTTTGCAGAGCGAGCATCTGCCGTCACTGGTCGATCGCTGCGTGGATCGCCTGGGGTGCGGCGATGCCCTGCTGGCGGTCAGCAGTCTAGCGCTCGGCGGGGGCGCGTCGCTGATGGAAGCGGCGTACCTCGGGAATGCCGCGGCGGCCGTGGAGACAGGTCAATTGGGCAATCACCCCCTGCAACGCGCAGACCTGCTCGGCTGGCTTCACCTGCGACCTGAATTGCACGCCGACGACGCACTGTCGGCGCCGCGGGTAAGTGCCGAAATGGCGACGGCCGCCGCCGGCTGACGAACGATCAAGTCACTGCCCCCACTCCGAAGATCGCGAGCAGAATCAGCACCAGGAAGCCCAGCAGGAACAGGGCAAAGAGGATGCGCGCGATGGTGACTGCGCCGGAGGCAACGCCGGTAAAACCGAAAAGTGCGGCGATGGCCGCGACAATCAGAAAAACGAATGCCCAGGCAAGGAGACCCATGATGCCTCTTTCCGTCGATGTCTCTTTATGAACTGAGCGGCTGCCGAGGCCTCCCCGGCAGCCGCTCGCACGTTGGCTCCCTCTCTCAAAGCGGAGCAGTCCGCACGTTGGCGTTGCTCCGCCCGGCGCATTGCCGGTGTTGGATGTCAGGGCTTCTCAGTCCCTTTCGTCCCGCTCTCCCAGTAGGGTTGCACGTTGTAGTAAGAATAGGTCTTGTCGAGGAACTGTTTGCTGGTCATCTGCGACCACTCGTTCTTCTCGAACTGCGGAGAGTCTTTCAGCTTCTCCTTGCTGACGTCGAGCGTGATCTCGTTGTTCCGCTGGACGTTCAGGGCTTTCCACGGAACGGCGAACTCCTTGTCGCCGATGTCGAGGAAGCCGCCGGAGGACACCACGGCGTAGGCGACCCGACCGTCGGTGACGTCCACGGCGAGATTCTCGACCTTGCCAAGGTCCTGGCCCGACGCGTTCTTGACTTCTTCGCCGATGATCTGGGAGGCCTTGCAGATGCGCGTCGGTCGCTGTTCACGCGTGCCGGTGCGGCTCTGTTTCTCCCAGTATGGTGTTTCGCCGTAGTGTCCGTAGACTTCGGTGCCGAACCGCGGGTTGGCCATGTCGGGCCAGTTGTCCTTCTCAAACCCCGGCGCGTTTTTCAGCTTGCTCTTTTCGACGTTGAGCACGTACTTGTTTTCTCCCTGCAACTGCAAGGATTGCCAGGGAATCGCGAACAGCTTGTTGCCCATGCCGAGGAAGCCGCCGAACGACAAAACGGCATACGCGATACGGCCGTTGTCCGGGTCAATCGCCAGGTTCTCGATCTTGCCGAGGTCCTGGCCTTCCGGGTTCTTCACCGTCCGGTTCATCAGATCGCTCGCCTTGTCGATCTTCATTTCGCCGGTCATAGAACCGGTGCGTTGATGCTCAACCTGGTGTCCCTGCTGCCCTTGGCCATGCATTCCTCCCCGTTCCTGCGTCTGGGCGAACGCGAAGGCCACGGGGAAACAAAACGCGACGATCACAGCTACTGCTACAGCGCTTTTTCTCCAATGCATTGTCTTCTCTCCTTTATTTACACGAACAGACTTCGGAAACCTCACCGCTTGGGACACTATGCTCAGAGCGATTAAGCGGCGGATAAATTCGAAGTGAATAACTGTTTAACTGTCTGCAACCCCTTGGGACAAAAGAGATTGCAAAGGAGCTGAAAGGCGACCGGACGTCACCGCCGGCTCAGTCGGGGAATTTCGCCGTTACCCAGACGAGATGATGATCGCTGGAAGAGCCTCGATCGGCGACCAACCGGCAGAGAACATCGCCTTCGGAAGGCCAGAAAACACCGGCGTCGATGACTTGAAAATCGGTGGAAGGCAGCACATAGTCCGCGCGGCCGAAGTCCGCTGTGCGCCGCTCGGGATACATCGGCGCACCGGCGACGTCGTTGGCGACAGCGCCGCGGCTGGTCGGCGCCACGTCATGAACGCGAGCCACCCTCAGGAGTTGGGCCATCGAAGTGCTGCCGCCCCGCAGGGGGTCGGCATTCATGTCACCAAGAACGACGAACGATGCGTCCGGCGGCAGAGGTCCACGCCGGCCCTGGTCATCGACGATATAGGCCGCCGAATCTCCACCGGCAATGTAATCTCTCCACAATCGGATTTCGTCGTTGTTACGCCGGCCGTTGCGGTCCTCATCGCCGTCGAAAACAGGGGGCGTCGGGTGTGCACAAAGGACGTGCACCAGGCGGTTGTGAATCTGCAACGGAATATCCCAATGGCTCTTACTCGACAGCCGCAAAATCTCCGCCTCGTCGGGCGTATACCAGTCGGGCTTGCCGTTCTTTCCGTCGGGCATGAGGTTGTCGGGCATGTCCTTCCACAGGAACTCGCAGAACGTCCGGGCGTCGGCCGCGTTGATGGGGAACCGGCTGTAGAGCGCCATTCCGTATTGGCCGGGATAAGCCCCGAAGCCCTGGGCGTCGCCAGCGCCGCCCACGCGGCCGTCATTGTCCATATCCTTGCCCGTCGGCACACCCGTGTTCACCGGCTCGAAGAAAATGTGCGGGTAGCGCAAGGGGGGCTGGCCGTGCTGCGAGACCGCCAGGTATCGTTCGCTGAAGAGCCGGGCGTTCTGGCGTTTGTCCGGGTCGAAGTCGATCTCGTTGACCAGCAGAACGTCCGGGCGGACGCGCTGGACGATCTCCGCGGCGTTCGCCAGTTGCCGATTGGCCCCCCGACCGAACGCATCGACATCGTTGAGCTTGACCGCGGTGAGCTCCCAGATGTTGAAGGTGGCGAACCGGACGGGGGCCGTCTGATTCGTGCCGGCCGCCAGCATCATCATGGCAATTGTATTGCACAGAAACGAGGCAGAGATAAACTATCTCCTTACAGGGCCGCCGCGGCGTCGCAGGCCGGCATGAGTCGGGCGAGTATTGTTCACGATCGGGGGGCATACCGCAAGCGGAAGGTGGGCGGAAGAAACGCCGCGGGCTTGGTGGCTGATGCGAATCGTCGGGCCTAGAATCCGCCATTTTCCGATCGTGGATGGGGCGCACAGAAGAAGCAGAAAGGTTGTACGATGCCGATTCCAGCACCGCTTTTGAAGAAGCTGAACGAACAGATCGCCAACGAGTTCCACGCCGCGCACAACTATCTGGCGATGGCCTGCCGGTTCGACGAACTCGGCCTCAAGATTCTCTCGCAGTGGTTCCTTCGGCAGGGGGAGGAGGAGCGCGAGCACGGAAAGAAGATCCTCCACTACCTGCTCGAAGTGGGGGCCAAGATCGAGCTGAAGGGGATCGGAGAGCCGAAGGGGGACCTGTCATCCCCGGCCACGATCGTGCAGACCGCTCTGGACCAGGAAATCGCCGTCACGAACCAGATCCACGCGATGGTGGCGCTGGCCGAAGAACACAAGGACTACGCGACACGCAGCTTCCTGACCTGGTTCATCGACGAGCAGGTGGAGGAGGTGGCCTCGATGACCGAATTGCTGCAACTGGTCAAGATGGCGGGCGATCAGCACCTGCTCCAGGTCGAGATGCGCGTCGCCAAATTGCTCGAATCACGCAACTGACCGCAACACGGCACGTTGCAGCATCGAAGCTCGCGCGGCGAGCGCCCCTGCCGGGTGGCTCGCCGCTTTCGTCTGGTGGCAGCCGGGTTCGCGGAGCGCGCTAGCGAGAGTCTCGTCTTACTCGCGTGCCCCCACGGTGATCTGAGACTCAAACCGTTGGCCTGCGCGCTCAACGACGATCGGTACCTGCTGCCCCGGCCGCAGCTCGTCGAGCGCCTTGCTGTAGTCCTGAAGGTTGGCGACGGGCAACTGCCCCAACTGCACGACGACGTCGCCCGCCTTGAGGCCCGCCTTCTCCGCCGGCGCACCGGCGGTTACCTGTGCCAGACGAACACCCTGGATGCCCACCGCAGTCATGTCGGGCACCGTCCCGAGATACGGACCGCCGCGCGGTCGCTCGGGCTTGCGGATCGGCGTGAACTCCGGGGGAGCCTTTTGAACCGCGACCGCCCGTGTGATCAAGGCGGCCAGCCTAGCCACGCGTGCCGCTTCGTCGTAATGGAGTTCCGGGCTCCGCTCGCCGGTGTCTGCAGCCTGGCCGCAAGATAAGCTCAGGACAGGAACGCCGCTGGCGTAGAAGTGGACCGCGGCGGTGTTCGGATCAACGAAGTCCTCCATCGCGATCGGGAGGCCGATCGGCACGTTCCGGCGCTCGATCTCGCGGCGCCAGACGGGGCTGGTGGCGACGCCGGTGAGCCGCACCGGCCCGTCCAGCCGGCCGACGGACCCGAGGTCGATATACGCCGCAAAACGGGGCCTGGCCGCAGCGGGCGGGCCGCCGACCCCCATCCCTCCCGCAACAAAGCCGGGGCTGAGCTCCTCGCCGACGAAGACAGCGAAGATCACATCCCGAGCGGGTGTGAAGTCCCCCGCCTGCGCCGAGAGCGCGAGGTACTGGGCGATCTCGAGCAGGCCGGACACGCCGGACACGTGGTCCTCGGCCCCGCCGCCCTCCTTCAGCGAGCCGACGTGAGCCCCGACGACAACCACACTGTCGTCCACAGGGTTGTCGGACCGAAGTCGGGCGAGCACGTTACAGCCCACCCACTTGGCCTTCTCCGGACCGCCTCTCGTTTCGATCAGGGGCAGTTCGCATGTCTGAAACAGTGAAGCGTCTTCGCCGGCCGGCTCTATCGGCAGGCTGTTGAACACACTCGCGACGTAGTCGGTCACGAAACGAAGGCACTGCCGGCCCGTCTGTCTGCCGGGCGGAAAGCAATCCCTCAAACGCGCAACGTGTTGTCGCAGGTCGTCGGCATTGATCTCCGCCGACGTGCTCAGCATCGCGGTCGCATCTGCAGCTCGATCATCCGCAGAACCGGCGAGGCCGAGCCGCTCCATCGCCGCATCGTGGTTCCAATCGCCGATGAATAACTGGCCTTGGTGGTTGGCGGTTCGATTGCTCGTCCAGGCGAGCCGCCGGCCGTCGGGCGAGAACACGGGCAGCACGTCTGCGTCTTCCACATCGGTCACACGCACGGGGTCTTTTGTGCCGTTCACGTCAACCATGTAGAGCTCGAAATTGTCGAACCCGTGAAGGCTGGTGGCGAAGATGAGGTACTTGTTCGAGGGGTGATAGAAGGGCGCCCAGGACATGGCCCCCAGATGCGTGATCTGCTTCTTGTCGGACCCGTCGATGTTCATGGTCCAGATTTCCGCATGCACGCCGTCCTCGGAGAATGCCCGCCAGCAGATGCGCCTGCCGTCGGGACTGAAGAAGGGCCCGCCGTCGTCGCCGGGCCGATCGGTGAGCCGGCGGACGTTCGAACCGTCGCTGTTCATCAGGTAAATCTCGCAGAAGTACTCCGGCTGCTCCTCGAGCCGCTTTTGATCAGCGGGTGGCAGCGAGCCGTCGTATGCCTGTCGATTGGAATTGAACGCGATCAGGCTCCCGTCGGGCGAAAAGCTCCCTTCCGCGTCGTATCCGATGGTGTCCGTGAGGTTGCGCAGGTGGCTGCCGTCGAGATCGGCGACGAAGATGTCGTAGGACTTGTCGTAATCCCAGCGCTTGCCGCGGCGGCCTTCGTTTCGCCGCTCGTATTCCGCCTTCTGCGCGGCGTCGACGTGGGGATCAAGATGGCTGGAGGAGAACATGACGTGCTTGCCATCGGGGTGAATCCAACTGCACGTGGCTCTGCCAACGCCGGGGGATACGCGGTGGGTATCGCCCGTATCAAGGTCCATCACATAGATCTGGAAGAACGGATCGCCCGGCGATCTTTCACTCTGGAAGATCAGCTTCCTGCCGTCGGGACCAAAATACCCTTCACCGGCACGGCGTCCTTCAAACGTCAACTGTCGCACGTTGCTGATGAACGGCGAAATCGCTGACCCCTGTAGCCCCTCCGTCGCTGAGGCCGGCGTCGCGAATCCGACGACAGCGGACAGCAAAGCCAGCGATAGAACGTGGCGCAACATGGGTTGGCACTCCTGCAATGCGGGACCTTGGAGCGTCGTCGTGACAATCCGCTGGATCATCCGGCACCATACCGCGCTGTCCGGGTGTTGACCATAAACCCGGGAGATTATGACGCCATTATCCCGTGTTCTCGGACCGTGAATGAGCGGTGACGGTTCTCAGGGGGGCGCTCGTCGAAGCCGACGATACAGGCAGGGGCAAGTGCCGGCCGCCCTGACGCGTGACCGGCACATTCAAGGCGGATGTGCGGTCGCGGCAGACACTTCACGCCGACGCACGGGGCAGTGGTTTGCAGGATGCTGACACTACGGAAACTACGACGGGGCGAGCTCGCGGTAGGCAACGTAACGCCCGGCCCGGTCTACAACTCCGGTGGTGAGATGCTCCTGTGCGCGGGCCATCTCGTCAACGCGACCGACCTGCTGACGCTGCCGTCTCGCGCGTACACCGACGAATCGTGGCCGTCACGGCACTCGCGACCCGCGCCGGCACCATGCGCCGCCCCGCAGCCGGTGTCCCCTGCGGCGCCACCACCTGCGCGCCAGTCGGCTCCCCGCCCGGCGCAGGACATGAAAGAGCAGGTTGTCGCCGAGCCCTTTCATCGATTGGGATATCGCCAACCCGTCGATTGCCAGCGCCGGCACAGGCGCAAGGTATGGAAGACGAAGATCAGCGTCATCATCGAGAATCAGAGCGAGAAGTCCGTCCATCGTCGTCGAATCGCGGCCCTGACGCAGGATATCTCCATCGGCGGCTTCAGCTTCCTCTACCGGCAGTACATACCTCCGGGTTCGATCATTCACGCGCACTTTGACATGCTGCCCATGAAACCGACCCTGACGGGCGTGGTACGCAGTTGCGTCCTGCTGCACGGCATGGAGCACCGTGTCGGCATCCAGTTCACCGGCGCAGATGCACAGATGTGACGCGCGTACGCCCGGTCGCGCAAGCGCCGGCTCGAACGCCGGCGCGCTACATCAGAAACAGAAAGAGGGCGAACAGGAGGGCGACATCCAGCGCCCAGAATGTCACGCGGATTTCATTCCACGGCCGATCGTACGGCCTGTCCGCCGCGCCGGCGTACACGTCGTGCATCAGGCGCGTCTGCCGCCGTGCCGCGGTGTAGATGAAGTACGCGATCGCCAGCGAACCGAGCACGAGCACGGCGGACAGCACGATCGGGTAGATCATCACGGTGATGACGGGACCGGTGTTGTCGACCGGCGGAAATGTCGCCGAGTCCACCAGGATGCTCTCGGCCACCCAGTCCTGATCGCGTTCGACCCATACCAGCCGCACCGGATCAAGCCACTTCGCTCCGTGCTGGAAAGGTTTGAACTGGTCTCCGATGAGCAGGGCCATGACCACCATCGCAGCCACGAACACGATGTTGCCGGTGATGTGGGCGTCGACCCGGGAGCGATGGTAGTTGTGGTCCTCCAGCCTGGAGACTTCGACGAGATTTCCTCCTGGGTACGACATGGCCGGAGCTTCCTCCGCTGTGGCCGACGACCACTGCACGCCCGAATCGGATTGCAGGCCGGGGCAAAGCCGGCGCTCCACCTCCGATGCGTCCTGCGATTGGTGACGCATAGTGGCACTCCCTTCTCAGATTTGGCACGCGTGACGCCGCGTCGCGCAGCCTAGCCGAGGAACTTCTCGGCCAGCTCGCAGAGCTCCTTCACGTGGGCCACGCTCGAATCGAATAACTTGCGCTCGTCCGCGTTGAGCTCGACCTCGACGACCTTCTCCACGCCGTTGGTGCCGAGCATGCAAGGCACGCCGACGAAGTAGCCACCCACGCCATATTCCTTCTGGCAGAAACCGGCGCACGGGAGAATGCGGCGCTTGTCGCGAACGATGGCCTCAACCATGTCTACGCTGCCGGCCGCCGGGGCGTAGTAGGCGCTGGTGCCCATCAGCTTGACGATCTCGCCGCCGCCCATCTTCGTCCGCTGGATGATCGCCTCCAGCCGGTCTGCGGGAATCAGTTGCTGCACGGGAATGCCGGCGACGGAGGTGTAGCGCGGCAAGGGCACCATGTCGTCGCCATGGCCGCCCAGCAAGAGGGCGCTGATGTCCTCGACGCTGCAATTCAGCTCCATGGCGAGGAAGGCGCGGAATCGGGCGATATCGAGGCAGCCGGCCTGCCCGACAACCCGCTGCGTGGGGAATCCAGACTTTTTCCACGCGGTGTAGACCATCGCGTCGAGCGGATTGGACACGATCACCAGCACGGCCTTCGGCGCCACCCTGGCGATCTGCGCGCTGACGCTGCTGACGATCTTGACGTTCGTCTGCACGAGGTCGTCGCGGCTCATGCCCGGCTTTCGGGGTACGCCCGCGGTGATCACGACGACGTCGCTGTCCGCGGCCGCGGCGTAGTCGGCCCCCCCGGTGATCCGGCAGTCGAACCGATCGACCGGTCCGCACTGGAGCAGATCGAGCGCTTTACCCTTCGTCTTGTCCGCGAAATCAGGGATGTCAATGAGGACGACGTCGCCGAGTTCACGCTGGGCGATCCACACGGCACAGCTCGCACCAACGTTTCCTGCTCCAATGACCGTGATTTTCGCGCGTCTCATCGTGGCCTCCTATTCAAGTGAAAGACGTGTGGTCGCTCGCCCCACTCCTCGATATTGCCTGGTCGGCGAACTCGCTGCTGGCGCCCGCGCATCGTACCGCAGCCTGCATTGCCGCATCAAGCCTGCGCGGCGGCCGTCGGGCCTTCCACCCGGACCAGCCGGGTCGGGAACATCCGGTCGCCGCCGAGCGTGTTGAGCAGAAACTGGTGCTTGAACTGCTCGTTCGCCGGGCGGTGCCGTGCACTCTCGCTGATATCCCGCTCGCTCAGCCATCCGGGGGGCAGCAGGTTCAATTCCAGGGTCGCCAGTCGGTCCGATCGACGTTTCGATGCGTACTCGACGTTGACGGCGCCGATGGCCTCGTCGAGGGAGACGGCAAACCGACAAAGCGACTCCTCGTCGGCGTCGCCGGCCTCGAGATGGAGGCGGTATCGAGGCGGGTCACCCCAGTGGGGGGCGAGCACGAAGTTGCATCCGTCCAACTGGAAGGCCCCCGCGGTGCGTTCGAACGCGATGACCACCTGCCGCTCCGTGAGCTTCTCACCGGTCAGCGACATGGCGTGGAGCCCCTTGTGCAGGAACTCGATAACCGGCGCCTGGCCGAAGAAGCCTCGCACGATCACGCGATCGCCGATGTCGTAACGGTAGAAGCCGGCGGAGTTCGTGAGCAGGATGAAATACTCGCCGCCCAGGGCAAGTTCATGAGCGCGCAGGACCGTCGGCCGGGTCGAGCCGTACTCCTCGGCGGGAATGAACTCGTAGAAGTTTCCGACGACGTCGAGAATGCCTGCGGCGGTACCGTCCTCGATGGGAATGGTCATGCGACCTTCGCTGGCGAGCAGGCCAATGTCACGTACCGGCACATCACCGAAGTATTCCGGGAAGTCACGCAGGTAGAGGCTCATGGTGCCGCCGGTCCAGTTCGCGAGGAAACCGAGCCGCCAGTAATGCTTCGGCAGCAAGCGTCCCGTGCGGGAGAGAATGGTCTCCAGATGAGCGGCGGTGGCCGGATCGGGGCGCAGCCGCGCTTCCAGCGCCGGGCGGACGGCGGGAGGCACGTCGATCTCGCGCGTCAGCGAGCCGTCGTGGATGTCGCGTATGAGCAGACTCGCATGGCGATCGGCGGTGCGGGCGAGCTTGAGCTGCGTGGCCGGGCTGGCGGTGATCAGGAAGGCGACGTTCGCCGGCAGGGCGAAGCGCATCACCGCATAATAGCGGGCGGTTGCGTCCGAAACGTAAGCCGCCTCGCGCGGCACCACGTAGTACTTGCGCACAAGGCGCTTCTGGTTCTGGGCCATAAGGCCGGTGATGGCTCCGCAGGGGAGCCCGCACTCCGCGTGCTCCTCGTCCATGGGCGAGATGACCTGCACGATCGGCCGCAGGAAGCAGCCCGGATGATCCACGAGCGCCTTGATGCCGAAGGCGTTCCAGCCCTGACGATACTCGTTCAAGAAAGACGTGGTGACGGGCACGTACTTGGGCATGTCCGTCGTGCCGCTGGTCTTGGCGAACATCAGCACCTTCTGGTTTCGCCCGAACATGGCGCTGCATTCACCGCGTTTGACTCTCTCCACGTACGGCTGGAGGTAATCGTACGGCGAGATCGGGACACGGCAGACGAAGTCGCCGTAAGAGCGTATCCCGGCGAAATGGTGGTCGCGGCCGAATGCACTGTCCGCGTTTCGCAGGATTTTCGCGGTAAGAACGCGCTGCTGCGTGTCGATGGCCCGATTCGCCGCCGCCAGGAACCTGTTGAGGACTCGTTGCGCGTGGCAGCGCGCCGCAATCACGGTGAGCCGGTCAAGCACCGGCTGCCGAACGGCATCGCCAGCAATCGCTGATTGCGAGGCGGAACTGCCCATGTCTCGCGCCTCCCCGGCGCGTGGCGGACGTTGCGCACGACGGCTGCACGGCCTACACCTCGCACGGCCACCGCATGCCATTACTCCTGTCGCGGTCTGGCTGGAATACAAGCGGCTGACCGCGCCAAGGTCGGCTTCAACTCATCGAGCGGCAGTATATAACTCGTCGCTGCCGCTGTCTCCAATTTCTCGAAAGTCCACGCGTCCTCGATGTGAAAAGGCCCCACCGCCCTCCGCTGGAGCCCCGTCAGGCAACCCCCCGTACCGAGCCGGAGGCCCAGATCCCGAATCAGGGCGCGGACGTACGTGCCGCGACCGCAGGCCATCTCGAATTCGATCGAAGGCCACTCGTATGCCCGCACGGCGAGCCAATAGACGCGCACCCGGCGGGGTCCGAGCCGAGGCGGTTTTTGCTGGCGGGCCAGCTTATAGGCCGGCACACCGCCGATTTTCAGGGCGCTGAACGCGGGCGGCGCCTGCTCGATGTCGCCGACGAACTCCGCAAGGGCGCGCTCGAGCTTATTCGCGTCGGGGATCACCTGCGCTCTGACCGGCTCCAGTGGCGTATCGCTGTCAAAACTGGCGCTGGTCACATCCAGCCTGGCCGTCGCGCGGTAGACCTTGGGCAGATTCATGATCTGCTCGACAAGCCTGGTTCCCCTGCCCGTGCAGATGACGAGAACGCCCTCGGCCGCGGGGTCGAGCGTGCCGGTATGCCCGCTCTTGCGGATGCCGCTGATCCGGCGGAAGCGGTAAAGCGCCTTCGCCGACGTGATGCCGCGAGGCTTGAAGAGATTGACGGCTCCGTCCATGACGTGATTCGAGTACGGAAACAGCAGAGCGCCGCAGCCGGAGCAAGTCGCCGTGTGCCCTGCTCCGTGAGCATTGCACACGGAAGCGCATAACTCCGACCGCGTGGTTGGCGGCAGATCTCGGCTCGCGTGCGGGCTTTCTACTCCGCAACCCGCTCGAGCGTAGCCTTCACCGTCTCGTCGTCGTACTGCCTTTTGACCACGAGCTTGCCGAAGGACAGGTACGCCGAGTACTTTTGCGCGTTGCCCTGTTCAGGACTGAGCTCCAGTTTCCCGAAAAGCGGCTCCCAGTCGTACGTGCCGGTGGTGGTGGTCACCTGATCGTCGCGCCTGACCGAGGCCGTATACAGGTCGTCGTCGCCAAAGGTGATGGCCTGGAAATCGAATTTCTGGGCGTAATCCTCCGGAACAACGGAAGTGGTTCTCCACGTGCCCGTGACGCTGCATCCGGCCACAGCCATAAGGCAGGCCACCGAAACCGCGATACGGATCGTCTTGCCCATCTGAAAACCTCCTGTCGATTGCACGGGGTTTGAGCGCAGCTCATGCCCGATGCGTTTTGCGACCGCGCCCGACGCGTCCAACAGGACCGCAGTATCGTTCTCCCCGGCGGCGTGTCAACGATCGGGCGAGCGGCGACTGCTTGCCGGTCCGCGGAAGGGTACGTATACTTGTGAAATTCAGAGTTTCGCAGCGAGGAAGCCATGCCCCTTTACGAATACGCCTGCTCGCATTGCGGCCACGAGTTCGAACAGTTGACCCCAATGCGCAACCGGGACAAGTCGATCGCGTGCCCTTCGTGCGGTCGAATGGGGGCCAGCCGCAAGCTCAGCATGTTTTCCGCCGGCTCCTCCCGGAGCAGCGACGCGGGTTCGCCGCCGAGTTGCGAACGGTGCGGTATGGGGCCTTGTCCAATGGGCGATTTCCGGTCGTAGAAATGGCGAATTCAAGAAGCAGCGAGCCCTCGATGGCCAGAGTAGCGGCAGCCGGCGCTCTCGCGTGGGTGCTGCCGGGTCTGGGGCATATCTATCTCGGCTTTCGGCGGCGCGGCTTGATCCTCATGGTGGTGATCGCCTTAACCTACTGGGGAGGCGTGGCGATCGGGGGGGTTTCATCCACGGTGCAGCCGACGCAGCGGACGGCGTGGTTTCTCGCGCAAATCTGCGCCGGCAGCCACACGGTGGCCGCGTACCTGTGGGGTCAAGGCGAACGCCGGCATCATCCAGAGGTTGAAGCCGGCTTCGTGGCCCAGGACGTGGGCGTGATTTACAGCGGAGTGGCCGGGCTGCTGAACGTGCTGATCATTCTCGACGCGCTGGCCTCCGCCGATCCGAACTACGTGCGTCCCGGCACCGGGGCCCAGCCGCGACCGGAGGGGGCGCCATGATGACGACCCTGCTCGCCTTCCTGACGGCGCCGATGAGTCCGGCCGGCTGGCAGCGGATGCTCCTGCTCGTGCCGCTCTGCCTGAGCATCGCCATCGTCTACAAGACGCTGCGGTGCGAGCGCCTGTCGGAGGTGCCGGTGGCCTCGGCCATACTCTGCGTGGCGCTCGTCGTCGGCATGTACGCCGTGGGCGTCGGCGTCTGGCTTCTTTTCCTCATCCTGGCGTGATCGATCCTGAAATGCAAAGAACCGGCCGCAATCCGTCGCGGCCGGTTCTCCCGTGAGTGCGTTTTCCTTGTCGCTTCGCTACGAGCGCGGGTGCGCCGCGTCGTACGTGCTCTTGAGTTTCGCGGAGGTCAGGTGCGTGTAGATCTGCGTCGTCGAGATCGACTGGTGACCCAACAGCTCCTGCACGCCGCGCAGATCGGCGCCGTTGTTGAGCATGTGCGTGGCGAAGCTGTGCCGCAGCGTGTGCGGGCTCACGTTCGGGTCGAGCCCCGCCTCGGCCAGATACTTGTCCAGCTTGCGGCGGACGCTTCGCGTGCTGAGGCGCTTGCCGTGCTTGTTGATGAACAATGATTCCTGGTCGAAGGAAGCGGCGCGCGGATCGGCGTCTCTCATCGCCAGGTACCGCCGGACGGCGCCGAGCGCCGTGGGACCGATGGGCGCGGTGCGCTGCTTCTTGCCCTTGCCGCGGACGCGGATGCACTGGGTGTTCTCGTCGACGTCGAGGCGGTTGAGGTCGACCAGCTCGCTGACGCGAATGCCCGTGGAGTAAAGCACCTCGAACATCGCCTTGTCGCGGGCGCCGAGGAACGTGGTGTCATCGGGCGTGTTGAGCAGCTTGTTGATCTGGTCGATCTCGAGGAACTTCGGGAGCCGCTTCTCCTGCTTCGGCGTGCGAATCGCCGCCAGCGGGTTCGACTCGACGTAGCCGCGGCGGAGACAGAACTTGTAGAAGCTGCGCAGGGTCGCCAGCTTTCGCGCCGTCGTGGACTTCGAATAATCCTGCTGGCCGAGGTAGGCGAGATACCTCCGCACTTCGTCGGCGTCCATCTGCAGCAGCCGTTGCTTCATGTCGGTCGCCGCAAGGACGGCAGTGGCCCGCCCCGCTGCGACCGGCCTTCCACCCACGGCCGGTCCGGCTGAATCCGCTCCCGCCGGGACCTCGCCGTTTCCGCCGGCGAGAAACTCGCAGAACTGCGAGAGGTCAGCGGCATAGCACTTGGCCGTGTGAGGCGAGAAGTGCCGCTCGTACTTGAGGTAGTTCAGAAACTCGTTGATCAACGGGTTCTCTTTCATGACCACTCACAAACCGGCGAAGACCCAGAAGGCTCCAAGCGGGTCAGGCCTGGTGGCGTCCCAGCGCCAATCACGACGTATAAGTGATCTCGTCGAGTTCCTTCTCGAGGCGACGGCCCATCTGGTAACTGAGCACGGCCGCGTCAAACCAGTCGAAGTCGGTGTTCCGGTTCACGGCGAGCGCGGCAAGGCGGTCGATCACCGCCGCTTCCGAACCCGCCGGATAGCGGAACACGTACCGCTCCGTGCCCTTCACCAGGGAGAGCTGCCTGATTCGCTTCATGGCATCCTACCAGTCGGATCGGAACCGGCCGCGACCGCGCGGGCGGTTCCGCTTTTCACTATCTCTGTTATCGTGGCGTGGCAGCAAAACCTTAGATAATGTTGCTGGCTCACGACATATTTCCGCCATCCGAAGGCGCCGTTATCAGCACCGCGAGCGGCGGCGAATTCCTTCAGCTCCTCCACCACAGCCACGTTGGCGGCGTTAAACACGCGCGACGCCTGGGCGATCGGGGCGTCGGGCGAATACTCCTCGCTGTAGACCAGCGGCGAAGCGGATCGCGACGCAAGAACGGGGTCAACGCGACGCGGCAACCTCTTGGGCAGCCACCCGTATAGCTGGGCCGTAATACCCACCACAGGCGGATCGTACGGGTTGTATTCCGTCACTGCAAAGACCAGGATCGCGTCGGCACCCAGCCGATCACGTATGGCCAGCGCGTGCTCGGGCGACTCCACTTCATCGAGGCCCTGCTGAGCGAGGACGGCGAGCGTCCGGCTCACGGGCAGGACTTTAACTCCGTCAACGCAGCTCAGCTCGCTCGCCATCAGGTCGGCCACGGCGTTCGGGTCGAAGTCCGGCGAACCGCTGAAGTTCAACGCCGGGGCAACCGCGATTCGCATCGGGCCGAGCACGCGATTGCGGATGCGAGCCGATGCCGCGTGCCTCTCGCAGCATCCACCTGCAATCGCCAGACCGACGACACACGCCGCCGTCAGGCCCGGTCGACTCCAGCGGCTCCGCCGCCGACCGACCGGATCATCCCTTTGTACCGCTGCGTGTTGCACTGCGCCGTCCTTCCGTGGACCCCCTTGGCTTCCGTGTCGAGGCAGACTCGACACCCTGCGAGCGCCTACACCGATCATCGACCGTCTGAAGGCGTGCCTTGACGCGCCCGCCCCGGCCTCCCACGGCACCCGTCAGCGGCCGGACCTGGCCGCTGCGGCGTGCGCCGTTCCCGACGCTGTCATCCCAGTCGGCTGGTCATCGCCCCCCGAGGGCATGACCGACCAGATCGCCTCGGCGCCCCCCCGCGAGCTGGTGAAAAACACTCGCCCACTGCTCGCCCAGACCGGCGTATAGTTGTGACTCTGCCCGTCGGTCAGGCGCATGCGATGGCGACCTTCGGCATCAACGATCCAGATATCCGACACCCCCGCGCCGCGGCCATCCGCGGGCGGCGTGACGGCGGCAAACGCCACGTAGGTCCCGTCCGGGCTCCACGTTGGTGTAATCAAAGCGGCTTCGCTGCTGAAGGCGATCTCCGTCGGGTAGCCGGGCTCGCCTTCATGCAGGTCCATACGCCAGATGCTGAACCACCGGCTGCCCCGTTCGCGGGCCCGCTGATAGACGATGGTCTGACCTTGGGGAGCCCACTCGGGGAAGAGGCCGTAGCCGACGAAACGTTGGTTCCCGCCGGAGGCGGCGTCGGCGATCCACAACTCCCACTGGCCGTGCGGGGGCAAGCAGCAGTAGGCGATCTGGCTGCCGTCGGGCGACCAGCTTGGATGAAGCTTATCGCCGGTACTGGAGGTCAACTGAGTCGGTTTCGTGCCGTCCAGTCCGACGACCCAGATATCCCAGTTCCCGGAACGATTGCTCGAAAAAGCGACGCGCGACTGATCCGGGCTCAGTGCGGGCTGGACGTCCGCGGCCGGGTCGCAGGTCAGCTGCGTGACCGCCCGGCCGTCAGCAGCCTTGTAGTACAGATCCGGCGACGTCGAGTGCCGCGTCGATGCGAAAACAATGTGCTTGCCGTCGGCGCTGACATCTGGATCAAAATTGGCGCCTTCCACGGTGAACGTGTGCTGGAGCAGACCCGTCGCGGGGCGGGAGACGTAGCGCACGTCTTCGCCCTTTGCCAGGTCACCGAACAGCGTCGCTTCCCGAACGCTACCGGCTGAAAGCCGCACGCCGGCCCTCGGGACGCGCACCACTGGTCGATTTCCGACGGTCTGCACATCCGCTTTGTGGAAGCAGCCGGTCAAGCAGGCAACCAGCGTCGCCAGCAGACCGACAAGATTGCGACGGGATGGGCGCGGAACCATAACGTATCGACCTCTCGTTCAGCAATTAGCCGAGACTCGACGCTCATACAGCCGATCGAGTATTGACCGGCGCCGGGTGGCGATCAGACATCGAGTTCATCGGCTCTGCCGAAGGCTCAGGCGAGTTATCGCCTTCTGGCTGCCCGCCAGTGTCCGATAACGTTGGGTCTATCGACAGGTTCGGGCGGCCCCCTTGATTCGTTCTGCGCTGCCGAACACGGAATCGCGACTCCGCGTGCGGCGAAAGCCCCGATTGGGCATGTCGGGGGAGGCGACTGGCCGGGATCGTCAAGGCGCCAGGTGATCCCCAGCGGTGCGCCGATAACCTGAACCCGGCGGTACGCCCGCCGACCCGCGACCGGGGTGGACGGATATCGTATACCACTTGCATGACTGCGAAACTGGCTGAGTTCGACCCCAGCGGCATGAAGACCATCTCCGTGGTCGGAATGGGAGCACTGTCCTTTCAGTTCTTCATCTGGGCTCTCGCGGAGATGCGCCCCGGTCATGGAGGCATCGCCCACCTGCTTGTGCTGGGCGGATTCCTCCTCTGGAGCATGATGGCCTGGCGCATCTGCGGCGCCGACTGACTCCACGGCTTCCAACCAAATCGTTCGCGGGCGAGCAGGGCGCCATCGTGGCCGCACTTGCGCGTGGTGCGCCGCATCGGCACTGGCCGTGTGCTGCGCCGGCCACTACCATTCCCTTCAGGTCCAAACGCCCGCAACAACGAAGGGATCAATTCATGGCGCAGCCTCTGGCACAACGTACGGACGGAACGGGATTGATCGCCCTCGATCCCTGGCTCGAGCCCTACGCCGACGCGCTACGGCACCGCTACCGCAACTATCAGCGGACGCTGCGAAACGTGTGCGAGGCGGGCGGATCGCTCGAGGCCTTCAGCCGCGGCCACGAGTACCTCGGCTTCAATCGCGGCGAGGACGACGGCGAAGCGGGAGTGTGGTACCGCGAATGGGCGCCGGGCGCGCAGGCGGTGTTTCTCATCGGCGACTTCAACGGTTGGGATCGCCAATCGCATCCGCTGGAGCGCGACCGGTACGGCGTCTGGAGCATTTTCCTTCCCGACAGCGAGTACGCCGACCGGTTGGTGCACGACAGCATGGTCAAGGCCCACGTCATCAGCGCCATCGGGCCGATGGATCGCATTCCCGCGTACGTCAAGCGCGTCACGCGCGACGCGGTGACGAACAACTTCACGGGCCATTACTGGTGTCCGCCGGAGCCGTATCGCTGGCGCCACCCCGTTCCGAACACAGAGGGCGGCCTGCGGATCTACGAAGCGCACGTGGGCATGGCCATCGAAGAGGAGCGCATCGGCACCTACCGCGACTTCACGCGCGAGGTCCTTCCGAGAATCGCGCGCGGCGGCTACAACACCGTCCAGCTGATGGCCATCCAGGAGCACCCGTACTACGGCTCGTTCGGCTACCACGTCAGCAACTTCTACGCCGCCTCGTCGCGATTCGGCACCCCCTACGAGCTCAAGGAACTCATCGACACTGCTCATGGGCTCGGCCTGCGCGTGCTGCTCGATCTCGTGCACAGCCACTCGGTCAAGAACATCCACGACGGCCTGAACATGCTCGATGGCACGGACCACCTCTACTTTCACGCCGGCGGGCGCGGCGAACACCCCAACTGGGACTCCCTGCTGTTCGACTACGGCAAGACGGAAGTGCTCCGGTTCCTGCTCAGCAACGTCCGCTTCTGGCTCGACGAGTACCACTTCGACGGATTCCGATTCGACGGCATCACGAGCATGATGTACCTGCACCACGGCAACAAGGCGTTCAACTCGTACGACGACTACCTCATCTACGATCTCGACGAGGACGCCATCACGTACCTGCAGCTCGCCAACCAGGTGGCGCACGAGGTCAACCCCCGCGTCGTCACCATCGCCGAGGACGTGTCCGGCATGGTGGGCCTCGCCCGACCGTTGAACGAAGGCGGGCTCGGCTTCGATTACCGCCTGGCCATGGGCCTGCCCGACTACTGGATCAAGATCCTCAAGCACCAGCGCGACGAGAACTGGAGCATGGGCGACATGTACGGCACGCTCACCAACCGGCGCTACGGTGAGAAGCACGTCGCCTACGCCGAATCGCACGACCAGGCGCTCGTCGGCGACAAGACGATCGCCTTCTGGCTGATGGACGCAGACATGTACTGGCACATGAACAAGAAAGGCGAAAACCCCGTCATCGACAGGGGCATTGCCCTGCACAAGATGATCCGCCTGGTCACCTTCGCCCTCGGGGGCGAAGCGTATCTGAACTTCATCGGCAACGAGTTCGGCCATCCGGAATGGGTCGATTTCCCGCGCGAGGGCAACAACTGGTCACACAAGTACGCCCGCCGGCAGTGGTCGCTCGTGGATAACGATCAGCTTCGCTACAAGGACCTGGCCGCGTTCGACCGGGCCATGCTGGCGGTGGATGCCCGTTTCGGCGTCCTGACCAACCCGTACTACGAACAGATCAACATCGACGACGGCCAGAAGGTGCTCGTGTTCCGTCGCGGGCCGCTGGTGTTCGTGTTCAATTTCCACCCGAACCGATCGTATGAGCATTACCAGTTCGGCGTCCCCGATCGAACCGATTACGCGATCGTGCTCAACTCGGACGATGAGGAATTCGGCGGCAACGCCCTTGTCGCGCCAGGCCAAACGTATCCCTGCCGGCCGACGCCCAGCCACGGCCGCGAGCAGAGCATCCGAATCTACATCCCGGCGAGAACGGCCCAAGTCCTCGCTCCCGCCTGACGGGCAGGCGTCGCCGGCCGAGTGTCGATAATGCCCAGGGAAACGCGTGTGCCCGGCGACAGCCGGTTTCCCCGACACTGTTGCGGGCGTACAGTTGAATGCAGGCGATCTGCCGTCGCTGCCCCGAGCGCACGCTCACCGCCCAACCGCCGCCCATGCTGCGATCGAACGCTATGCGCAGGCAGTCCTTTACGTTGGTCGAGCTTCTCGTGGTGATCGTGATCATCGCGATCGTGCTCGCCCTGGTGCTCATTCCCGGCCGAGCCCTGTGGCGCCAGCGCCACGAAGCCGCCTCGATCACGCTCGTCGAAAACATGCTGCGGACGGCGCGGCAGACGGCCGCGGCGAACCTGCGCGCCGCCGGGCTGCTGGCCTATCTCGACGGCGCCGAGCAGCGCCTCGCCCTGATCGAAAGCCGCGCGATACCGGACCTGGCCGCCGGCGAGCATTGGGTCGGAACCGTCGACAGGTTCGCGGTCATCGAGCACGCCGACAGCGTCCGGACGCTGATGGGCTCTTTGCGGCTCGCCTCGCCGAAAGCGCTGGAGGGCGAGTTCGAGGATCTGAACACGTTCGCCATCGTGTTCCTGCCGGCCGGCGTGCAGGACAGCACCACCGACCACGTCTTTCTCGAATGTCGCGACGATGACCAAGACGATCGCGGTGACTGGACGAACCTGCCATTGGCCGACTTCGACTATCCGATTCCCAACTACGGCGGACTGTGGGGCAAGCTCAAGAACATTGTCGTGGACGAGAAAGGTCAGCCTCGCGAGATTCCGCTTCGCTGGGGGGCAATCGTGTACGATCAAGCCGATCTCGAAGACCTCCCGGCCGGCGCCTGGCAGGCGTATCTGGCGCGCGACGGCTACAACATTTCGCTGTCGCCGCAGGGAGAATCCACCAGAAAATCGGCCGGGCCGCGTTGACAAGTGCGAGCACTGAACGGCGCGGCGCTCCGCGCCCGCGTGATTGTTGCGCATCGGTTGCGCGGTAGTGGGGGACTTTTATCGGAATTTCGCAACGCGTCGGACCGATTCCTGCACTGTCTGCTGCAGGCCGACGGCTCGCTCCACTCGCGGCGCTCTCAGCATCCCGCCGCACGCGCGCTGCAACAGGCACGATTAGATGGTATCATGCGCCGACTGGAATGCAGCCGGCCTGCCGTTGCGACAGATTCGCGGAGCCTTGATCCCTTCGGAGGCACGGGGCGGCCGGTCGATCAATCAGATATCGAGCCTGGTTTCGAGAATCACGAAAAAGGAGATGTTTCAAATGTCTGACGTTCTGCGATTGACCGCTCGCGTGGCGCTTGGCCTCGCCTTGTGCAGCCTACTCGCGCCGGCGGCACAAGCGCTGGCGGAGGACGAACCCCCGGCGAAGGCCGCCAAGGCGGCGCGCGCGGACGCCCCGAAATCGACGGAACTGCGCGCCTCTAAACGGAACCGCGTTCCAAGAGTTGAGAAAAAAGAACCTGCGAAGGTAGATTGTCACAGTACTGCCACCACGCCGGAGGTGGCCCACGGCGAGGCGTTGCCGAAGTGGGCATGCGAGGGGGCAACCGTGACGGTGCCGGACATCTGGTCCGGCAACTCGATCACAGCCAAGTGGGTCGTGCAGAACGAAGGGAAGGCGGACCTCAACATCACGATCAAGGGCGGGTGAGGCACCAAGATCAGCGGGCAGTCTGCCCGCAAGATCCAGCCGGGCCAGTCCGAAGAGATCACGGCGATCTTCCAGTCGCGCAACCTGGCCGGCAAGTACATGAAACGAATCACCGTCACGACGAACGACCCGGAGAATCGGCGCGTGACACTGAGCGCCACGGGCAAGGTCCTCGTTCCGTTCGTCTCCGCGCCTCGATACGTCAACTTCCAGCAGCTCGATCCATTCGCCGCGCCGCCATCACAGAAAGTGACCATACGACAAGGCGACGGCGGCCCGCTCAATCTCAAGATCGTCAACACCGGTGCGAACAATGTCGAGGCCGATCTGGTCGAGATCGAGCCCGGCAAGCTCTACGAGCTGTGGATCGGGCTTCAGCCTCCGCAGAAGTCCGGCCGGCTTCGCACCTGGGTTACCCTCACGACCGGCGTCGGCGAGGTCCCCCGGACGACGGTCCCCGTGTACGCCAACGTACCCGCCACATGGAGCAATCTGGAGTAATTCGGACGCGACGGCGCGGCTTTGACGATTACCATCGGCCTCTCGCGCGACCCGCGAGGGGCCTTGTTTTTGGGCCGAGCCGAGTGCGATCCACCGTCCCAACCGGGATTTGGAGTTGTGGGCCCTAGCCGCGATCGATCTGCGCGCTCGCCAGGCCGTTCGCCACGTCGTCGTAGAAATCGAAGACCTTGTCCAGTCCGGTGACCAGAAAGAGGCCCCAGACGTGCGTGTTCACGCCACAGAGCTTCAATTGCCGGTCCCGGCTGGTCAGCAGCTTCCGCACGCGCAGCAGCTTGGCGATGTTCGAGGAGTTGAGGTAGTTGACGCCGTTGAAGTTCAGCACGACGTCGAGTTGCTCGCTGGCCTTCAGTTGATCGAGAAGGGCCGTCATGTCGTCCGTGAAGGCAGGATCGTCCTGCAGCTCGACAAGCAGAATGTGCTCCGACCAGTTCTCGATCGACATTCCCGAAAGCTCCTGATGAGGCCGGGTCGAAAGTATCGCCCCTGATCGACGATGTCAACGATGGCGAACGAGCAGTGACCGGTCCAGCGAATGATCGCGTATCACCGGTTCGATCTCGCGCAGGAACCGCCGCGCATCCTTGAAATAACCCGCGGTCGGCGCCAGTCCGGGCACGAGGGCCGCGAAAAACGCGTTCACCCGCTGCATCATCAATTCCCTGGTGTATTTGCTGTAGACGCTGGCCAGGGCGATCGGCAGGTGCTCGTCCTCCCCATTGACGATGAACTCGATCGTCCAGTCGCCGTGGGAGGTGGTCAAGGCGTAGGCGCTGCGCAGCTCGGTTTCCTCAACGATTCGCAGTGAGCAGCGCTCGAAGTAGGTCATCAGCTTTTCCGCGTAGTACTCGCGGCCGCCATTGCGATCGACGTACAGCCGCACCTGCTCGCCCGGGCAGCACTCGAACACGCGCCGGATGATGCTGAGCACGCACTGGAAAAGCACGTTGGCCTTGTTGCCGGACGACTTGATGAGGCGATTGAAGTGCCCCTCGGCGACGATCTCGCTGAACACGCCGATCATCTGGACGTTGCGCCGCCGCATGTCCCTCCGGACGGCGTTGGCCCGCGTCGCCACATCCGACGCCGTCGTGGTCACCGGCAGCGAAACGGCCAGGTCCGCATACCAGGCGTAGTCCGGCAGGTCTGCCAGAACGGCGGGGGCCACGAGCTTCAGAAACGCCGGCAGCGTGGCCGGCCGACAATCGGCCGCTCTCAGCATTGCCAGGGCGGTCCTTTCGAGCACGATGAGCTGGTCGCGGCTGCGATACAGCCGTTTGCTGTCGGCCACGGGGAGGCGAAGGTCGCCGCGCTGCGGCGCCTGGCAGAGGCTCTCCGAGAGGATCTCCCAGATTGGACGATCGGCGAGGTCATCCGGCACGCGGAACACCGTGCCGCTGACCACGAGAGGCCCGAAAACCGGCCCGTAGCCCGCTTCGTCGATTCCGGCGAGAATCACTCTTCAATCCCCGTGAATCAAGCCCCACACGATCCCCGCTACCGCCAACTTGCCCAGGCGACCGTTCAAACCGCAACCGTGGGGCATCCTAACGCAAACGTCGCGTCACTCTCAAGCTTATGGGCAACCGCATGCGGCAAGCGAGTGGGACGGTCTCGCCGACGGCGGGGCCGTGGTCACAAGTTCGCACCACGAACCGTGCTCCAGAGCCTGAGCCTTCGGGCCAGACTGTGCCATCCCGGGGCAGGAGGCACTGTTTCGCGGCCGAAACGATGCGTGACCGTGCTTCCCCTCGGCGTATCAGGCACTAAAATAACGTGCATTGGCGCTTGATCTTCCTCGTTTCGAGGCACGCGTGGTGCCGGGCCGCGTTGGAGTGCCGCCGATCGCCGATATACACGGAACGGAATGCTGCTGAAGCGGAAAATTCTGGCCCGAGGAGTGCTGGTGGCTGCAGCCGCACTGCTGAGCGGGTGTGCCGTCAGTCAGCCGCCGGGCAACGGCGAGGTTCTGCACCTCCAGGAGCCGACGACGAACGGCTGGTACTGGCTCTACCTGCCTGAAGACTACGTCCACAGCGACCACGACGGCCTGACGAACAAGCAGTGGCCCCTCGTCGTCACCTTTCACGGGATGAAGCCATTCGACACCGCCAGCCGGCAAATCCGCGAATGGCAGCAGGAGGCGGACCGCTACGGCTTCGTCGTGATCGCCCCGGAGCTGACATCGCCCGACCTCATCCAGCAGTTCCCGCTCCGCACGGTGCATCCGGGCGTCAAGCGGGACGAGGCGCTGACGACCGCTGCCATGGACCAGGTGACGCGCCGCGTCGATATCGACCCGACCAAGGTTCTTTCGACCAGCTGGTCGTCCGGCGGATACCTGGCCCATTACATGGCGAACCGCCACCCCGAAAGATTCAGTTGCATCGGCGTCCGGCAATCCAACTTTTCGTCCGCCGTGCTCGATCCCGAAACGGTGAGCCGCTATCGACAGGACAAGGTCGGTATATTCAACACGGAAAACGACATCGCCGTTTGCATGCGCGAATCGAAGGAAGCGGCGCAGTGGTACAACCGTCATGGCTTTGACGTGACCGTCGGCGTGTTCAAGGGCCTCGGTCACGAGCGGCGGCCCGGCGTGGCGGCGGCCTTCTTTGCGCGCACGTGCGGCGTGGACGCGAAAACGCCCCCAACCGAAATCGCGCAGATGCAGGTCGTGGACCAGCCACCTCTCGCCGCGGCCGCTGCCGAGCAGCCCGCGCAGCCGGAGCCATCGGTCGAAGAGAGTCCGCCGCAGACCGTCGCCGATGCCGTCCGTAGCCGATCCAAACGTCGCCCCGGCGTGGCAACGCAAAGCGACGAAGCGGTGAGCATGCGGCGTCCGGAAGTGGCGTTCAACGCGCCTTCATCGGAGAGTTCGGAACTGCCGCGCGCACCTGCACCCGTCGCGCAGCCGGCGGCGGGAACGGAATCGCCGCCGGAGGCCGTCCGCATCCGCGTGAATACTGCGATCGGAATCGCTCCGCTGCTCGTACGATTCAGCGCCATCGTGCCCGCGGATCTGCGCGACGGCGGATATTTCCTCTGGCTCAACGACGACCAGCCGATTTCAAACGCGCTCAACGGCCAAACGTATCTGGACACCGCCGGCCGGCATCGACTGGAACTCGTCTTCACCACGGCCGACGGACAGCAATACCGGGCGATCCGATCCATCACCGTGCTCGAGCGCATCGCTCCCAGCGATGGTGAGACTCCCACATCCACCGACGGCGGTTGACAGATGCACCCGTTCGCCCGACAGACCGTTCGCCTCGCTCGCTGGTCGGCCGTGTTCGTCATCCGGTTCTACCAGGCGACCGTGCGGCCATTCCTGATCGGACATTGTCGCTATCTCCCCACGTGCAGCGAATACGGCATCGAAGCGATTGAAGCGCACGGCCTCGCCCGCGGCGGCTGGCTGACGATACGGCGCATCGCTCGCTGTCATCCTTTCGCCCGCGGCGGCTTCGATCCCGTGCCTCCGGCGACGAAGCGTTCGCCGCAATCGTAAACGTCCTCATCATCGACGTCCGTGAACGCGCGGACGGTTACGGCCGGGCGCGATTATCGGGCGCGCGCATTCGCTGCTGGATAGCCTGTTTGCGCGCCTGCAGGTTTTGAGACGTGCGCGGCGAGAAAATACCTGTTTTTCCTGCACGGGAGTCGTCTTGCGCGAAGTGCGGCGTATGATCACGGTGGACAACGGCTACGCAGTCCGGAAGGGGCGGAGCGATGGGCATCCCGAACTGCAAGGACAAGCTCGCCACAACCGTCGAGCAATGGGTTGCCGAGGCGCGGGAGAGCGGCACGCAGGACGTCTACGGCGCGAAACGCCTGCACGCCCGCACAACGTGGTACGTGCCGCTAATCGTTCGAGTGCTCTCCGGCGCTCGGACAGGCGAATCGTGTTACGCGAAGGGCAAGGACGTATCATCATTTGGCATGGCCATCGTGGTGCGCAAGGACATCCCGGCCGAGAGCATCATCGAAGTGTCAAACGAAGCGCAGACCGAGCACGCCCGCGCCCGGGTGATTCACTGCACACCGACACTCGGGGCCTACATCATCGGCGTCGCATTCGACGAGAATCCCGCCGACTGACGGGTACAGCCGGCCGAACCTCCCGCACCCACCTTCAACCGCCGCGGCGTTCTGCGCCATCCTGCAACGGCGGAACGGACACTGGACCACAGCCCGCACGGAACCACGCCCGCAGTCTTTCCAGCCCTTCGCCCGTGCTTACACGCGGTTCGTAACCCAACTCGCGCCGGGCCGCGGTGATATCGAACCAGTGACTCGTGGCCAGTTCGCGGGCCAGAAAACGCGTCATCCGCGGCTCGCCGGGCGGTCGAAAGATCGCGTGTATGGCCTCGAAGACCGCACCAGCGGCAATGGCCACGCGCGGCGAAAGGGTCTTCTCCGCCGGCGGCAGACCGGCCGCCTCGAGTATGCCATTGATGATCCACCGGACGGCCACAGGCTCACCCTGGCTGATAAAGAACGCCCGGCCGCGAGCCTGCGGATTGCTCCGAAGCGCGTCGGCCGCGAGCAAATGGGCGTCGGCGGCATTATCGATGTACGTAACGTCAACACGGTTGTGGCCACGACCGACGAGCCGCAACCGGCCGGCCTGCGCCTGATTCACAATCCGCGGGACGATGTGATTGTCGCCCGGGCCCCACACGAGGTGAGGCCGCAGCGACAGCGTGTGCAGGTCGTGGCCGTTCGCTTCGAGCACCATTCGTTCGGCGGCCGCTTTGGTCGCGCTGTAGTTCGATTCGAAGCGGGCGGGGTATGGGGCGGACTCGTCGGCGCCCTCCATGTCGCGGCCGTCGAATACCACGCTGGGGGAGCTGGTGAAGACCAGCCGCCGCACGCCCTGCGCCCGGCACGCGGCCACCACGTCCTCCGTGCCGCGCACGTTCGGCGCGTAGTAGTCCGCAAACCTGCCGCCCACGCCTGCCTTGGCCGCCACGTGGAAAACGATTTCGCAACCCGCGCACGCGTGCTGGACGGCTGCCCGATCGGTAAGCTCACCGCGGATGACCTCGACGCCGGCCGACTCCAGATCCGGGTAATCACCGCGCGAGAAGCTGCGCACCGCGCAACCTCTTCGCAGCAGGCGGGCGACAATCGCCCGGCCGATGAATCCTCCGCCACCGGTCACCAGGGCGGTATATGCCGGTTCCTTCGTGTCGGTCACCGGGATTGCCTTTCAGCCCAGCCGGCCAGCGCCTCGCGGTTGATCTTGGCGTTATGCCGCACGTCAACGGGAAACGAACGGTGGAACAGAATCGTCTCAATTGAGCGCGTGTTCTCCGCCGAACGGCCAAGGTCCTGCAACTCGCGCGTCAGTTGCTGTCGCTGTCGTGCGTCCGGTCTCTCCTCGGGTTCGACGCAAAGCACCGGTTGCTGCCGGCCCGCATCGCCAACGCCCACCAGGGCCGTCCGCCGCACGCGCGGATGCCGGTTGAACACCGCCTCACACGGAATCGTGAAAAGCGTGCCACGCTCGGTCACCACGCGGTGCGCCTTTCGGCCGCAGAACCACAGCCGGCCTCGATCGTCGAGGTAGCCGACGTCGCCCATGCGGTGCCAGATGGCGTCACCGTCGCGGATCTTTGCCGCCGTCGTCGCCGCCGGGCGGCGGAAGTATTCGCGCGTCACGACCGGCCCGTTGACCACGATCTCGCCGATCTGGCCAGCCGGCAGGCACAGCGATGATGACCACTCGGGAATCGGTCCGTCGTCGATCGCGATGATCCGCACGTCCATGCCGTCGAGCGGTCTGCCCACGCAGATTCCCGCGCCCTCCGCGGTGCGCGCCGCCGTCTCTTGCAGGATTTCCCGGCTTTCGATCGATGCGACGGGGAGGGCCTCCGTGGCGCCGTAGGGCGTGAAGATATCCGCTTCATCCGCCAGCACCTGGCGAAGCTTCTCGAGCATCCGCGGCGCAACCGGCGCGCCCGCGGTTATTACCCGGCGAAGCGAATCCAGGCGCCCTCCGTTTGCGATGGCAAACCTCGCCAGGTTGTTGAGCAGTGCGGGTGAACCAAACATGTGCGTCGCGCCGCTTTCCCTGATCGCCGCCACGATCTTCGCCGGGTCGGCGCGAGCGGGCCGGCTCGCATCCATGTCGGGGATCACCGCCGTGACGCCCAACGCCGCGTCGAAGAGCGCGAACAGTGGAAACGTCGCCACGTCCACGTCGTCGGCGGAGAAGCCGTAGTGCGATTGCAGGTAATCGACCTGAGCGTTGAAGATGCCGTGCGTGTAGCACGCTCCCTTGGCCGGTCCCGTGCTTCCGCTGGTGAAGAGGATCGCGGCCAGGTCGTCCGCCCCGGTCGCGGAGCCTGCGTACGCATCGCTTCGTTCGCTGCGCAGATGGGCGAGTCGCAGGCCGCCCCATAGCCATCGCCGACCGACTGTCACCGCGATCCTGATCGACCGGAACGCGCCGCGGAACAGCTTTCGCGCGACGTGGGCGATCGGTATCCCGATGAATGCCTCGGCTTCGATCTCGGCCAGGCAGCGCACCAGCGAGCGCCGCCCCATGCCCGGATCGATCAACACCGGTACCGCCTCGGTCTTGAAAAGTGCAAACGTCAGGGCGAAGAAATCAGCCCCCGGTTTGACCATCAGGATCGTGCGAACGCCGTCGCGGATTCCGGCCGCGGCCAGGCCGGCGGCAAGTCGATCGACGTTGTCCGCAAGGTCGCGAAACGTCGTCGCGACGAACCGACTACGCCGCTTCTGTGCAACAATGACCGCCGGCTTGTCCGGGTATCGAGCTGCCATCTGCGCCAGGCGGTCGGCGATGTTCAGACGAGCGGCCGGCTGATTCACCGCGGATTGTCGCGTGGATTGTTCCCCGGCGACGGTCACGCAGAGTCCTCCGGCGCTGATTCCGCGGGCAGCGGATTGCTCGCCAGGAAGCTGCGGATCAGCGGGACGATTCGATCCCCCGCATCTTCGAGGCAGTAATGGCCCGCGTCCGGAAAATGATGTACGTCGGCATCCGGGAACCGCCGCTGCCACTCGTCGCAGTAATCCGTGTCGAACACGGGATCACGGTCGCCCCAGCAGATCAGCATGGGCACGCCGGCGAGATCCGCCAGGTGATCGTTGACCCACTTCGCCTCGTCGTAGCTCGCGTCGCCCGGGCGCAGCGGGATGTCCTGCACGAACCGCAGCGTGGCGATCCGGTTCTGCCAGGAATCGTACGGCGCGCGATACGCGGCGCGCACGTCCGCCGGCATACCCTTGGCGCTGGCGATGTGCGTGGCCCCCCAGGAGAACGCGTTCAACCCGCGCACGAGCGGCGCGGAGAGCGACGTAAGGTCGCGCACGATCGCCAGGCGGATCGGCAACCGCTTGTTGGCCGGCTTGAGAAACGCCGCCGTATTGAGAATGACGAGCCGGGCCGCGCGCCCCCGCTCGCGCAGCGCCCAGTCCAAGCCGATCATCCCACCCCAGTCGTGCACGATGAGAGTGACATTATGCGTCACTCCCAGGTGACCTATGAGCCGCTCGAGATCGTCCACGCGCCGGCGCAGGACGTATTCGTAGCGCGAATCGTCCGGCTTGTCCGACGGTCCGCAGCCGATGTGATCGACAGCGATGACGCGATGCGACGCGCGCAGCTCCGCAATCACGTTTCGGTAGTAGAACGACCACGTCGGGTTGCCGTGAACGCACAGCACCGGCTCGCCCGCGCCTTCATCGAGGTAGTGATAACGCAGCCCGTCGAGGTCGAACCAACGGCTCTCGAACGGATAGAGGTGACGAAACTGGTCGAGGTTAAGCGCCATGGCAGCCCGCCGTGTGTCGATGCCGGTCCGCCGTTACCACTCGAGCCCGAGCATGAGGCAGCTCAGCCCGCTGCCGATGCCGAGGAACCCGACGCGATGGCCCTCTTCGAGGAATCCCCGCTCCGAGGCAATGGCCGCCGTGATGGGCAGCGAGACCGTGCCGATGTTGCCGAGATACGGGAACGTGGGGAAATCGCGGTCCAGCGGAAACTCGATCGCCCGCAGGATGGCCTCGCGATGGCCGCCGCCCACCTGGTGGCAGATCACGCGATCCGGAGGCTCCGCGGTCCAGTCGAGCTCGGCCAGGAACCGCCGCCAGGTCTGTCCCCCGAGCGTCACGCCGTGTTGAAGAACGGCCGGTGCGTCCGTCTCGACGAACTGCGGCTCGGCCGACAGTACGCCCGTGTCCGGCCGCCAGCGGCACAGCCGGTGATGTTCCGCCGCCGAGCCGATGACGCCGCCCAGCAAGCGATGCCCGGTTTCGCCGATTTCACGCTCGCTGACCACAACGCCGATGGCCGCCGATCCGCCGGTGAACGTCGCCAGCGACAGGCGAAACGCCGCCATGGTCGGCGCTGCGTTCAACCGCTCGATGGTCTGATCCACGATGCCGCGGGCCGACTCGCACGCGACGACCAAGCCGGCCTGCACCTGCCCCAGTTCGATCGCGTTGGCGATCTGCACGATGCCGTTCAGCACGCCGAGGCACGCGTTGGACACGTCGAAGATCTGCGTGTGCGGGCCGAGGCCGAGCCCGTCGGCAACGGCACACGCGGTGGCCGGCTCGCGCCCGTCGCGGCAGACGCCGGCGTAGATGAGGATTTCGATCTGGTCCTTGGGGATGGCGCAGCGGTTCAAGGCCTTGCGGCCGGCGCGGATCGCTCCGTCGGCCATGGTCTGGCCGGGGTCCCAGTAGCGGCGCTCCTGGATCCCGGTAATCATCTCCAACTGCCCGCGAGGGATCTTGAGCGCCTGGTATGCGGGCGCGAGCCGGTCCTCGAGCATCTCCGACGTGACGACGTGCGGGGCCAACTCGTAGCAGATGGACGTCAGCTTGACTCGGGAATATCGCATGATGGCAACGGCCGGCCTGCGCTCGGGCCCCTACTTCTTCAGCCCGCCGGAACCATCGTCAGGCCGAAATCGGTCATTCTGTAGATGCGGACGCCGTCAACGCGCACGACCGCATCGGCCCGCAAAGCCGGCGAGGAGCCGTCAGACGCGTTCACGACGGCCGC
>JBECKQ010000277.1:0-9343 GCA_040235375.1 Phycisphaerae bacterium | reverse complement strand
GGCAGCAGTCCGCGATGCGGCGCGCGCTGACCCCCGGGGAGCATCAGCCAGCTCCTCGTGGTGACGCCCGTCCCGATCGCGAACGGAACGTCGGCGTCGTTAGCGGCCACAGACGCGATGACTACGGGAACGTGGCGTAGCGCACACCTGCCGCACCGCGAAAGACGTTCCCCACAAAGAATACCAGGAAAAGAAGATTTATCCCCAGCCACACGAGGACCGCGATCGCGTCCGGACGAACGCCGATCAGACTCCCGAGCGCCCTCAGCAACACGTCATTGTGCATGAGAAACACGAACAGCAAGCCGGAGATCAGCACCCACACGGGTAGCAGAACGCTCGCGTACGCCGCGTGCTGAGCGACTCCCCCCAGTGCGTTCCTCTTCGTTCGATGGTGCGCGACGATGCCCACGACCAGGGCCGTCAACCCCGTTATCCCGAGTGCGATACCCATCAGTACCGTGGCCAGGTATATGCCCGCTTGCAGAATATCCGTGATGTTAAGAAGGGACCTGGCGGACCGTTCCGAAATGAACGCCAGCGGCACGATCGCGAACACGACGACAAGCCCGACTGCCGCAACGCTGACGGCGAGATATCGTATGCTCTCCCGTTTCGGCGACACCGGATTCAACCGGTACGAGAACTGTCGCGGTTGCAGGAGCACCTGGCCGGCCGTCGCCAGGTATGCGTGCATGCGCCCCGTGACTGCGCGATGGTCCCACGGACAGCCGGGCGACAAGTGCGGGTCCAGCGATTTCATCACATCGCGCCCGCATTCCGGGCAGCGTCCATCGCGCCGCAGTCCGGTTAGCACGTATCCGCATCCTCTGCATAGCGGCGGCTCCGTGACCGGGCGCATGGGTCGCCACGCGCTCACGCCGCGCAGTAATGCCCAGGCCGCCCAGATGATTGACATGGCCACCGTGGACGCCTCGGCAACGGGGACGACATGGATGAACCAGGGCCTCCGCCCGAAGTACACGGATCGCCACTGCTCGTTCCGGTACTCGCTCAACGCTTTGGCATCCGTCGGCACCGTATGGGCCTGTTCATACAGCGCCAGCCGCTCCTCCTGCCATCGATCCCGCCAACGATCAGGCGTGATCACCACAACGCCGATCACGATCGCCACGATGCACGCATGTGGCGTGTGCAGCCACACACGCCTGTACACATGCCGACTACTGTCCTGCCACGACTCGCGCGCCGCGCCGAACGGCGCTACCACGCCGCACAACACCACGAAGTATAGCTCGATCGTCAACGCCACCCCGGCGACTATGGCCAGGCTCATTCCGGGGTTGCGCGCGAACTCCGCGATGAACTCCTGCCAATAGCCGATCAGGACAAGATCAACCGTGAACGGGCCGCGGCGCACTTGGGGAGAGTCCCAGGCGACGAGCACGAGGATCACGAACACCGTCAGCAGTACGCCGACAACGTGAATGCCGAATGCTCGCAGAAGTGAAACGTCGGCCGTCCGCCGGGTGGTCGTCGCCGGCAGGAGCCAGGCGGTAAGAAGCGCGTACCGCGCCGGCCAGCGCTTCTCGGGCGGCACGTCCTGGTCGCGCGGCAGCTCGACTTTCTCGCCGACGAAGTCGCTCGACGCCCATGCGGCCTGCGCGGGTTCCTCTTGTGGGGTCACGCCACCATTGTGCGCCCGTCGAGGCGCGGCGATCAACTCGGTTCGCCGGCCGGCCGGCGCCGAGCGGTCACGAACGAACGAATCCCCAGGATCAGAAAGACCAGGCACGCGACCACCATGATCGCACGCGAATACGCCGCCCCCGGTCGCGCGATCTGAGTCCCGCTCCACAGCTTGATCACGCTGATCACCCCCTCGAACGCGCCGGCGATGCCCAGCGCGGCCAGCGCCACGGCGAGGTGCATCGCGTGCTTGCGCCACTTGTCGTTCTGGGCGAGGGCCCCGAGCGCGATGAACAGAATGCCGAATGCCGCGGGAATCAGGGCGGTGGCGCTCACCTGCCCGGTGAGGAAATACCCGCCGACGCCCAGCACAGTCAGAATCGCACCGATGACAATGGCTATAGCGGTCACGACCGCCTCCTCTCCCGCCATGTTGGACTGGTCACTTTGCCCGACTCTGCGGAACGATAGGCGGTGGGGCGTGGATATCCCAGCCCGCGGATGAAACGAAATGCCGTGCCGCGACGCCTCAGCGCTTATCAGCCTCGCCGGGCGAGCTCCAGACGGCCGACTGGACGAATCGTTCAACCGAGGCCTTGACCTCGTCCCAGGCCTCTTTCGCCGGCGCCCACCCGTGCGTCTTGATCTCCACCCCCTCGAGCTGCTTGTACGTGCCAAAAAAGTGCTCGACTTCGCGAAGAAAATGGTGCGGAACGTCGTCCAGATCGCGATAGTCGCCGAACAGCGGGTCTGAATCCGGGACACCCAGGATCTTGTAATCATTCACCCCGCGGTCTTCCATTTTGAACAGGCCCACCACGCGCGACTGGATCAGGCAACCGCTGAACGTCGGCTCGTTAACCATGATCAGGATGTCCAGCGGATCGTTGTCCTCCGCCTTGGTTTGCGGGATGAAGCCATAGTCGCCGGGGTAATGGCTCGATGAGTAGAGATAGCGGTCCAGACGCATCAGGCCGGTTGCCTTGTCGACCTCGAACTTGCTGCGGCGGCCCTTGGGAATCTCGATAATCGCGTTCACCCCGTCGGGGATGTGGGTGCCGGCCGGCACCGTCATAAAATCTCTCATGCTGGTCATGTTGCTGCCCCCTTGCGCCGGTCGCTCAACCCCGAGCTCGCCCGACAGCGCGGACATTGTAGAACCCTCCCCCACGACCGGAAAGCGGGGATTCGCCGAGATGGCCGGCGGTATCTCGGCTTTCACGGAATGCCAGGCGCGATGCACCCGCGTCGACTGCCGCCTCGCGGCGGTCGCTCAGTCGGCAGGAATAGCAAAGGCCTCCGCAGCGCGATGTCGCCGCGGAGGCCGTTCGTTTCCGTCCGATATTGTTGTGTCTACCGGTTGTGCCAGCGCGACAGCCGGCTCGGCCGGTCGCGAAGCGTGAGGTAGTCGAGATCGTCGATCAGCGCGCGCGCGTCCTCGTCGACCACGCGTTGAAACGTGTGCATGCGGTAAGCCGCGGACTCCGCCGTCCCCGCGTCCTGATAGATGGCTCTGTTGCCAACCCGCTCCCAGTAGACGGCGTCCGCCCCGAGTGAGGCGCATCCGGTCATCGCTCCGGCCCATAGTGCTGCCAAGCCAAGCACTGCACACGCTTTTCGCATGGTGAATGAACCCTCACAAGCCAGGGGCATGTCGGTTTCGATCGCCTTGTTCGCACGCGGTAGCGTGCGATGCGGGCGGCCATATCAAGGCTGGGCGATGTTAAAACTGCAGGCCGGCGGTGTCAATTGCAGCATCGCCGTCCCAGCATCTCCCAGCCTCGGCTGAACGTTCCGTTCGCGTCGGGCCGTTGCTTTGTTCGCGCCTGGATGACCGGCCGTATGAGGGGCGCGGCGATCCACTGCGGCTGGCGGCTCGGCTTACCTCCGGTCGGGCTCGGCCGTCGTCGGGTCGCTGGCGGCCGGCGCCCGTCGTGGGATTCCGAACGATATGCGAACTGTTCGGGCAGACACTGGCCTAACGCCCCCGCCGCGGCGCCTTGACAAGACGCGCCCCGTCAGCCATACTAGGCGATGTGTGGTCGTCGCCTCCGCGACACGCGTCGTCATTGTTGAGACACTCCGCTGCCTCCCCGGGGGTTCCGTACGTCCGCTTTCCAGCCACAATGAAGTGAGGATGGGTTTATGTATTTGCGCAAGCGAAAAGTGGCGCCGGCCGGTTTCACGCTCGTCGAGCTGCTCGTGGTCGTCTCGATCATCGCGCTCTTGATCGCCATTCTGTTGCCGTCGCTCAGGAAGGCGCGGGAAAGTGCCAAGCAGACGGCCTGCATGGCCAACATTCGCGGCATTGCGTCTGCGGCCCTGACCTACGCCGCGGACGATTCGAGCGAGACCATCATTCCCACAGCCGCGATCGCCGTCGGAGTCATCCCCGAGAAGAGCCTCCGTGCCACTGTGAATCAGGCGCGACTCGGAAACTACGCCTATGGCGGCAAGTCGGGAGTGGGCGGGCCGACGGTATCCACCAAAAACAGCCTCTACGGCGGGTCCAACTACATGGCGTCGTACTACCGGCCGCTCAACAGGGTCCTCTACAGGACCGGCTTCAAGGGCCCCAAGACGTCGTCCGGCGGCAGGGGCGGCAACTCGCAGGACTGGGCGGAAGACACCAAAGCTGACGCTGCACTGTTCAAGTGCCCGTCCGACACCGGCTACAAGGGCCAGCACTACGACTGGTGGTCGCAGAACCCGCGATACAGCTCCTACGACTTCTTCGGCACCTCGTACAGCGCGAACGTGTTCTGGACCGGTATGCATGGAGCGGCGTGCTGCATGGCCAGTAACTCCCCGTATCTCCGCCCGGTTTCCCGTATTCCCAACCCCGCGAATACGGTCGCCTACATCGAAAACGTCGGCCGATACGCCTGGAACCATCACGACCCCGCGTCCAGCAAGTATGGTGGCCCATTCGGGGACGTTCTCGCGAATCCCGAGTACCCCGAAGGTCGCGGCGGCCCGAAGTGGCACCAACTCGGCTGGTACTACAACATGGCGTTCTGTGACGGTCACGCATCCTACATCAAGATCAAGAGCTATATCCCCGTCAAGCCGTATCCGTGCAACATGACTGGTGATTGCAAGAGCGGGTGTGGCAGCGACACGGGCACCTGCACGTGGATCATGATTCGTGGCCGTGGCTGGCAGTGGGACACCCTGCCCGCCGCCCGCATCGAGACCAAGATCCCGAACCCGGCTTCGGGACGTCCGTCTCAGGATGCCGTCCAGTTGGTTGGCTGGCCCGGCGCCTGATGGCGGCGGCACCGTCCGACCGCGTTACGGATCCTGGATAACCATCAAACGGGCCGGTGTCTTCTGGGCGCCGGCCCGTTCCTTCTGCGCCTCGCTCGTCACCTGTTGCGGAGCCAAACGCGTGGTGGTCCCGCCGGAGCAAACCGTCACGTCGCACCGTTCGAAGCGGAACGCGCCAGGCCGGTGCGACGAGGCTGCGCTCGCGCCGCGAGCGCTCGAACCTCACCACGCTTTCACCCTCGTCGAGTTGCTCGTTGTCGTCTCCATTATCGCCCTGCTCATCGCGATTCTCCTGCCCGCCCTGAAGAACGCGCGACAGAGCGCCAAGCAGGCTGCCTGCCTCGCCCACATCCGCGGGATCGCCTCGGCCGCTCTCGTCTACGCCGCTGACGACCCGAACGAGAACGCCATACCCGCCGGCTGGAGCGAGACGCCCAGCCTCGCCGGCAACAACCGCGCCCGACTCGCCAACTACGCCTACGGCGGCCGCTCCGGTCGCGGCGGCAGGACTGCCGGCGACCTCGGCGCGAGGAGCCCGTACGGCTGGCACAATCTCATGGGCTCCGCCCACCGACCGCTCAATGCGGTCCTCTTTCGCGAGGGGTTTCGCCGACCGACCGGATACGGGCGGGTCTCCGCGTCGCGCGACGCCAGCGACAGCTACATCGATCTCGGCCTTTACCACTGCCCCTCGGACTCCGGATTCCAGGGGCTCCATTACGAAGAGTGGGCGCGTTGGGACCTCTCCTCGTACGACCATTTCGGCACCTCGTATGCGGCGAACGTTTTCTGGACCGGACCGGTCGCCGGTGACTGCT
This sequence comes from Phycisphaerae bacterium, assembly GCA_040235375.1. Lineage (GTDB taxonomy): Bacteria > Planctomycetota > Phycisphaerae > UBA1845 > UBA1845 > JBECKQ01. The sequence goes on along the minus strand of JBECKQ010000277.1, from coordinate 3,605 downwards.
ACATGAGCAGCAACTCGCCCTACCTTCGGCCGTTGTCGCGCGTTCCCCACCCCGCCGCGACTCTGCTCTTCATGGAAAACGTCGGCCGCTACTGCTGGACCTTCCACGACCCCGCTGCTGCGAAGTATGGCGGCCCGCTCGCCGACGACATTCTTCCCCGGCAACAGCCCTACCCGGAAGGCCGCGGCGGACCTGCCTGGCATGGCCGCGGCTGGCATTTCAACGTCGCGTTCAGCGACGAGCACGCCGAGTACATCAAGATCAAGAGCTACGAGCCGGTTCGCCCCTATCCCTGCAACCTGCCCCAAACTTGCAGGAGCGGCTGCGGCGAATCCGAAGGCGCCTGCACCTGGATCATGATCCGCGGGCGCGGCTGGCAGTTGGACACGTTGCCCGCTCCGAGGATCCAGCGAAGCCATCCTTGTCCCGTGCAGGGACGACCTTGTCAGGACGGGATCGGCGTGATCGGTTGGCCTTCTGCGACCGGGTGAACGCGCGCGGATGGGTCTGAAAGCGCACGCGTTTTCATCGTTCGCCGGATCACGCCGCGCGTCTTCGGACGGTGAATGCAACTCGCCGACCGCTTCCGCAAATCGTGGAAACCGAGGGGCGCGGACGTTCGAACGCAAGTAAAAAAACCCTTTCCGCAAAAAAAATCCGTCCGTCTTCCCGGGTGTCCGAAACACCCCGCGAGTCTTGCCGCGGGCGGCGGTTGCGCTCGCGGCCGACTTGCGCGCGGGACACGAGACGATCGTCCGGCGGGTCGTTGCGGATCGCGCCGCGCTCCATTCTGTCGCTGCCGGCACCGAAGCTGGTCCTTCGGCGCGGCGACTGCGCGGGCGGGTGTCGAGTCCGATCCTTGAACACGAAAACCGCCGCTTTTTCTCGACGAATTCGGCAATTCGCGTTGGTTTCCGATCTGTCCGGCGACTTGCGGCGCGCCGTTGCGGAACCGCGCGACACCTGTCCGTCGGCCCGCCTGCCGATCAGGTGCGCGCCCCGCGCACGACGGGTGCCATGCCGGGTCACTGCCGGTCGAGCGCGGACGCGCACCGGCAAAACAGCGCGCCGAGCGATCGCGCCGATGGGCGCAGGCGGCCGGCGCGCGCAAGTCTGGAGTCACGAATTTTGGCAGATTTTTTTTGACAGGGCTTTTCGGACAGCTACCATTTCGTCCAAGAAAGGAGGACATGCGCGAATGGCCAAGAAGCGTAAAGTCGCAAAGAAGAAAGGCACGAAGAAGAAAGCCACCAAAAAGAAAGGCACGAAGAGGAAAGCTGCGAAGAAGTCCACCGCAGCGAAGAAGGCGCCGAAGCGGCGCAAAAAAGCAAAGAAGTAGCAGGTCGCGAGTCCTGCCGGAGGCGCCCAGCCTCGGAAATTCACGCGCCACGGCGATTGGCTGGATCGCCGCCTCCCGAGAGACTCGAGACGCGAACAAAGTGCTACGGAATGGGAGGCGTCCCTCGCCACGGCGACGCCTCCTGTTCTTTTTACCCCAGCGGTCGGGCTCGTTTTTGCCACAACGCTCCGGCCATCAGCGTCTTTTCCTCACACGTTCTGCGACAAGGCCGAGCAGCGGCATCTCACAAAAACGTGCCTGACCCCCTCACCCCGCCGCCGGCCCGCGCCGAACCCGCACTTCCTCCAGGCCCGGAACCGGCCGATAGTCGCGGTCGATCCAATCCGCGAGGCGGCCGGTGTCCAGTCCGCCGATCGAACGGCTGGCGGAAACGCGCGCGCTGTCGAGCACAATCACCTTCGGCTCGGCCTTCTCCAGGTCGGCGATGATCTCGTTCAGCACCGGCTGTGCGTTGCGGCCGAGCTGCGCCACCTTCTCCGTGCCGATGTAGCGGATCGCCGGCGGCCGATCCGCCAGCCAGTACAGGCGCGGGCTGTAACCGAACACGAAGATCGCCTCGCCCGGATCGCTGTTCGCCCGCAGCGCGGCCAGCACCTCCTGCTCGTGCACGTCCGGCGGCGCGAGAAACCGGTGGTAATACTGCCTCGCCGCCGTCGCGACCTGCATCTGCAGCGGCCAGATAACCATGTACGCAACCCAGCAGACCGCCACGAACGCGTGGAACGCCGGCACGCGCCGGCCGGCCTCGCGCGCACCGGCCAGCAGCAGGTGAATAGCGTGCGCGCTCAACAGCATCAGCGGCGGCAACACCACTGCCAGGTACGGAGCGCGCTTGTGCGGCCCCAGTGCCGCCAGGTACACAGCCGCCACCAGCCAGAACCACAGCATGAAAAGCAGGCCCGGATGATCCGCCCCGGCCCCATCCGCTGCCGCTCCCGATCTCCGGCGCGAGACCGCCCGGAAAATCGCATGCACCAGCGTTGCCCCGGCCAGTACCAGCGGCAGGCCCATCGCTCGAAGGTGGTCCTCCATCCACGAAAACGGCGGCCACATGCTCGACCCGGCACCCGGCGCAAAGTACAGCCGGTTGAACCCGACGATCGCGTACCAGGCCGCGTCCAGGCTGCTGGTGGCGATCAGCCCCCCCACGAGCGCTGCCACGCACGCCAGCCAGCCTGCGGCAAAGAGTCCGATCCTCGCCAGTGCTTGTCGAAACGGAATACGGCCGGATGCCGTGAGGAATACCACGTGCGCGACAATCGCCGCCGACGCCCCCAGCGCCGTTTGCTTGAAGGCCAACCCCAGCCCGCCGAACACACCGGCCAGCACCAGCCACCGTTGCCAGGATGGCCGTGTCAGGGTGGCAACGTACAAGGCGAACGCAGCGATTTCCGTCAGGACCAGAAACGTGTTCGGCCGGTCGCAGCCGACGTGGAATGTCTGCAAGTTGAGGTAGATCGCCGCCAGCACGGTCGAGATGCCCGCGACATGCAGACCATACAGTCGCCGGACGGCCACGAAGAACACCGCAGTCGCGAGCGCGACGGCAATCCCGCAGATCACCCACACGCCGACCAGCGATCCGGGCGTAAGCCATTGGCCAAGCGCGTTCAGCCAAAATATGCCGGGGGGCTTGTTGTCCCAGACGTCGACGTAAAGCACCGCCCCGTGCAGCAACTGGCGCCCGTAGTAGGCGAAAAGCCAAGCGTCGTATTCGTCCACTCGGGCGTGGGCGATGAACTGCGCCAAGGCCAGAATCGGGGCGCAGATAGCGGCAGTGGTCGCAACGATGACCGCTGGCGACCAAGAGTGACGACTGGCAGCTTTCTCGACCATCCCAGGTACCCGACGGCAATCATACCCGGGCTTGTCTCCGCCGGAAAACGGCCGTCGGGATGCCCCGATCGGCGGCGGGACATCTTTTCAAAACATTTGAAACCGCATGGTCGACGTTATTCCGTCCGGCTAGACTGCTTTTTGCGTGGGCCGGAAAGCGGTCATTTTCGCGGCCCGACCAACCACGGCAGCCCGTACCATGAGTAGCGCGGTTCTACCTCTAGCCGACCTCTACAGCCCGATCGACGCGGCCATGGCCCGCGTCGTCTCGCTGATCGAGCAGGAGCTGCGCAGCGAGGTGCCGCCGGTCAATCAGCTCTGCGAGCGGGTCCTCGAGTACCGGGGCAAGATGCTGAGGCCGGCGTTGCTGCTGCTGACCGCCAATGCCGTGGGTGAGGCCACCGAGGAG
>JBECKQ010000236.1:0-8408 GCA_040235375.1 Phycisphaerae bacterium | reverse complement strand
CAGACCTTGTCCTCCGGGCAACAACTGTCGGAATCAGGGCAGTACTTCTCGCCGGGGTTGGGGCAATCGGAACACTGATTCGTCTGCGGGTCGCAGTAACTTCCTTGCGGGCAGCACACGCCGCCGGAGCAGATCCGTTCATCCGGACAGCACTGCCCGTTCACGCAGCCCTCGCCGAAGTCGCAGCATTTGTCTCCGCATGCCACGGTGGAAAACGGGCAGCACAGACTCTTCGACGGTATGCAATCGCCGAACAGCTCATCGCAGCACGCGCTGCCGCACACGAGGTCCGGGTCGCAGCAATTCCCGTTGCCCAGACAGGTCTCTCCCTCCGGACAGCACGTGTTGTCGCACGGTTCCATCCCCTGCGGGCAGCACAGATTGGCCTCGGCGATGCACGAGTCCGTGGGTTCGCAGCACGTGTTGCCGCAAATCAACTCCGGCTCGCAGCAGGTGCCGGCGTTGGGTCCGGAATCGATGCATACCTGAGTCGACGAGCAGCATTCCTCTCCCACGCAGGTCGTCTTGCCCGGACTACAGCAGATGCCGATACTCGAGTTCAGGCAGGTCTCATCGGAGCTGCAGCAGGCAACGTTACCGCAGGCCACGGGGCAACAAGGCGCACCCGTCGCGTTGCATCCGCCGATACAAGCCAGATATGCGACACCGCAACTGGCCACGCCGATCGCCTCGCAGGCAGCATAGAAGATAAGAGACGCGGCACATCCCGCCGACACTCCACCGATGCAGGCGATCGATCCGGCGCTGCATCCCGCCCAGCAGCCGATACACGCGCCGCTGCTTTCGGGATCACTGTCGTGTCCGGTGTCGCGCTCGCGTAACTGGGTAGTGGCGACCTTCGGAGTATCCGTAGCGACATTCGGTTCGCATTGATCAGATGGATCGCTCGCGGCGCGTAGAAGACTCTTGACGGCAGCCTCGAGATCCGGATCAATCCCAGAGTCCGGTGCGGCGCCGCCGTCCTGGAAAGTTGCGGCATCAGCACTGGCCGTGTCGGCATCCATGGGAACGAGACTGCGTCCGTCAATGTCGCCGGTCAGCATGCCGTTCTCAACGAAGGCCTTCGCCGATTCCACTCCCGGGGCCAGCGGACCGTAATCGACATCCACTTCAACGCCGTCCGGTGTGCTGTGCGTCATGACCGTCATCACGAGCTGCCCGTCAGCGAGGATATCCGTCTGCATGTCGAAACTGTTGTCCTGCGGGCTGGCGATGACTCGCCGCGTGAACGAAAGCTCGCGTCCCTCGGCCGAGGTCGCGCGCAGGTTGGTTTGGAAATCCTTGCCCTCGTCGTCAAGCTGCTCGCAGTTGGACTCGGTAACGGTCAGATTGTCTGGCTCGTTTGGCGTGCCAGCGGTCATGCATCCACCCGCAATGGCCCAGTATGCACAGGGCGCGGCAATCGCGAATGGTACAGCCACCCACCACCGCAGATGGGACTTTCGCCTCTTCATTGCGCACTCTCCTTCACCGGGACGCCCGGCTGTACGTGTTCGGGTGCGAACTGCTTCTTGCGTCCGAATGGACTAACCCGATTCGACCATCACCGTACGGCTGAATCAGCGGGGGCTCAAGGAAAATCCCAACCCGATCGTGAGAATCCACAATGTGCGGCGCCACCGTCCTCAGACGAGTGCCGAGCAGCAGGGTCGTTCGAGTGCACCGCGTCATACCTTTTTCAGGCATCGTGGGCCGGCATCGCCAATCGTGCGCGTCTGTGGAGCAGCTGGTTTATCGCCTAACGGAAGTGTGTGACGAAAATCCCAACCTGCTCATGTCGGAGTTCGTCACGCGCGGTGCAGGCCGCGGCCGAGAAGGGTATCCGCGATCGCCGCGGAGATCGGCAGGCCGGGCCAGTGCTCCAGCCAGAAGTACTCGCCGACCGGGTTCAGCTCGAGAAACACGTGCCGGCCGTCGGGCGTCACGATCACGTCGATGGCGCTGTAATTGAGTTGCAGTTGATCGACGAGCTTTACGAGTCTTGTGCTTACGTCGGTCGGCAGATCATGGTGCTGCCATTGGTCAACCAGTTCTACGCCGTCGCGCCGCCAGTCGTCACCGGCGCGGGCCGTGGCATGCGGATCTATCGAGGCGCAGAACACGCTGTCGCCGACGATGGTCACGCGCAGCTCGAGCGCCTTGAGCACTTTCTCCTGAAACGTCATCGGGCAGTACTTGAGCGTGTCGAGATGATCGAGATCGGATTCCGCGACCGGCGAAGTGAAGACGACCTGCTCCCGGCCTTCCTCGTCGAAAATCGCGAATGACGAGAGCATCTTCGTCACCATGCCGCTCGCGCAGCTGGCTGCAAACCGCCGCACCGCTTCCGGGTCGTTGGAAATGAGCGTCTTCGGCACGTCCAGCCCGAGGCGCGCCGCAAGCTGCAACTGCAACTGCTTGTTCGCCGCATGCCGGATGCGGACTGCGCGATCCATGTGGAACACGTCGAGCCCGGCGATCATGCCGAGCGCGACGGCCTTGGACTCTTTCACCGACGCCTCGAAGAACTGCTTGTCCATGTCGCGGGGAAGCGAGCCGCCGACACGCGTCCGCCGGTACCATACGGCGGAGACATCTCGCAGATCGAGAGCATCGCCCGCGGTGCGCAGTGCGACGCGGTTCCCGCCGCCGTCGTATTCCGCCGCCAGGAGGACATCCGTCGGGAAGAGATCCGTGTTGAACCGAAACGCGCGGCCGCCGCGCTGTTCGATCGCCCTGGTCACGAGGTTGATGCACTCGTTGTCGTCGCTTCGGGTGATGATGAGAACGGTCATGGCGGGCGATCCTCGATCGGCCAAAGCGCATCGGCCAAGGCCGTGGAAATCGGCAAGTCGAGATCGCGCTCGAGCATACCCCACTCGCCGGTGGGATTCACTTCGAGAAAGACGTGCTCGCCCGCCGGCGTTCGGATCATGTCGATCGCCCCGTACACGAGGCCGAGGCGGCGCATCAGCTCGGCAATCCGGGTCGCTTCGGACACCGGTAGTTCATCGCGGCGCCATTTACACTCATCGGGCGTTGCCAGCCGCCAGTCGATCTCGCCGGACGTGCCCGACGCATCGACGGCGCCAACGAACAACCTCCCGGCGACGAAGGCAACGCGCAGCTCGCAGCGCTTTTCAATGCGCTCCTGGAACACCATCGGGCAGACCCGCAGCGAATCGAGCACGTCCAGATCGTCGGGCGAGACCTCGCTCGTATGCAGAAAGCCGGAAGTCTTCTCCATGCTGCTGACGAGCGGAGTCAGCAGCTTGGTCACCACTCTGCCGTTGACTTCCTGGTAGAACCGCCGCACGCGATCGGGATCGTTCGTCACGATGGTCGCGGGTATCGCCAGCCCGACCTCGCGGGCGATGCGAAGCTGCCGGCACTTGTCGCCCGCCTGACGAACGGAGGGCAGCGGGTTGACCCATCGCGCGCCTTCGAGACCGTCGAACAGGCCCCGCATCGTCGCCCGACATTCCTTCAGGCAGGCATCGCGGTACTGCGGATCGACCGCGTCGCCGAGATCCGGCTCCCATAGCTGGCGCAGCCAGACGGCGGCAACCTCGCGGCCATCGACGCGGCGTCGCTCACAATCGATGCTGATTGTGTGGCGCCGGGCGTCTGATTCAACGCTCACCGCGACTCCGAGGGGAAAGCGATCCGTATTCAGCCGAACGGGGTCAGCACCGCGGTGAATCAACGCGCTCGCCAGGCGATCGACCGTGTAGTGGTCGCCGCTGTGGGTGGCGAGAAGAACAACGTTGCGCTTGCTGGGCACGGCACCGGGGGCGCTAAAAGGAGGATACGAAAAAACCGCGGCCCCAACGCCGGCAGGCGCCATCGGCCGCGGTCCATGCTTGGAGACGAGATGATCTCTTCACTCGCGAACTCTAGAACTCCACCACGGGCGGATCATCGTCGTCATCGGACGGGTACTTCATCGTCTGCACTGGGGGCCAATCGCCGCCGCCCGGCTTCTTCCCCGCCTTGATGTCCGTCTTCACGCGCGGAAATTCCTGCTTCTCGAGGAAACGCGCGAAGAAAGGCATCTTCTCTTCCTTCTTCATAGCAGCACCTCCAATAAAGAAAGACGTAACAGCCGATGCGACTCGCCAGCTTACCAACCGCTCAAGCCGGCAGCAAGCATTTTCTGAGCCCTGGGTCCGTTCCCAGGAGACCCCTTGACCTTGCTTGTTCCATTCCGCACGAGAGCGTAACGCACCGCAATCGCTATGGATGCGCTATGACCAATAGCGCCCGGGCGCGCCGGTGGACGCAGTCAAGGCAGGTGCGCAGCGTGTGCGGGTCCAGGGCCGCGAAGCTCTCATCCAGCACGACAACCTCCGCCCGCTGGAGCAGCGCCCTGGCCAGATAGACGCGACTCTTCTCCCCGTGCGAGAGCTGCCAGCCGGTCTCCCCGACGGCCTGCCGGAGGCCCGACGGCATCCGCTCGATCGTCGGACCGAGCCCGAGCTCCCGACAGATCTCCTGGGCCTCGAGCAGTCGCGATTCTTCCGCGGGCCAGTCGCCGCCCATCAGGAGGTTAAAACCGAGCGTGCCGGTCAGGATGTGGTTGTCCTGAAACTGGGGGGCGAGCGCCACGCGCCGCCGCCAGTTGCGCTCACCGATCGTGTTTCGATCCAGCCCGTCGAGCAGAACCAGACCGGACTCCGATCGCCGCTGACCGGCGAGGACCGCCGCGAGCGTGGACTTGCCTCCCCCAGACGGTCCTTCCAGCAGGACGCGATCACCTGACCGAAGGTCGAGATCGCATTTTTTCAAAACCGCCTCGCCTGCTGGGCGGTAGCGGAAGGTCACGTCGCGTGCTTCGAGCGCGGCGCCGTCCGTCCTTCCTTCGGTCACGATGGACGTCGAAGCGAGCGTGTGTTCGGGCGATCCGTGATTCTCCGGAGCGACCGCAGCCCTGTACAACGGCGCGACGCGCCGCCACACGATGGCCGAATCGAACAGTTGGGCCAGGCCGTCGGCGACCTTTCGCAGCGCGGCCGCGCCCAGCAACACACCGCCCAATCCGACCGCGAGACTGGCCGGCGTCACCCCGGCGGAGACGAACGCGGGACCGAGCCCGCACAAGCCGAGCACGAGCCAGCCGCGCTCGGCCGTCGCACGCAGTACAACCGCCGTGCGATCCATGTGTCGCGACAGTTCGTAGTAACGCTCCAGCAGCGTGTCCTCGCCGTCGTGAATGTGTTCCTCGAGTTCCTGAACCAGTCGCGTGCGATGCCCCGTCATGCGCTCGACAAGGTCGTGCGTCAGGGACAATCGAGCATCGGTCCAGCGGCGGCGCCGGCGATAGAACTGCACGCTTCCGCCGAGCACGACGAGGAGCCAGATACAATACAGTGCAACGATCAAGCCTCGGCCGGGCCCGATGGCCAGAACCCAGATCGCGGCGGCCACCTCCACGACCGCCATGACGCCCAACAACCCGCCGCCGAGCGCGAGCATTTCGACCGCCTCGGACTCGATCACCCGGCCGAGCAGCTGCCCGCTTCCCGTGCGTCTTGCGCTGTCTGTATCAAACCGCAGCGCTCCGTGAAGCAGCCGCTGCTTGAGAATCGCGCCGAAGCCGATCGCCAGGCGTCCCTGTGCCCACAGTCCGTACGCCCGAATGAGCACGACGGCCATGAGGATCAGCGCCCACGCGTAGAGCCAGCCCTTATCGAACCGGCCGCTCAGCGCGCCGACGCCCAGCAGCCACCACGACAGAATCCACAGCACGTGCTGGGCGGCGTGCGAGCCGATCAGTCCACCGAACTGCCCGGGAATCTTCGCCTGCCGCACGTGCCGCATGATCGGCGCCTCGCTTCCCGGTCGCAGCAGCCAGCAGCCCAGCAGCCGGGCATGCGCCAGGCGTTGGCGAAGCACGCCCGCCGCGGCGACGGCGCGATGCCGCCCGCGGATGCCGGCGCGGTCCACCAGCGCTTCGACCTCGGCGAGGTGGGGTGTTTCCAGCGCTTCGCGAACAGCTTCGCAAAGATCCGCCGGGGCAAGCTTGTGCAGTCGCGAGTCCGGACCGAGCACGCGGAGGCTGTTTCGCCGGCCTGCAACGACCGCGACGTAATGCGGGCCGTTGTCCAGGGGAACATAGAAAAGCGCCGGCGCCGCGCGGCTCACCAACTCCTCGACGCGATCGTATGTCGCCTCCACTTGCTCCGCTTCGATGCCCAGCGCATCGGCGGCGCGACCCATCCAGCTACTCAGCATGTCGGGACCCGACCGGGCCAGTCGCTCGGCAGGCGGGGGAATCTCGACAGCGCGCGGAAGCAGATGCGTCTGCCGGGCGAGACTCTCCATCGCCTCGTTCAGACGAGCCAAAGGCCAGGCCAGGTTGGCAACGCGCTCGTTCATCGCACCGTCGCTTCACGCCCCTCCTGCAACACGCCGTCCACCATCGTCAGCCGCCGCCAACCGATGCCGGACCACTGCCCTTCGCGCAGCGCAGCCTCCGCATCGGCCAGGAGTCGATATCGCGAGTCGGGCCGGCGGAGCAGTTCATCCGGCTTGCCGGTCTCCACGACGTGCCCGCCGTCAACGACGACGACGCGATCGAAGTCGCGCGTCGCGTCGATGTCATGTGTGATACAGAGCATCGTTGCCTCGCGCCACCACCGTCGGGCTTCCTGCAACAGATTGCGCCGACGCGGGCGGTCCAATCCCCTGAACGGCTCATCGAGAATGACCAGATCGGCCTTCGCCCGCGCCAGGGCACGCCCGAACCGCACCCGCTGACCTTCGCCACCCGAGAGGAACGCCCCGCCTTCTCCCAGCGTCGTCTGAAGCCCGTCGGGCAGCGACTCGACGAGGCTGTGCAGGTCCGCCGCGCACAGAATCGCGGTCGTGGCCAGCGGCCGGTCGCGCCCCAGACCGTATCGCAGGTTGGCCAACAGGGGACGGTTCCACAACTGCACGGCCGGATCGACCCAAGCCGTCCGACGCCGCAGGCGCCGAATGCAGTCGCCTTTCAGCTCTTCTCCGTCGACACGAACGACGCCGGCCGCGGGGCGTCTCCAACCCAGCAGCACGCCTACCAGCGTGCTCTTGCCGGCTCCAGAAGCGCCCACGATGGCGACGTGCAGACCTGATTCGATCGCAAGATTGACATCCTCGAGAATCGTGTGCCCGGCCGCTCGCACCGTCACGTTGTCGAAGCGGATCGCCGCGCCGCGACGGCGTTCTTTCCGCTCGGATGGCGGCCGTTCGCCGGCCGCAGCCGTCGTCGATGACTCTTCCTCGAGCGCCCCCAACGGCTCCATCAGCCGCAGCGCGATGTTCCGCGTGCCGGGGTACTGCCGGGCCGCGGCGGCGATCGCCTGCCCGAGCATCGGCAGATGCAGCGCCCAATACGCCAACAGAAGAATGTTCGCCTGCTCGCCCTGACGAGCCACGTGCGCCAGCAACACCCAGGCGGCCAGAGCGAAGCCCGCCAGGGACAGCGTCGCGTCCGCCGCCACCGCCGCCCGCTGCAATCCCAACCCGGATCGAGCCCATTCGGTAAGCAGGCCCTCATGCTCCCGCCGCACGGTCGTCTCGGCGCCGTGCGAGCGTATGGGCGTCAAGCCGATCATCGCATCGAGATAGAAGCGGCTCAGCGCCCCGGCGTGTGTGCGCATGCGCAGGTCCCGCTCGGCCAGAAGCGGCTGCACCAGAAGCGGAAGGACGACGGACGCCACCGCAGTGACAACCACTGGCACCAGGCAACCGGGATCGAGCCAGAGGATGCCGAGCGTCGTTAGAACAACCGCGAAACAAGACCGAAAGAACACCGCGCCGAGCCCCGGCAGGTTCCTCAAGACGTGCAGCATGTGGCAGCGCTCGGCCATGTCGGACGTGGGCCGGCTGCGGAGGTAGTCGTCGTTCAATCGCGGCAGCTTCTCCAGAAACGCCATGCGGAAGCGCGCTTCGAGTCGCCGCCCGAGGCGCAGCAGCCCCGCAAAAACCGGCAGCTCCAGCAGCATCAGTGCGACGGCGAACGCAATAACGGCGGCCATCATGCCGATCCGCTGAATCCCGAGGCCCAGTGAGCGGCTCAGATCGAGCAACCCGCGAAACAGCACCGCCTCCGCCAGCACGCCGGCCGCCGCGAGCATCAGGCCGACGATCAGGGCCGTCACCGTCAACCAGCCGTCCGCGCGCAGGAAGCCAAGCAAATCGCGCAAAGGCCGCGTGGGCTTCTCGCGAAGCGCCGCTTGCACTTCGCGCGATGCCGGCGACGGCCCCGCCTCCCCTTCGCCGGCGGCGCGAGACTCGTCCCCCTCGGCAGATCGTCGGCCGCGAGCGCGAACAAGCACGGCGCCCCGTACGAAGACGTTTTCTTCCTCTCCATCCGCCGGCGCTTCGCGAACGATCCAGCAATCCTGCGGGATCATCGCGGCCCCTTC
>JBECKQ010000182.1:0-12679 GCA_040235375.1 Phycisphaerae bacterium | reverse complement strand
CCCGACACGCCGGCCCGAACGCGCGAGAAGTACGCCAGCTCCGCCGTTGTGTATCAATCGCAGCCCTTGTCGCGCAGCCGGCAAACACCGGCCGACATCCTGAAGTTCACACCGCGTCGGGTTCGACTGCTGTCCCGTCGGGAAGGAACAATGCTGGTTGATCTGGCCCGCACCACGATGGCCACGCGCAGCCGCGATCTTGATGCCTTCGCCTACGCCGACGCGAACGACGTGCGCCTGGTGGACTGTGGCGGCGGTTTGCAGTTGGCGTACATCGGCATGGTCGCCCAGCGCCGCCTGCTGCTGGAGACTCTCTACGGCTTTCTCGCGCTGAAGAACGGCGTGCCGGTCGGCTACGGAACCACCGCCGTGCTTTTCGAATCGGCGGAGGTCGCGTTCACCATCTTCGACACGTTCCGCGCCGCCGAGGCGGCTTCCATCTACGCCCGCGTGCTGGGCACCGCCCGGCACCTCTTCGGGGCGGACACGTTCGTCATCGACCCCTACCAGCTCGGGCAGGACAACGACGACGCGGTGCGCTCCGGCGCGTGGTGGTTCTACCAGAAGATGGGGTACCGGCCGCGCGACGCCGCTGCGCAGCGCATCATGCGGCGGGAACTTCGGCGGATGAAGGCCAATCCCCGCCATCGCTCGAGCGAGGCCACGTTGAAGAAGCTGGCCGCTTCCGAGGTGTTCCTGTCGCTTGGAAAGCAGCGCGACGACGTGTTGGGCGTGCTGCCGTTGGCCAATGTCGGCCTGTGTGTCACTCGCTATCTGGCGGACCGCTTCGGCGCCGATCGCGCCGGGGCGACAAAAGACTGTTCAGAAGAGGTGCGGACACTGCTGGGCGTGCGCACGCTTCAAGGCTTCACGGCGGGTGAGCGTCTCGCCTGGCAGCGCTGGGCGCCCCTGATCATGATCCTGCCCGGCGTAAAGTCCTGGCCGCGCGCCAGCAAGCGCGCGCTGGTTGAAGTGGTCCGTGCCAAGGGCGGCCGGCGTGAATCCGACTACGCGCACCTGTTCAACCGGCATCGACGACTGCGCCGCGCAATCCGCACGCTGGCCGAGCAGGAGTGATCCGGACGCCGAGCAGTAACTTGAGACACTGCACGCCGGAAACTGCGGCCACCGGCTCACGACAAGCGACAGCGCGACCGCCAAGTTCAGGGTGGCGAAGACCCCCAAGGGCCCGCGAGGCGCTCCGACGCCGGGCACAGCTGCGGCACGACCGCAGTGCGCCGCATCTCTACTCCCAACGCACCGCGTAGCCGGTTTCGCCGCCGGCGGAATGCAGATTGGACAGGGAAGCCACCTCGTCCGCGTTCAGCGCGCGATTGTAGACACGCACATCGTCGGCAAGTCCGTCAAACGGCAGGTTCCGGTACGTCCCGTTGTAGTACTCCGGCAACTGCGCCCCGATGTTTAAACCTCCGGGCGAGTCCTTTACGGATATCGCGCTGGTCGAGCTGCTGTCCAATGCCCCGTCAACGTAGAGGTACATGCCGTTCACGTCCCAGACCGCCGCGATGTGATACCAAAGTTCGCTGGCGAGGCGCGCATTGCTGGTGATCGTTGCGGAACTGCTCGTGCCGCTTAGCCCGAAATACAGCTCGCGGCTGTTCCCGACGTACAGCGAGTACGCCTCATCGGAGAAGCTCGTTTCATCACCCTTGTGAATGAGGCCGGCAAACGGCCTGCCCGATTCCATCCAGACCCAGAGCGCAAGTGTTCCTTCATCAGACAGATCGAGCGACGCGTCGTCGGCGACGCGAACAAAGTCATCATATCCGTCGAAATGCAGCGCTCCGCCCACGCGACCTGGCTCCCACGACGGAAACGGAGACGTATTAGTGAGCGTACCGACGTTGTTTTGGCCGCTGGAGTCGGCGGCAAGCGTGCCTTCCAACTCGTCAAGCTTCCAATGACCCACCAGCCCGTTGCTGCCCGCCATCGGTGTCACCACCGCGTGGACCATGTGCGTCGTTCCTCCGAAGCGACCCGTGGAGCACAGCGTTACCGGCTCCATCTCATCGTCGAGAAGGTTGCCGTCGCCCTCCGCGGGAATGCTGATGACACCGTCGCCGTCCTGGTCCACTCCGTCCTCGCCGACAACCGTAAACGTACCGCCCGCAAATGAGGCATCCGTGACCCACGCCCCGTGCGTCTGTTGCGACCTCCAATCGTCGGTTCGGCGGACGTATGCGATGGCAAGACGCAGCCCGGTCTCGGCCGTGTAATGCGCCTGGGCGTGATTCTGGATGTTTTCCGCGATTCCGACCGTCGTGCTTCGCGCGGCCAGGAGAGAGAACGACAGCATGCCTGCCACGACGACGACCAGCAGCACGACCAGCAGCGCAACGCCCCGGCGTTGGCCACGGCTGAGCCGGCGAGCCTTTGGACGCGCCTCGACGGGGCAATTCCCCGGACGAGGGCTTGAAGTGGATATGGCAGATGCCCGTGGGGCATGCTTGTCTCGCACCGGCCGCGGCGCGTATCGCTTTGCTCTAGCAGAGATCACAGTGGTGCCTTGAGAATTCGACTCGTTCGGCTCTTCAACGCCTGCGCCAGCCGGCGACAGACAAACGGGTAGGGCACCAGACGCAGTGTTGGCGTGCCCGGCACAGAGCGGCGTCGGCACGACATTGGATGTATCGGTGCACCGGTCGGGTCACTTGGGGGCCACATCGGCCCGGACCCTGCACCCGCGACATGAACGCCTCCGGACGATGAGGACACCGGGGCAGGCCCGTAATTTCCTGTTGGTGCTGTGCCCATAGCGATGGTCGGCGCCCGCCTGTCGATGAAGTCAATCAGCATGTTGGCCATGAACAACATGGCCACCGCTCGGTCGTGGAGGCATCGCCGCAGTTATCGGGTTGGGTCGGGCACCGCCGGTCTGTACGCGGCAGCGGCCGGCCGGCTGCCCTGACCGTTACCCACCAAGGGATGGGAAAGGGACGCCATGTCCCCATAATTGCGCTCCGTCGCGTTCACCGAGCGGTTTCGAGCCGAGACGGAAGACTGCCGGCGAGGTGCGGTTATTTCCAAGTTCCGCCACGAGTCACATCATCCGAAGAATAGAGAAGGTGCCAAGGCGATAGCAAATCGCGGGCCGGCTTGACCTTGGAGCAGCAACCGCATGTCGGACACTCTGCAGAACGAGTTGCGGCGTCTCTTCGCCAAGGCGAAGATGCCCACCAATCCTGCGCTTGCCGTGCGAATCCTGGAACTGGCGGAGGACCCGGATTCCACCGTGGATCAGTTCTCGCAAGTCATTCAGGCGGACGCAGCGTTGGCGACTCGACTGCTTCGAATGGCCAACTCCGTCGCGTACGGCCAGCGCCAGCAGGTCACGACGATTCAGCGTGCGGTCAGCTTCCTGGGAGTTCACCGCGTGCGTACGGTGAGCCTCGGATTCCAGCTGATCGCCCATCTCGATCGCCTGTGCGGCTGCCCGTTCGACATGCAGCGGTTTTGGCAGCACTCCATACTGCGTGGCTGCCTGGCGCGAGAATTCGCCAAGGCTGTCATTCCCACCTGCGCCGACGAAGCATTCCTGATCGGGCTGCTGCAGAACTGTGGTGTCCTCCTGCTGGTGCAGCTTCTGGGACAACCGTATGCCCGGCTTTGCCAGACGGAGCAGCTATCACCCACGTCCTTCTTTGCTGCGGAGCAGCGCGACCATCGCTACAGTCATCCACAAGTCACCGCTGCCCTGGCGCGCGAATGGAGACTGCCCGAGATTATTGTCACTCCCATGGAAAGACACCACGTGGAGCCTCCTCTGATGCCATCTCCTTCGCAGACACATCACCTGTGGAGTGTCGCGTACATCGCTGGGGCCGTTTGGCTGACGGCTCCCTCGGGCGTTGGTGACAACGAACCTGCTCTCTCGGGATTCGCCCAGCGATATCTGAACATGGACGTGGAAGCCGTGAAATCCTGCCTCGCCCGCGCGGGAGACGCGTACGCAGAAGTGGCTTGCCTCCTGCAGGACTCGGTGCCGGACGATCTGGACGTGACCGATCTGCTCAGCCAGGCCAACGGGCACTTGACCATGAGCCTGGAGCTCGAGCAGCAGCGATCTGCCGCGGAGTACGCCCATCTGACCACCGCGCTGGGCGAGTACCGAGAGCGCGCGGCGCGTGATCCGCTTACCGGCGTCCTCAACCGTGGCGCGCTCAACAACGCCATTCACGACTCGATTGGTCAGGTGAAAGGCAGCAGTGATTCCGTGATGCTGCTGTTTTTCGATCTTGACGACTTCAAGCTCCTGAATGACGTATACGGCCACCGCGTCGGCGACGAGGTGCTGAAGGCTGTTACCCAGACGCTGCAACAGTGCATTCCACCTGACGGAATCGTGGGGCGCTATGGAGGCGAAGAATTCGTGATACTCGTCCGCGGCCTTGCCGAAGCCGACGCCAAAGTCCTTGCCGAGTCGGTGTTGGTCAGCGTTCGAGGTACGCGTCTTGCCGGGCTAAGCCTGCCGGGCCCGATCACGGGTAGCCTTGGCGCCGTATGGGGCACGCTCGACCCGGATACGACGCCTGAGGACCTGGTCCGCGCTGCGGATGAACTGATGTATCAGGCCAAGAGCGCGGGCAAGGACCGCTGCTGTTTCCGTAGCCTCGACGATGCCTATAACGTCGATTTGCTTGAATCGGACAGCGTTGCCGTGCACGCTTGCGCTGATGCCATCCGCGCCAAGGGAACGGAGGGCAAAGACTCCACCCCGGTGCCGACGGCCCTCCGACGAATCGCCCACCGACTGAACGGCCGCATGACGCAACAGTTGTCGGACGTACGCAAGCACCAGCGCAAGTGCATGATCACGCCGTGCCGACTGACTGTCCTGACAGCCGTCACGCTTCAATCGAGAACTGAGGAAGCTTACGTGCGCAATATCTCGACGGGCGGAATCGGCATCCTGGCCACCATGCCGATGGTGCGTGGACAGCCCGCGGAAATCGCGATCCTCATTGGCAACGAGTCCAGACTCTTCGTGGCGGGCGTTGTCGCCTTCTGCCGGCACATCGAGGGCGTCGTTCACGATGTCGGATTGCAGCTTTTCATGCATTCGAAACAGCCCATTCTGTCGAACAATCCCGAGGAAGCGATTCGCAACCTCGACTGGGTCGCACACGCACTGCGCCGCACGCGGAACGTTGCGGCGGCAACCGCGTGATCCTGCCGGGGCAGTTACGAGACGAGAGAAACACCTATCAGGGCGGAGCCCGCAACGCGACGCATGCGAAGGTGGGCGAACAGAGGCGATCAGACCCCACTGGTCGATTGATCGATCGCCAGGCGAAGCGCCTTGCGGTAGCGCGACAACAGGCCCAATGCCCAGAGGCCGAACACGAGATAGGCAAGCCCCGTGGCGCATCCGAATATCGCCGCGGTCATGATGGTGGCTTTGGGGACGGGCATCGCCGCAGGCGCAGGTGCTGGCGGCGTGGGCTTCGGTGCGACGGCAGGAGAGCCGGCCGCTGGAGCGCTGACACCTGGTGTCGACGCGCCACCGGTGGCGGCAGCCTTTGTCACTATTGGGCTGCCGACCACCGTCCACATAAGAATCCCCACGAGTGATACCAGCCCTACCGTGGTCAGACCCCACTTGACGATTTTCGTGCTTCTCGCCAGGCGAGCGTCGGGTATGCGATGGGCAAAGCCTTCGGCATAGGCGAAGTAACCGTATGTGGCGACGACCCCGGAGCATACCTGGGCGACAGATACAGCCACTGTCACCACAGGCCCCAGAGAAACGACCATACCCAACAGCGAACTCTGCGCCAGCGTCAACAGAACCAGATTTGTCACTGCACAAAAGCGAAGGACACGACGCCAGGTAATCTGTCGCTCCGTGAACGTAACGCGGGGTTCCTGCGTCGTCATCAGCCAGACCGCGATCGTCTGAAGCAGTGCGGCGACAACTGCGAGCAGGATGCTTAGCCTGACACTAAACATGCCCAGGGATGAGGCGAGCGACCTAACGATGATCCTGGCCACAATCCCCAGGAGAATCGAGTAATACGCGAGGTCGGCACCGCGCAGAACGGCTCTCAACCAGACAGGATTGGCGAAGCGCAGCAAATCGCCTCGCAAAGACACTGCGACTTCGGTTCCGCACTCCGGACACCGGTCTACTTGCCTGAGCCCACGCAGGTTGTACCCACAGGACGTGCAGGGTTGATCGATTTCAATAGCTTCCAGGACCGGCACGTCGGCCATCACACCCTCCTTCGTTGGCAATCGGCCTTGTCGCCGTCAACTTTGCGCGCCTCGACTCCTCGAGCGGTGACGTGGTTCGTACCCTGCATTTCATACTCTGTTCCCGCATTGAGGGCAAGTCGTCTAGGTAACTCACTTAACCTGTGACTCGCACCGAGGGCACGCTGGCTCGCGACGAGTTTCCGCTGATTCGAGCGGGCCGAGCGCCTCGCATGTCGCCGGGGCCGAATCATCCAGCATCACCTGCCGGCGGATCACTTAGCGACACCTCGACATCGGGGCACAGCGCTCGTGGACCTGCGCGTCGACGCGAAGGTCGCGCCTCAATAGGTGATCTATGACAAGGGCAGCATCTACTGGTGCGAAGGCGTCAAGCGCGGGGGCCACCGCAAGCGAATCCGGCCGCGATACGGCACTGCTGGGCAGCAGAGCCGCATCACTCCGAACGAGCGCTTCATCCGCACCATGAAGGATGAAGGCACGCACCGAGTCATCGTTGCCGCACCTAAACCGCTCGGGCCACAATAGAATCAATCGCCACCCGCTTCGTCTGCGTCGATCTCGGGTACCCGCCGACGCACGCCGAGAGGGTGGAGATCTTCCGCTTTCACCTGGGACTCAAGACGCGCGACCCGGAAGCGTTCGACTTGGACGGCGTGGTGGCCGCGACGGACGGCCACACCGGTCCGATGTCAAGGAGATCGTGCTCATGGGGCTCAAAATCGCGTTCAACGTCGGCCAAGAGCTCAGCATGGAACATGTGCTGCAGGTCGTGCCCGAGATTCGCCCACTGTCGCTGACCGATCCCGAGCGGATGGCGGTGGCTTGATGGCGGTGCCCTGCGCGGTTAGAACGCCCTTTCGCCGATTGTGTATCGAGTTCCGATTCCACCCTGCCCGGGAGTGCGATCATGATCGACAAGCTGAGGATATTCCTGTTGAGCGTGAGCACTGTCATGGCGCTAACCGCCTTGTCCGGCGCTGCCGCTGCACAGGTTGCGGCCGGAACTTCGCGGGGCGATTCGCCAGCGGCGGCGCAACTGGACGCGTCCGACGCGGCGTATCTGCGGGCGCTGACCGCGGACACGTGGCGGTGCATTGCGTACTTCGTCGAGCCGTCGACGGGGCTTCCCTACGACACGAGCCAACGGCCGGAATTCACCTCGGTCAGCAATATCGGGCTGTATGCGGCGGCGTGCGGTGTTGCCGCGGAGTTGAAGCTCGTCGATCGCGACGAGGCGACCGCACGCGTGCGTCGCGTGCTTGACGCACATGAACGATTCAAGAAGTGGAGGGGCTTCTCGCAGTCGTGGAACAGTGTGCGGACGCTGGAGCCCTCGCCGGAAGACACGATGGTGTCGATCCTCGATTCGGCGAACATGGTGGCGGGGCTGGTCGTCGCCGGCCAGGCGTTGCCCGACGTTCGTGAACAGGTGCAGCGTGCGCTGGATGGGATGGACTGGTCGGCGGTTTACGATGCCGAGAAGAAGCAGCTCTTCGGCGGGTACGACCTTGCCCGCGGGCGGCTCGATCCAGGATGGCACATCGGGTTATACGCCAGCGACGGGCGCATGGCGGCCTTCTGGGCGATCGTCAGCGGCGCGGCGCCGCCGGAATCCTGGGAGGCGCTCGGCCGGGAAACGGAAGAGCATTACGGGCTCACCATTTACCGCCCGGCGTGGGCGGGGGGCGGCCTCTTCATGCAGGCGCTGGACGGCTTGTTCCTTGACGAACGGGCCACACCCATCGGCAAGTCCACCGCCAACTTCGCATACGCACAGATGATCTACGCCGAGCAGTTTGACCTGCCCCTGTGGGGCTGGTCGGCCTGCTCCGCACCCGGCGGCGAGTATCTTGGGTGGGGCAGCCTGGATGTGTCTGTGGTCACGCCGCACGCGGTAGGCCTTGCGGCGATGTACTATCCGCGCCGGGCCACGCAATGCCTGAAGCAGCTCGAAAAGTTCGGAGCCCGGCAGGCCTATGAAGAGGGAGGCAAGGAATACAAGTTCGGTTTCAGCGACTCGGTCAACTTCCAGACGCGCGCGGTGCAGCGAAACTTCCTTCCGCCGCTCGATCAGGGCATGCTGTTTCTAAGCCTGGCGAACCTGCTGGAGGACGGGGTAGTCCAGCGGCTTTTTCAAAGTCATGCAACGGTGCAGCGAGGCCGGCGGATCATCGCGGAGTACGCTGCGCCTGTGGACCGCAAATGGCTCGCCGAATTGCAGCGCCGCGATGGGGAGCCGCTCCCTTCAGTCACATCCGGAGCATCCGAGGGGCCGAGTATGGTACTCGTGGATGATTTCGAGTCCGGGGATATTGCCCGCAATCGACTCGGTGGCCGGAATCACACATGGACGCGCGACGCCGCCGACGCGGACGTGAGCATCAAGCTCAGCCGCGTCGAAACGGAGCGTGACGGCCGCACCACGGGTTGCATGCAGATCAACTACGACGTCGAGGCGAGCAATCCGGCGTTCGGAGGGGTTACGCTGGACTTGAGCGGCGCCAACGCTTCCGGATGCGATGCCCTGGAGATGTGGGTACGCGGCCAGCCCGATTCGATCAAGGTCGAACTGCACGGCAAAGGAGGAATCGGTGTGACGTATCTCCAGGATGTGCCCCAGGATCGCTGGCAGCGCGTGCGGATTCCCTTCCTGAGATTCGGCGGGCTGATCACCGACTGGTCCGAGCTGTCCCAAATGATCCTCGTTTTCGAGGACAGCAGAAGCAGACCGAAGACAGGCACCTTGCTGGTCGATGACGTCCGGCTCGTGGAGGCGCCGGGCGCGGGAGACCGCCCTGGGCACCGGCGCAATGCGCCGAATTGAATGGTGTTCCTCGCATCCATGTACGGCATTCTTCGCGCCGATAGCGATCTCTGCTGCACCGACTGACGAATGCGGGGCCCCGGACGCGGATAAGCGGCGCGGCTGGCGATGGTTTCGGCTCTAATACTCGTTGCCCAGGCAGTCACGATTACTGATGTCTTCGTGGGACGAAGAACAGTCGAGCGGAGGATGCAATCGATGAAGCAAGCAATAACACGAGGGGCGGTGCTGGTGCTCACTCTGTCGAGTGTGGCTGCGGCCCAGGACAGGGTCGCCACATACCGCGAGGGCCAGCATCAGGCGATAGCACAGTGGGTGGATGCTCACCTCCCCGATCTGCTCATGACGTGCAAGCACCTCCACGCCCATCCGGAACTGTCGCAGCACGAGGTCGAGACAGCAGCTCTGGTCGCCGAAGAACTCCAGAAGGCAGGGTATGAGGTGACGACCGGTGTCGGCGGAAACGGCGTCGTCGGCTTGCTGAAAAACGGCGAAGGTCCGACGGTAATGGTCCGCGGCGACATGGATGCGCTGCCGATTGCGGAAGAGACCGGCCTCGACTACGCGAGCAAAGTGACGGCGACCACATCGGACGGCCAGGCTGTAGGTGTCATGCACGCCTGCGGGCACGATATCCACAGCACCGTCCTGATCGGCACCGCCGAGGCGCTGGCCACGATTCGCGATCAGTGGCGCGGCTCGCTGCTGATGGTGGCCCAGCCCGCCGAGGAAGTCGGAGTGGGGGCGAAGGCGATGATCGCCGATGGACTGTTCGAGCGCTTTGCCCGGCCGGACTATTGCATTTCCCTGCACGTGTCGCACAGGTGGCCTGCCGGGCACATCGCCTACACCCCCGGCTGGGCGGCGGCCAACGTGGATTCGGTCGATATCACCATCCACGGTCGGGGAGGCCATGGCGCCAAGCCGAACACGACCGTCGATCCGATCGTGGCCGCGGCCTACGTGGTGACGCAGCTCCAGACGCTCGTGAGCAGGCGGATCGACCCGATTGAGCCTGCCGTGGTGACAGTGGGGTCGATCCACGGCGGATCGAAGCACAACATCATCCCCGACGAGGTACACATGCAGCTGACCGTCCGGTCGTACACCGATGAGGTTCGCAACCAGTTGCTCGACGGCATCGAGCGGATCACGAGGGATGTCTGCCGATCGTTCCAGTGCCCCAAGCCGCCGGACATAGTGGTGGAGGATAACTTCACACCGGCCTGCTACAACGATCCGGCGCTGACGCGGCAGGCCGCCGAGGTCTTCCGGCACGTCCTTGGCGATGACAATGTAACGGAGCAGCCGTCAGGAATGGGGGGCGAGGACTTCGGCCAGTATGCCCGCTATCTGAAGGTGCCCGCGCTTCAGTTCTCGCTCGGTACGGTCAAACGTGACGTGTACGAGGCAAGCCTGAAACCAGGCGCTGCCCCTCTGCCTTCGCTGCACTCCAGCAAGTACAGGGCGGACATGGAGCCCAGTCTGCAGACGGGCATCGAGGCAATGGCGACGCTGGCGGTGTCACTGCTCGATTCGCCCGAGTGAGCCTCGGGCGCCACTTGCCGGTATACCGGCTCCGCCGTTGGCTTTTGATGTTCACTCGCTTGATCTTTTTCTCGCAGACGCGCTTGTCGAAAGCGTTATGCGAACTGCTCGACGGCGCCTGCATGACTCGAGAGTCGCAGGTCCAGGTCCTTGTCCGTCGAGGGTGGTGCTGATGGGGCTGAAGTTCGCGTTCCACGTGCGCCAGGAGATGAACACTGAGCACCTGCCGCAGTCCGTGCCGGAGGACCGCCCGGCGTCGTCGACGGCCCGGGAGTGCGCATCACTGTGGCTGCTGGCTGGTTCTGCCCGACGATGCCTGCGTCGGCAGGTAAAGGAAGACGCCCTTGAGATCTTCAGTGGCGCTGATCGCTGTCCGCACTCCGCTGCGCTCACGGAAGGAGACAACGCGGAACTGATAGAACATGCCCATCTGGAGCGAAGAACCAGCATACGCGTGTGCGACCGTGGCCGAGCCCGAGGTCGGACCGAGTTCATCCTCCCAGATGAGGTTGCCAAAAGCGTCAAAGACGCGCAGCTCATAGCCGTCCTCGCTCGAATCGTCCTCCCACTCCAGTGTCGGCGTGGAGTTGGCCAGTGATTCCGGTCTGTCGGCTCCCGGCCGGATGACCGACAGCGCCTCCGTCACCTTGAAACCCTCGGGCAGGTTCACTTCGTTGCCGAGCGTGGGATCAGGCAGTTCGACACGCACGACAGCCGTACCACCGATCGTCTGATCAGGATCGCGCACCAAATCGTCGTTCTCGAAGGCGGCGAGTACAACGTAGCGTCCGTCTGGAATGTCGTTTATCGAGAACGCACCGCTCACGGGCCAGACCCGCAGGCCGGGAGGCACTTTGCCACGGCCAGTGAACTCGTCAAATGTGCTTTCCACGCTCAGGACCACGCTTGTAATCGCATCGCCGGGAGCGTTGACGATCTGCACGTTGCCCGAGATCGTGTTCAATGGCCGATTCGATTGCATCAAATGGACGTCGGAGACATCTTCTCCCGCCTCAAGCGTCGCATACGCTGGCTCCAGTTGCATGCCCGCCGCGTATCCCTGCACCGTGTAGGTGCCCGGGGAGACGTTGAAAATAACGTAGTCGCCTTGACTGTCGCTGAAGCTTGTGAAGGCCTCCTCGCCGTCGGATGCCACGATCAAGGCCCCGGCATTGCCGTCGGCCTGAACGGTACCGCTGATCGAACCGAGATCGGACGTATCGCCGGGGATTCTGATGAGGCCGATCGTGGTCAGCGCGCTTTCGATCAGCCAGCCCTCATCCTGAAGCTCTGCCGATGCCACGTCCAACGGCAATGCCGGTCGGATCGCGGTGGGAAACTCCTGATAATAAGCGGCCTGCACACGAAGGGTGTAGACACCGTCGACGGGATTGCCTTCGGCGTCGCGAACTGCGGGGACGGACAGAGAAAAGGTCCCGTCGCTCGCCGAAAGGCCGGTAGTGCCCACCGCCGTACCGTTGGCATCGACCGCCTGCACCAGGGCACCTTCAATCGGCGCGCCGCTGACCAGTTCGATCACCGCTCCCCTCAGTACCACGGGGGTCGCGCACTGCGACTCGCCACCGATGAAGGCTTCGCAGACCTGGCCATCGGCGCAAGATTGGCCGTTCGGATCACACGTATTATCCGATGGTCCGGAAAAACCGCCACAGCCGTGCTGACCGAGGAACAAAGCTGCCAGACAGATAAATCCGACGCTGACGGTCGATGGGGAACAGGCGGGTCGCATGAGCAATCTCCAACAGGCTAAAATGTATGCATCGGATGCAACAAGGGGTCTCGTTCACAAATCCCGGTAGGTATACAGCGAGGAGCAATTCGGCCCTGCAGAAGCCCTGCCAGCGTAGGTCGTACATTCTTGCTGAACAAATGGCCGGAGTTGGATACCAGGGGGACCGCCGTCCCACCTCCGACGTGGACCATCAACACTGAGGCGCATTGTCGCCAGCCCGCCGCACTTCAGCGCCAGGCCACGGGGACCAGGAACGCGTCGACGTCGGGCGTCAGGTTGACCGCGCCATCTCCATCCGCTGCCGCCACGAACACGTC
>JBECKQ010000122.1:0-5728 GCA_040235375.1 Phycisphaerae bacterium | reverse complement strand
GATTCTGGCGGTTCCCTACTGGACAGACGAAACCATGCGCCTGGCGGCAGGCAAGCCGGTTTGGGTCCACATTCAGGCGCACACGGGTTGGGGATTGAGACCCACTCCCGCTCAATTCCGTTCCTCGGCGTTTCTGGCTGTCAACCACGGCGCAAGCGGGATCGTTGTCGCTGGTTACAAACGGCGGCCGTGGGAGGACCAGAATGTAATTGGCTTGGGCGACCCACAGCTTTCCGATCTGCGCCTCGAAGCGGCACGTCTCGCCGGGGAACTCAGGCAATTGTCACCGGCCATCCTGGCTGGCGCGATGCGCGACGCGGTAGAGGTAATCGATCACGTCGGGTACATCGACGTCAACGCGTTCGCATCGCCCGAAAACGACCGCCTCTACATCGTTGCTGTCAATACAACTAAGGACATGGTCGATCCGATCTTTCAGATTCACTTGGACACGGAGCCGACCATCGAAGTGCTCGGCGAGTCCCTAATGCTCGCGCACAACGAAGGACGCTTCACCGCCAGCTTCGCGCCTTACGAGACGCACGTCTACGTCCTTGAGACGGCGCGAAAAGCTCTACCGCCAGCGGCTATCGAGGCGGACGGCAAGCCGTTTTTCCTCATTGCGGCCAGCTCGGTCGAGCCCCACGACTTCGCGGAGGTAGCAGAGGCGGGATTCAACAGCGTGTCCCTCGTCTACCACGACCAAGCGAAGCCTTACCTGGATGAGGCCCGCCGTTTTGGACTGCGGGCCATCGCTCGACCGGGACCGACGCATGATTGGGCAGCATGGGAGACCAGCATTCGAGAACTGGGCGCCAATCTCGCTCCCCTAGCATGGCGCCTGCCCGCCGCCCCCCTTATGACGAACATGCCCGAAGCAGAGATAGAGAACGCCCGAATCTACATTCGCGCGGCGGCCAGAGATAAACCCGTGGAACTGCGCTTCGCTCCGATGAAACACAAATGGCCCAAGGCGCCGCTGTACGCACGACATTGCGACGTCATCGGCATTGAACCGTACCCTTACTGGGGCAGCAGATTCTGTCAGGGCGGTCTGAACCTGCGGGATCGGATTCTGGCGGTTCCCTACTGGACAGACGAAGCCGTGCGCCTAGCGGCCGGTAAGCCGGTCTGGGTCGTGATTCAGGCGCACGCGGGTTGGGGATTGAGGCCCAGTCCCGCCCAATTACGTTCCTCGGCGTATCTGGCTGTCAACCACGGCGCAAGCGGGATCATTGTCGCTGGTTACAAACGGCGGCTCTGGGAGGAAGCGGGTTACCAGAAGGTGATCGGCCTGGGCGATCCACAGCTTTCCGATCTGCGCCTTGAAGCGGCGCGTCTCGCCGGGGAACTCAGGCAATTGTCACCGGCCATCCTGGCTGGCGCTAAACGCGGCGCGGTCGAGGTGGTCGATCACGTCGGGTACATCGACGTCAACGCGTTCGCATCGCCCGAAAACGACCGCCTCTACATCGTTGCTGTCAATACAACTAAAGACGTGGTTGATCCGATCTTTCAGATTCATTTGGACACGGAACCGACCATCGAAGTGCTCGGCGAGTCCCTAACGCTCGCGCACAACGAAGGACGCTTCACCACCAGCTTCGCGCCTTACGAGACGCATGTCTATGTCCTTCAGGCGCCGCGCTTCGACCCCGAGTCCGCCGAGTCGTTGGGCGTAGATGAAAAGGTGACGGATGAACAGGAACCTGTGGCGGATTGACGACCGAATGGCTGGCGGCGCGTAGCTGACGGCCGAAGGCCGATGGCTTGAAGAAGAAAAAGCGGCCGGTGAGCCCACCTGCTACGGAAGAGACTCACCGGCCGGGCCTCGCCCGGGCGGCAGGTTTGCGCGCCCGAGCCAAGGGCACGTTCATTATACCGCAAACCGGAAGTCAAGACCCATAAGGATGTAAGAATCATGTTATCAGGCTGCCAAACAAAGCGGGACTCAGACCGGGCGCATCCACACGTCCGGGCTGGAGTGATGATTCATCGTATGTTCTGCGGGCAAGCTGTCGTGGGGGAGTCTTCGCTCGGCTCTGCTCGAAGGAGTGCGAGAAGGCAGTGTTTACCAATGGTCTGGAGGCGGAAGGATTATGGCCCTCGAAGCCTGATGGTGTTTGTGGCGGTTGTTCTGGCGCTGCCAGCAACCCTCGTCGCGGGGGAGCAATCGGTGCTGGAGTACGGCTTCGACCGGCCGGAGCTCACGCCGGTCAAGATCGAGGGAGTCGAATACCAGCGCATCGTCATGCCGGATTGCTCGAACGGCGGGGAGGTCGGCGCGCCGTCGCTGCCGGCCTGGGGCGCGCGAGTTCTGATTCTCTACGGTATGGACGCGACGAACATCGAGGTGCGGGGAGAGAAGGTGTCGCTCGGCAGCGGCTACCTGATCGAGCCGGTGGCACCACCGATGCCGCTGCAAGGCGAGGCCGGATCCAGCGCGGCGCCCACGCCGAATCCGGCGATCTACGCGGCGGCGGTTCCGGTTCCGGCTACGGTGTTCGAAGAGGTCGGCACGTTCGGGTTTCGGGGCTACCAGATCCTGATCCTGAAGCTGAATCCAGTGGAGTACGTACCGGCGACGGGAGAGCTTTCGTATTACCCGAACCTGACAGTGGTGGTTGAATGCAAGTCGACGGGGCGGTCGTCTCCGCTGTTTCGCGGATTGGCATCAGATGCGCAGGAGATCGCGACGCGCGTTGACAACCCGGCGGCCGTCAGCACCTACCCGGCGCCGCGGGGCGAGGGCGGCTACGACCTGCTGATCATCACGACTCCCACGTTCGCGAGCACGTTTCAGCCGCTGAAGGACTATCACGACAGCCACGGGCTGCTGACGCAGATTCACACGACGGCGGACATCGGCAGCACTGACCCCGATGACCTCCGCGCGTACATCACCAGTTGTTACACCAGCGACGGGATCAGCTACGTGATCATCGGTGGGGATGACGACATCATTCCTGCGAAGGACCTGTATGTGGAGGCCGGGTGGGGCGGTTATATCGAGACGGCCATGCCGGGTGACATCTACTTCGGTTGCCTCGATGGGACCTGGAACTACGACGGCGACAGTTACTGGGGCGAGCCGACGGACGGGCCGGGCGGCGGCGACGTCGATCTGGTCGCCGAAGTCTACGTGGGCCGCGCCTGTGGCAGCGACATCACCGAGATCGGTCGTTTCGTCGACAAGACCCTCTGGTACCTCAATGGCGGACATAAACAGCCGGACAAGGTCCTCCTCGTCGGTGAGTATCTTGGGTTCGGCGGTGATTCCGAGTACGGCGCTAACACGCTGGAGGAGCTGATCGACGGGTGCGGCAACCATGGCTACACGACGGTGGGGATCCCGTCATCGGAATATACGGTGGACGAACTGTTCGAGCGTGACATGAGTTGGAGCCAATCCGACCTGGTCGCGCGCATCGACGCGGGCGTGCACTTCCTCAACCATCTTGGTCACGGCAATGTCGGCTATGCGATGAAGCTTTACAATAGTGACATTCTCAACGACCTGACGAATGCGAACCTCTGCTTCGTCTATTCCCAGACCTGCCTTGCCGGGCACTTCGACAACGCCGACTGCTGGGCGGAGACGATGAACGTGAAGACCGACCGAGGCGCGTTTGCCGTGATCATGAACGCGCGCTACGGGTGGGGCGAGTATAACACGACGGACGGCGTGTCGCAGCGCTTCAACCGCGAGTTCTGGGACGCGGTGTTTGGCGAGGATCGGCCGGAGCTAGGGCGCGCAAATCACGATTCGAAGGAAGACAATATCTACCGGATCAACGAGGCGTGTATGCGCTGGAGCGCGTACGCGCTGAATCTGTTTGGCGACCCGAGCGTTTCTCTGCTGGGCACGCCGATGAGTATGCGCGTGACCCCGTTGACCGACTTCGCGTCGGAGGGGCTCGGCGGCGGGCCGTTCGCGCCGGCAAGCGTGGACTACACGGTGGAGAACCAGGAGGAAACCGGCATCGACTATGGCGTTTCGGCGAGCGCATCCTGGCTGACGATTGCGAACGGCTCCGGATATCTTGACGCGGGCGCCTCGGCGGTGGTGACGGTATCGATCAATTCCAACGCCGATCCACTGCCCGATGGCAGCTATGTGGACACAGTGCAGTTCACGAATGTGACCAACCACATTGGCGACACGACCCGCGCCGTGACACTGAAAGTGGGAGGCGACATAGTCGATGATGTGGCCGGCGGCGAGATTCTCGTCGAAGGCACCGTCACCGGCGCGTACATGGATACCTGGGTCGATGACGGTGTCTATGAGGTGATTACCGAGCGCGACTCGGGCGGCAAGCCGAGCAACCGGTACAGCTACCTGGAGCACAAGTGGACGTTCCACGTGACCGGCGGCACCGCGGTTACCTTCTCCCTGAACGCTTACCACGACGAGTCAACGGACGGTGACGACTTCAGCTTCGCGTACTCCACGAATGACGTAGATTACGTCGAGTTGCTCACACTCATGGATACCAGTGCTGACGGCGGCTTTCAGTCGGCACCGCTGCCACCGGCGACGCACGGTACGGTCTACATTCGCGTGGTGGACACGGACCGTACGCCGGGCAACCGCGTCATGGACAGCGTCTATATCGATCACATGTTCATCCGCTCCGAGACGATGCCCGGGGATCCGCCCTTACCGCCATCTGGCCTGGCGGCCACGGCGATGTCGAACTCGCAGATTGACCTGACCTGGACCGACAACTCGGACGACGAATACGGGTTTGAGGTCGAACGCTGGTCGGACGGCTCGCCCTGGGAATGGGTCGACACGGTCGGCGCGGATGTCACGACGTACCCCGATACCGGGCTCACGCCAGACACGACGTATTACTACCGCGTGCGGGCATTCAACGGCTCCGGAGCATCGTCGTACTCAGACGAGGCGTCGGCGACGACGCTGGAAAGCCCGGGGATCGTGCTCGAGGGCGTCGGGTTCATCCTGGGAGGGAAGTCGGTGGTCGATCTGACGTGGAGCGGCGCCGTATCAGCCGACGTCGAGTTGTGGCGCAACGGTGTCCTGATCGATACCACGACAAACGACGGCCTCTATCGCGACAACCTAGGGAGGGACACGACAGGCTCATTCACGTACTGGGTCTGTGAGCCGGGTGGTTCGGAGTGTTCGAATATGCTCACAATCGTCTTCGAGTAGTTTCGTCGTGACCTGCTCAACGCGTCGTGTGTTGGTCAATCCGGGCAAACGCTCGGACCTGAACACTGACGCGATCAACAGCCTCGGCTGGAACTGCGGTTCGGGCTGGGTGGCCATACCGATCGCGCCATTGCCGCCGCCGGTCTGCGGGGATGGTGCTTGCGATCCCGGCGAGGACGAGTGCAACTGCCCGGTGGATTGCGGTACGCCGCCGACGAGCGAGACGGATTGTACGGACGGCATCGATAACGACTGCGACGGTCTCGTCGATTGCGATGACACGAGTGATTGTGCCGGCGATCCTTCGTGCGCCTGCAGCACGAAGGGTGAACCGTGCACAGTGGACAGCGACTGTTGTTCGAACGCGTGCAAGCCGAACGGAACGTGCAAGTAGTCGGTGGCGTCGGCCCCGTGCGCCGTCGCGTCACAATCACTCGAGAAGGGTGAGGAGCCGGACAAACATTGACTCGTCCCCTCGCTTTGACCAGGGACCGTGATCGCCAGCGATTCGTCCGGACAACCGGGTCCAGGCTGGCGGCAATGCGA
>JBECKQ010000077.1:0-3108 GCA_040235375.1 Phycisphaerae bacterium | reverse complement strand
GGCACGATGCTTGGAGGACAGTATCCTCCGGCCTGACCTTCCGCACTGTCTGGCGCAGTCGCGCACCGTTGCCAA
This sequence comes from Phycisphaerae bacterium, assembly GCA_040235375.1. Lineage (GTDB taxonomy): Bacteria > Planctomycetota > Phycisphaerae > UBA1845 > UBA1845 > JBECKQ01. Next base: position 3,033 of record JBECKQ010000077.1, on the reverse strand, counting down.
TCGACGTACCGCACGCGCAGTGCCGCGGAGGGCGAAACGCCCCGGAGGGGCGCAGGAATGTTGCCACGGGTGTAGTCCGATCGCCAGCCGGACGGAACCCGTGGTAACCCGCAACAACACAGACCCGCCCCGGCAGGGGCGGAGGAAAGACGATACCGTCGAGGGCACAGACCTGACCGAGGTTATACAGCCGACCGGACGTTGGAGAGATGAACATCACGCGACTCCTCCACCCTGTTCCTCGGATTGGCGGCCGAACTGTATTGTCAGACGTCGTCGGGAGTCTGGGGTTTCTGGAGACCGTCGCGCCAATAACTGTGGAGCGCCCTTTCCGGCTCGTCGAAGGGGTAGTCTTCGCGATGCACGTCTCTTTCGAATTCGAGGAAGGCCGTGACCGCACGTTGTTGTTCATCGCCCAGTTGCCCGGTCCATTCGAGCCAGGCGTCGCGCTCCGGGCTGGGCATCTCGAAAGGGCCAATCAGTCGATAAATGACCGAGTCGACCATTACGTCAGCGGTCTCGCGGTCCTCCAGTATCGCGAGCATGTATGCCGGAAGGTAGTATCGGAACCCCTCGTCGGACAGCAGCACGGCGACCGTGTCGTTGATTCGCCGCGAATCAATGTAGTCCAGCGTAAGCTCGCGCCAGTGTCTGCCCATAACAAGATCGCGGAGCTCCTGGCTCTCCGGATTGCATAACGATGTTTCGGGGATCAGGCCCTCGTCTCCCGGATACGTTGCATCAGCAAACGCGTCGTCAATCTGACGGCGGAGCGCGTCACGTCGCTGAGTCGTGTGTCTGGACATGAAAAGGGCCTCCCTTCGTTGGGCAGCATGCTCCAGCGCCTCCCGCGCACTTTCTTTCATCCCCAGCCATTTCCGCCCAGTTGTTCGGGTGTTCATTGGCGGCGTATGATGGTTGCCGAAGAGACGTCGCCTGTATATCCCTTCGTGGCTTGATCCCTGGCATATCGGTACACATGGCCGAAAGCTGGCTGTGGCAGGCTAATCCGATGATCAGATTGCGCGAGTCGTACTTCGTATGGCTGCCCCGCGCACATGGGGCCTGCAAAAAGGCGCACGTATCCGACAATCGCAGCCGGTTCGTCGATTGCTCCGAGTGTATGGCACCATTGACTCGGCAGGAGCGCTGCGCCCGTGGAGAGCACGCCGAACGAGACTGCCATTCTAGAGCCCCCCGCTGTGACGAAGTTGGCAGGATCGCCCTTCTCCTCCAGGATGAACCGCCGCAAGCCCTCGAATTTGGGCTCGTCGCCCCGCATGTTGCGGCGATTGTGGACGAGGTAGTAGTGGAACGCGATTTTCGCGATGACGCGAAAATAGGCATCAGTTACAGTGAACAGCATTCCCCCCTTCACTCTGTGCGTACCAATCTCCGTGGCCGGTAGAGCGACTAGGTTGCACTGGGGCCAGACTTCGCCGACCAGCGATCGGAAATGTTCCCAGTTCGCATCCGCGCAGTCTAGCCAAACTGCTTGCGCATCTTGGATACCCGCAGCGTCAGCCTTCTGCCGTAACTGGTCGGGACGCATGCCGCGGTGCAGGCGGATGTGCTGGTCACTGCCTGCCCTATTCCGGATCACCAGTTGATCAATCGGTTCAACGTCGTTAGCGGTGCCCTCGATGGGATGAACGATCTGGGTGTGACCGTGTGTTTCGATAAGGGCTTTTGGCGGTGGTGCTCCGTGCGCACTTCGACCGATCGAGGCGCGGTTCTTCGGTCGGCGTTTCAGGGCTGGGGCCACAATCTGGCGGAACAAGGCCTCCGGTCCGCACTGGAGGAAATGCTGCTCCGCCCGACCGATACGGTTGTTGCAGGCCGGGCAAATGCGACGGAAGCGCCGGTCGTAGCGAAACTCCCCCAACTGGGACGGTATGATGTGGTCGCCTTGGCCCTTTGCCGGATCCATCGCCGTCGAGCAGTAAATGCACATGACGGTACGCTTGTTTGGCCGCGTTCCGTTCGCTTGGCCGTAGGCGGTTTCGTCTGACTCTCTGCCCATCCCGGGGCTCCATCAGCAGTCTTAGTCTGGAGCAGCGATCCTTGTAGACGACCCCCGCCGATCCACGAGATCTAGTGGGGGCGTTCGCCGATACTGTTTCTGGTCCAGGGGCCGGAGTCAAGGACGACTTCTGGATTATGGAAATTACTCTGGAATTTCCTGCTTCTTTCCGCCATAATTGTTCTGATGCTGCACTCTAGTCGTGGCGCATGGATGATCGTAAGTGACTGTCGGAGAAAGACTTAAATACGCAAGGGAGCACTCCGGCCTGACGCTCAAGCAGGTCGCCGAGCGATCGGGCGTCGGGGAGTCCTCACTTTCTGAATTCGAGAACGGCAAACGGGAGCCCAGGCTCAGCCAACTGCACGCCTTGGCGCGGGTGTACCGCCGGCCTATCGCCTTCCTTGTTGGGGAGGGCGAGATTGCCCGCGAGGTCGTCCGCTGGCGCGAGCAGCCGGAGCCGCAGACGGCCGCGGAGGTCGGCGCCGAATTCCGCCAACTCGCCGAGCAGTACCACGTCCTCGAGCAACTTTGCGACGACCGCCGGCCGCTTCGACTGTGTGAGCCCGCGGACGAGAGCCGGGCGGGTTACGATGCCGCGCAGTCCTTTGCCCACCGAATCCGCAGCGAGCTTCAGCTCGGCGACCGCCCGGGTCAGGCGCTGCTCCGCGTGCTCGAGGAAGTCTGCGGCCTGAAGATCTTCCACCTGCCGTTCGAGCCCACCGGCGCCGCGGCCTGCACGGTCAGCCCGACGTTCGGTCCCGCCATCCTGCTCAACAGCAAATCAGTCCGGTGGCGGCGCAACTTCGACCTTGCGCACGAGCTTTATCATGTCCTGACCTGGCGTTCGTCCGGCTCCGACACCGGCGACGACGTGTCAGGCTGGAACCAGCAAGAGGAGAAGTGGGCGAACAAGTTCGCCAGCGTGCTGCTGATGCCCGATGACGCACTTCGCGCCGTTCTCGCCAAGGCAATTCGCGACGAGCAGATTCGTTTCACGGATCTGGCGG
>JBECKQ010000066.1:0-8980 GCA_040235375.1 Phycisphaerae bacterium | reverse complement strand
TTCGCCGACGGATTCTTCGACTTCATCAACTGCGACCAGGTCATTCACCACACGCCCGACCCGCACGACACCTTCCAGAACCTGCGGCGCAAGCTCAAGCCCGGCGGGCAAATCTGCTGCTACGTCTACAGAAAGAAGGCCGTCATCCGCGAGTTCACCGACGACTACGTCCGCGACCGCATCCGCGATCTGCCGGCCGATGAGGCGCTGAAGATCTGCGAGGCGATCACCGCCCTCGGCAAGAAGCTCGCCGAGCTGGACATCATGCTCGACATCGAGCGCGACATTCCCCTGCTCGGCATCAAGAAAGGCAGCTACGATCTGCAAAGGTTCTTCCACTGGAACCTCTTCAAGTGCTTCTGGAACGACGAGTTCGACTTTCACACAAACAATCTCATCAACTTCGACTGGTACCACCCGGAGCAGTGCCATCGTTTCGATCCCGCCGAGTTCGCCCGGTGGTTCGCCCATGGCTGGCTCATTGAATCCTGGGACGTGCAGGAAGCAGGCATCAGTTGCCGGGCGACGAAGGTGGAGTGATGTGCGGCATCCTCGGCGGTATCAACACTGACTTCAGCCCCGCTCATCTCGAACGGCTGCGGCACCGCGGGCCGGACCAGTCGAGCCTCGCGACCGCGGAGGCCCCCGGCCTCGGCACGATCACGCTCGGCCAGACGCGCCTCAACGTCGTCGATCGAAACGACATCGACCTGCCCGTCCGTATCGACGACGCCACGATCCTCTTCAACGGCGAGATCTACAACCATCCGGAGTTGCGCAGCGAACTCGAACAGCTCGGCTGGAACTTCACGACGCGCACCGACACGGAAGTCGCACTGGCTGCCTACCTCCACTGGGGCCCGGAATGCCTCAACCGCTTCAACGGCATGTTCGCCCTCGCCATCTGGGACGGCCGGCGGTTCTTCTGTGCCCGCGACCGCATGGGCCAGAAACCGCTCTTCTATCGCTGCCGCCCGGGCAGCTTCGAGTTCGCCTCGGAAATCAAGACCTTCTCCGACCTCGAGTTCGTCGGCCAGGATGTCTTCGACCTCTTCGAATTCTGCTTCAACGAATACACGCTCTACCGCAACATCTTCTCCCTGCGCCCCGGCGAGTATCTTGTCTACGATCCGGCCCGCGGCACGTGCGGCAAGCGCCTGTGGTGGGACATCGAGCACCAGGTCGACCGCAAGATCGCCGACCCGCGCAGGGCCGTCGATCGTTTCATCGAGCTGCTCGAAGACTCCGTCCGCCTGCGGCTGCGCTCGGACGTGCCCGTGAGCCTGTTTCTCTCCGGCGGGCTCGATTCGTCGATCATCGCCAGGCTCTCCGGCGTGGCCGAAGCGTTCACCTGCCAGTTCGACGAATTCCGCGGGATGATCGACGAGGAGCGCTACGTCCGCGACCTCGCCCAGCGGCTCGAGATCAAGGTGCATCTCGTCCGGCCGACGCGCGACGCCTTCCTCGCCGACCTGCCCGCGATGGCCCGGCACCTGGAGATGCCCACGGGCTCGTTCAGCGTCTTCCCGCTCTATGCCCTCGCCGCGGCCTGTCACGAGGCGGGCTACAAGGTCGTGCTGACCGGCGAAGGCGCCGACGAGCTCTTCGCCGGCTACGCCCGCAACGAATTTCTCCTGGGCGAGCGCACCGACCCGAGCGACATGAAGGCGAAACGCTACAGCGCGATGCTGGGCCGCTACCACGGCAGCGACCTCGATCGCTTCTGCCGCATGGCCTCGCGCTCCGGCCTCGCCGGCGCCGCCGCCATGAAGATGTTCCTCGCCGATTGCTGGTCGGCCCATCGTTCGATGGAAGAGAACATCGCCTACACCGAGTCGCGCGTCTTCCTGCAGCCGCTGCTGCAGATGGGCGACCGCATGTGCATGGCCCACGGCCTGGAGAACCGCTGCCCGTACCTCGACTACCGCATCGTGGAATTCGCGTTCTCGCTCGACGACTCGCTGCGCTATCGCGAAGGAACGGGCAAGTGGATCGTGCACGAAGCGGCCCGCCGGTTCCTGCCAAAAGACGCGCTCGTCCTCGAACGAAAGGTCAAGCATGGACTGCCGACGCCGGTGAACCTGTGGATGCAGGGCCGCCACAGCTTCGATCGCCGCTACTGGAACACGCTCATGACCGCCGAGTGCATGAAGAGCCTGCTCGGCATCGCCTCGACGTGCGGCGCAGCCGCGCCGGCCGTTCACCATACGGACGAACTGATCCAGACAGGAATCGCATCTTGAGTCAATGTCCGGCCGCGTCAAATGCCGATCCCTCCGCAGGCACTGTTGCGCTTTCAATAATCGCGCCTTGCTTTAACGAGGAAGGCAACGTCGAACATCTCGCCAGGCGCACGCTCGCGACGCTCGAGGAAATGGGCATCGCCGGCGAGTTGGTGCTCGTGGACGATGGCAGCAGTGACGCGACGTGGCAACGGATGACGGATTGCTCCGCGCGCGACGCCCGCGTCCGACCCATCCGCCACGAAGAAAACCACGGCATGGAGGCGGCCTGGCGCACCGGCCTGGCCCACGCTCGCGGCGAGCTCGTGTGCCTGATCGACGCCGACCTGCAAAATCGCCCCGAGGACATCGCCAGCCTCCACGCGACGTTCACCCGCGGCGAACATGACGTGGTGCAGGCCATCCGCCATTCCGTCGCCGGCGGCGGCCGCATGTACTTCTTCACGCGCGGCCTCAACCTGCTGTTGAATCTCCTGTTCAGAACACGGCTGCGCGACAACAAGTCGGGCTTCCTGCTCTGCCGCCGAAGCGTTCTGGCACGCATCCTGTACCATCGATATCGATATCGCTACTTTCAGGCGCTCGTCGGCGCGTCCGCCGCGATGCGCGGCTACAGAATCGGCGAAGTGGACACCGTCTTCGAGGCACGCCACTACGGACGGTCCTTCCTCGGAATGTTCCCGGTTTTCGTCTCCGCCCGCATTGTCTGGGAGCTGCTGAAGTTCCGGCTGGAATGCAGCATCGCCTCGCCCGCACGACCTGCACCGGAGAGCGGTCTTCCTGCCGTCGAAGCCGTCGACCCGGCAAGGTGATCGATGACTATCACAGACACGACCGCCATCGCCGACGTTGAAGCGTGGAACGACACGTTCGCCCGCGAGAACGACATCGATGCGTACTACGCCCGGTCCAACTTCCTCATCCGCTGGATCGAGCGCCGCCGCCTGGCCAGCATTCGCCGGATGGCCGGTGCGAAGCCGGGCCATCGCGTGCTCGAAGTGGGCTGCGGTGGTGGGCACGTCCTGCGGAACTTTCCCGACTGTGATCTGACCGGTGTCGACGTCTCCGGCGAAATGCTGCAGAAAGCCGCCCGCAACCTGGCGGGCTACCGGGTGCAGCTCCTGAAAGGCCAGCTCGGCGAGCTCGACCTGCCCGAGCGGCCGTTCGACGTGGTGATCTGCACCGAGGTGCTCGAACATGTCGTGGACCCCGAGCAGGTTCTCGAACAGGCGCGGCTGCTCTTGGGCGACGGCGGCCGCGCCGTCATCACGTTTCCCAACGATCGCTTCGTGAATCGCTGCAAGACGCTGATCCGCTATAGCGGCCTGTCGCTGCTGCCGTCGTTCCGACGCGTGTCGTGGGGTGGCGACGTGTACCACCTGCACGTCTGGCGGCCGCGCGAGATGCAACAGCTCCTGTCACGATACTTCCGCGTCGAGCAGGCGTGTTACATCCCGTCACGCATGACTCCGATCCGCTGCTGCTTCCAATGCTCCCCACGGAAATAGCCGTGAAGTCCGCACTCCGAACCATCGAACGACCGCAGAACTCCGCCCGAACGGCATCGATCGCCCACAGTCCGCCGCGGCCCACTCCGCCGATTGCTTGCCCCGTCGGCTGTGGCGCCGCGCTGAACTGGTACGAAGACAAAGGCGGCCCCTTCGCGCAGTGCGATCACTGCGGCACCGGCTATCCCTACCGTGATGGCGTCCTCGTGCTGGCCAACCATGCCGCGGAGAACGATTTTACGACGGCCGCAAGCGCGGAACTGGCGGCCCTCGATCCGTCACACTTCTGGTTGCGGGCGCGCAATGAACTGATCGCAGCGCTGCTGGAGCGCCAGGGGCTGACCGGTGCGCGACGGTGGTTTCTCGACGTCGGCACGGGAGCCGGCATCGTGGCCGTTCGCCTGCAAGCGGCGGGCTTTGACGTGGTGGGCATGGACATGCACGTCGCAGGACTGCAACTCGCTGCCCGCCGGTGCCGCGCAATGCAGATCTGCGGCGACGCCCACAACATGCCGTTCGACGAATCGTTCCACGCCGCCGGGCTGTTCGATGTCATTGAACACGTCGACAAGGACGTGGCTCTTCTGCGCGCCTGCCGCAAGGCGCTCGTCCCCGGCGGCACACTCATCGTAACCGTCCCGGCCGACATGCGCCTCTGGTCGCCGTACGACGTGGTCTTCGGCCACAAGCGCCGCTACACGCGGCCGCAGCTTGTCGCCGCACTCGAAGCTGCCGGCTACCGCGTCCGCCTGGCAGGCTACTACAACTTCCTCCTCTGGCCGATGCAGTTCCTCGTCCGCCGCCTGCAACGCCGCCAAGCCCCGCACGATCCCGATGCCACGACGCTGCGCCGTCTGCTCGCTCCTCCGCCGCGTCTCCTGAACGAGCTTCTCTACCGCACCGCCAGGCTCGAATACCGCCTGGCCGGCTCGCGCAACACCTGGGGCGGCGCCGCCCTCATCGCCCTCGCCGACAAGCCTGCCTGACCGACACGGCAGCGCAACGCGCCCTCGTAATGTCGAGGCGAATCTCCTGCCGGCCGATAACCACGGGAGAAACACGCTGCGCGCCGCTTGGGCGCGGCGGCGGAATCACCGGAGAACCGATGTCGACGCAAACCGGCAAAATCTGCGCCCTCGACCGCCTGCTGCTTCTGCTGGCCGCACTGAGCCTCGTCGCGTACCTGTTGTGCTCCCAGGCCGTCGGCACGTTCTTCGAAGAAATGGTCCGGCTGTGCCGAACGTATCTCCTTTGACCCGGCGGCGGAGGCTAACGTGAATCTCGCCTTGCTCAGCCTGCTTGCCGTCGCTCTGCTGTGGCTCGTCGCGTATCGCCTCGGCATTACCGCCGTCCGGCGATCTGGCGTCGATGATCGCGTCTGCGCGCTCGCGCTCGGCGCGGTGCTGCCTTCAGCAGGGCTGGTTCTCTCGATCCACTGCCCCGGCACTGTCGCCCTGCTCACTCACCGGCCGGTCGTCGTACCGTTGGCCATCGTCGCCGTCTACGCCGCCTATGTCACGATCGTGTGGTTGCTCGTCAACAAGCTCCCGCCCGCGGCAGACGAACCTGCCGCATGCGCCGCTCAACCATCACAATCGTCGCCGCGCATCTGGCGCGCGCCGCTGCTGATACTCGGCGGCATGTACCTGGTCTTCCTCATTGATGCCGCCACGCGCTATCCGGCCGGCTTCGACTCCCTGTGGTATCACCTGCGAACCGTCGGGCGCTGGATGCAGTCCGGCACGCTCGATCTCGTGCCCGGCCTGCTCGACCAGACGCTGCCGGAGAACGCCATGATGGCCGTCCTCCTGCTCGCCCACGCCGGCCTCCAGCGTCTCTTCGACCTCGCCCACCTGCCCTGCGCCCTGTTCTGCGGCCTCCTCATCTACGCTTTGGCCCGCGCGCTCGGCGTCAGTCGCATCGCGTCATCGGTCGCCGCCGCGACAGCGTTGAGTATTCCTCTCGTCGTGTTTCAAAGCGTGTCTTCATATGTCGATCTCTACGCCGCACAGTTCTGGCTGTCGTCGCTGCTGGCGCTGGTGTGGGTATCGCGCATCCACGATCCGCGGCGCCGCCGCGTGATGCTGTTCATTGCCGGTTTGGCCGCCGGCATCGCCCTCGGCAGCAAGACGACTTTTCTCCTGCTCGTCCTCTGGCTCTTCGCCGCTGTACTGCTTGCAGAGCGCCTCCGGCCAATGCCGCTCCCGAACGCCCACCGCCGATACGTCCGCAGCCTGGCCATCTTCGGCGTCGCCTGTTTGCTGACCTCCGGCTTCTGGTTCCTGCGCGCCACCGTTGCGACCGGCAATCCTCTATACCCCCTGCCGGTGAAAATCCACGGCATCGAGCTGTTCAGCGGAATCGCGAACGGCCCGTACGTCTGGCCCTATCGCTCCTGGCTGCACCGCATCGAATTCTGGTGGGCCTACCCGTGGTTTGAACCGAAGCACGGCGGCGGCTACCACTACGGCGTCGGCCACGGCCTCGGCGCCGCCTATGCCGTCTTCGTGCCCATCGGGCTCGTCGCCGCCCTGCTCGCGCTATTGCGCCGCCCGCGCACGCCAACCGCAGCATGGCGAGCATGCTTCACGCTGATGGCCTTCAGCGCCATCCCGCTTGTGCTCACCGTCCTTATGGAGCACCTGCGTTACGTGCTGCCGCTCGTGCTGCTGGGACCGGCCGTGGCGGCCGTCACGATCGATCGCCTGGTCGCCGCCGCGCCACGGCGCACCTGGACGCTCGCCACCTGTTCGCTCGGCGTCACCGCGATCGTCGCCGCTTTCTATCCCGCCCACGCACTGCTCGGTCGCATTCGCGACGGCGTCTGGACGCGCACTGGGCAATACCAGATTCCTCCGCTGGTCGAGGATCTTCCCCCCGGCACGCGCATACTCAATCTCGCCGACGATCCCGATTGCTTTCCCCTGATGGGCCGGCGAATGCAGAACGTGGTGATATGCTGGCAGCGCTGGAGACTGCTGACCGACGGCGCGCCGCTGTCGAACGACAACCTCCGCGCCAACGCGATCGACTACATCTTCACGCAGGACCCCGCGCCGAAATGGCCGGCCGATCTCGCCGTCCGTCTCGTTTTCAATGGCGTCCTCCAGCAGCCCGACTGGATGTCACCGAAGGGCTATCTCTACCACGTCGAGCCCCCGATCGATCGAAGGAAGGACCTCAGCGACGGCCTGGCCAGGCGGCCGTAATCCTGCGCCGCCACGCGGGGCCGCTACCTCAATCAAACCCACGACCGTAAGAAAGCGGATGTCTGCGATTGCGGTGCTGACGGCAGATCCCCGCCCTCCACTGGTGCAGAGGGCTCCAATGGTTGCCGGCAATTGTGGACTTGACGTTGGGTCCGCTCCCTCGCGGTCGCGGCTCTGAATGGGGCGCATGACCGCTCATGGTCATCTGGTGACGTGATCGCGCGAAATGGCTATCACCAGCCGAATTGCCGCCGGCGCCGCCCGTCCATCAGGCCGCTGATATCGAGCGCGAACCGATCGATCGTGTGCCCCCGGCCGATACCGATCCGAGGCAGATCGAACATCTGGCTGCCCGGCCGGCAGAACCCCGGCCGCGTGGACAGCGCGTACCGAATACCGCATTGACGCAGCATCGCGGCGTCGTCCGCGTCGTAGTCGCCCGGGCCGCCGTTGGGATACGCGAAACCGGCCGGCCGGTGGCCCACGTTGACGGCCACCTCGGCGATGCTCCGGCGAATCTGGCTGTGCCGGTTCGCCCGCCGCTCACTCCCCAGGATCGCATGATCCGTCGTGTGGGCGCCGATGTCGTGGCCTTCGTCCGCCAGTTCGCGGACCTCCGTCCAGCTCATGGGCCGCAGCGTCGCGACAATCTGCGAATCGAGCGTGCGCCGCAACTGCTCCTCCACGCCGGCCAGTACCGGCCGCAAGCGCTCGACCGACCAGCGCTTGTGCGCGTTCAGACTCGCCAGCAGCTCGGCCAGCGCCGGCTCGTTGGCGGCTGCTAGCTCCTCCCTGTGCATCCGCGCCAGGTGCAGCACGTCGGCGTCGAACAGCCTGCCGCTGTAGGCCTGCCCCGTGGATATGAAAAAACTCGCTTGCACGCCGTGCTCCGCGAGTATGTCCCGCGCGTGCGTGAACGTGCACGCGGCCACGTCGTCAAACGTGACGGCAAAGCAGCTTTCCGGCGCGTCCGCCGCCGTATCAAACAACTGCACGACATCCGGCAGAAACACAATCCGGCCAAACCGTTCCATCAACGCCAACTGCTCGGCGAGCGCGCTCGCGCTCACGAAGTACGAGGGAACCCACGGCTCATCGATTTGCTCGTCCGCGCACACGCCGTGATAGCAGATGATTCGCAGACCGCGTTGCCGCTGAAAATGCAGCTTCAGAAAGCCGCTGCGCGCCAACGCAGAAATCGCGGAATCCTCCGCCCGACGCAGAAAGCCACCGCTTTGCTTTTGCGACATGTTCATCGTCACGCGACAAGCCTCCGCAAACCCCCTCCCGTCAAGGGAGAGGCCGGGGGAGGGTCAGAACCCACGAACACAGATGTTCGCCCTCGCCGGGACATCCACGGTCCGGCGTAATTGCGCGCATACAGACCGTGTCGCTCGCAGACTCCCTACCGGCGTTATCGGCACCCGGAGAATCCCCCTCGATTCCACCGCAACGATCACGCCCCCGCGCTCCACTGGCTGCCGAAAAGCTCCGATAAAACCGACAAGGAACCCCCCAACCTTCAAGGGAGGGGCAGGGGGAGGGTCAAAGCCCACGAACATGGATGTCTGCCCGCGCACCGCCGTCCGAATCGAGATGCCGGAAATGAGCGAATCCACCCTGCTCGTGAACCCGCCCGCCGAGGTGCCCCGCGAGTGTTACGATACGCCCAACTACCCGCACATCGGCCTGGGATACGTCGCCGGCTACCTGCAAACGCATGGCATCCCCGTCAAGGTCATCGACGGTAAGCTCGCCCGCCTCACCGTGCAGCAGACGATCGACGCCATCCTCGGCGCCCGCCCGCGCATCCTCGGCCTCACCGCGATGACGCACATGATCGTCACCGCCCACAAGATCGCCGCCGCGGTGAAAGCTCACCGCCCGGACACGCTCATCGTCCTCGGCGGCTTCCATGGCAGCTTCCTGCCCGTACGCACCTTGCAGGAGTTCCCCGCGTTCGATCACGTCATCGTCGGTGAAGGTGAAATCGCCTTCCTGAAACTGGTGACCGCCGTCC
>JBECKQ010000065.1:0-37131 GCA_040235375.1 Phycisphaerae bacterium | reverse complement strand
TGATCATTCTGCACCAGCCCAACATCGTCGGGTATTTCGGCAGCGGCTCCGGCGTGGCCAGCCAGGAGCAGTACCACAGCGCGTACGGCCTGGCCAAGGCCTTCCACGAGATGCAACTGCACGTGCCCGCCGTCATCCGCCTCGGCGGCAACAGCGAGGACCGCGCCGTGCAGATCCTCAACGACTACTGCCGCCACCTGCCCGCCCCGGTGGAGGGTTACCGTAAGGACGACAGCCCGCAGTTCTGCGCCCGGAGGTTCAAGGAGCTGGTCGAGCAGAACCGCAAGAACGCCTCCGCCGCGGCCGGAGGCGACGTGCACACCTGGCATCGTCCGACCTCACCAACCGGCGATTACACCTTCCCCATCCAGAACGGCCGGGTGTACCTCGATCATGCGAAATGCGACGACGCGACGAACCGCATCCTGCTCGAGTACGGCCGGGGCATCTTCAAGCTGGACCAATCGATAGGCAAACCCGTCCTGGCGATGTCTGAGGCAGACGTGGCCGGCAAGAACAGCGAGCTGATCGCCTGCGAAGTCGAATGCCGCGCCCGCGCCAACGACGCCCTCTACGTGGACCTGCCCATCCCCGGTCTCTGACGGCTGTCCGCCTGCTGTCTGGCTGTCGGCCCATCACCATGCGGGTGGTGGCATGAAGATCGACGCGCCGAAAGAGAGGCTTTCCTCTGCCGAAGCCGGTGTAACGGGCAGTTTATCGCCCGCGACTTGCCACTGCGGCGCCGGCGTCCGGAGTCTGATTCCTGAGGTTCGTGCCATTGCGGCGCGGGCATAGCCCCCGTCGATGATCACGTGAGTCGAGGTCGAGCGACGCTCGCCAATCCGGGCGGCGACACGGCGTGGCACAAGTTATCGGACACGGGTGCGCCATGATGACCGGGGACCGGCGCGCGGAACAGCGCGCCGCTCATTTACGTTGGCAAGGGTACATACTATGGTGGTTTCACTCGTATTAGGATTTTCTCTAGAAGGCGTATTGAAAATGAGAGGCGTGATCGGTTACAGATGGAATCACGGCTCGATTCAGCGACGGGGTCCACAAGTTCGATCATCTCTGTCATTGCTTTGATACCACGGGAATCGCTGAGGGGCCGGTGAACCAAGAGCGCGCTTCGGCGCATAAACTTCGGTCACGTCGCAGTTCAGGGGATGGGGCGGCAGGTGAAATCCCGGCGGGGTGAGGCGACTTCGCAACAGGTCACGATGTGTCAGGGCCGGCATTGATCTGGTGCGACCAGGGGAATACTCCGCGCTCCGCACAAGGGATCTCTGGCGACAAAAGCGTCCGGCAAGAACAGGACGTTCTTCCACTGAAGATAACAGGAGGAGAATATTTCACCGTGCCACTGTCACTAATTGGCACACCGGTCAATCCACGCTGAGGAGAAAGGAGCAATTCTCATGATGGAAACCGAACGATCAGGAGGGGAATCGCGCTGTCGTCACCGATGGCCACCTGTGTGCGCGACGGTTGTGTTGCTTGGTCTGCTGCCCGCCCTTGCCCTCGGGCAGGCCGCGGGAGTGCCGGCCGGCTTCGAGATCGACGGCACGCAGATCTGCGGCGACAACGGCGGCGACGATTGGGCCGACGGCCCCGGATGCGCCGGGCAAGTCGATCCCCCGGCCCCCTACACCGGCGCGCAGTTCGCCGACTGCAACTGGGGAAACCAGGGCGACGGCGACGATTCGACCCAGTTCAAAGGCAACAGCAACAAGAACGACGACCTGATCGGTGAGGGCCAGAGTCCCTGGAACTGGGCCAGCCAGGGCGGCGGTCCGCAGAAGAATGACCTCACCAACGTCTACGTTCATCGCCGAACTTACGCCGGTGACGAATGGCTGTTTGTCGGCGCGGAAACGCGGTCGACCAACGGCGACAGCCATGTCGACTTCGAAATCAACCAGGCCGGCGTCGTTCTCCAGGGCGCCAATCTCGCCGAGGGGTGCGTGTCCGGCCAGGCCTGCTGCGACCTCAATCCGGACGAGGAAGGGAAGATCATCGGCAACGGGCCGGCGGGCGGCCGAACCATCGGCGACCTGATCGTGAGCATGGATTTCATACAGGGCGGCGTGGAACCCATGATGACCGTGCGGAGTTGGGACGGCGCGCAGTATAACGTCGTCAACGGCGTCGCCGGCATCGATATCTTCTCGCAAACCAACCTGGTGGACATCGCCGATGGCCAGACCTGGACCGGGTTTGAAGGCGACGGATCACCCAATCCCACGACCGTGAGGGCCCTGCAGTTCGTGGAAGGCGGCTTTAACCTGACCAAGATGGGTGTCACGCTGGACCCGTGCGACACCGACGCCACTCTGCTGGTCAAGTCCCGCTCGTCGCAGTCGTTCACCGCCGAGTTGAAGGACTTCGCGCTCTTTCCATTCCCGGTTCCTCCGCTTCCCGTTTGTGAAACCGCCGACGTCGCTGTCTGTGACGGCGACGACGCAACGCTCTGCGCAACGGTCAGCGGCCTCGACGCGACTGGGCCGTTCACGCTCATCTGGAGAGATCCGAGTGGCGAACCCGTCAAGACGTGCGACAACATGTCCGACGGCGACCAGTGTTGCTATGACGTCCCCGGGGCGAACGAGTCCGTCGCCGGCATTCACACCGCGGAGGTCACCGACGCGCGTGCGTGCACGGCCGAGACCTGCGAGGCCGAGTTGATCATCAATCCGGAACCGACGGTCAACCCCGACGCCGTGAGCGAGTGCCTGGACGCGACCGATCCGGTGGTTCGGGCCAACGAAGCCGGCGGGACCGGTATCCTCTTGTGCGCGTGGGCTGGCCCAGGCGCGGCATTCCTGAATGACGTCAACAGTTGCGGCCCGACCTTCGACCTGTCCGCGGCGGGTGTCGGAACGCATGACCTGTCCGTCACGGTCACCGACGTAAACAGCTGCGGCACCAGCGGCAATACCACGGTGACGGTATTCCCCGTGCCGGCCGTCGACCCGGACAGCCCGGTCGAATGCATCGACGCTTTCGACCCGGTCGTTTCCGCGAACGAGTCGGGCGGGACCGGCACCCGCACTTGCTCGTGGACGGGAGCCGCCGCGGCGTACCTGAGCGATTCCGCCAGTTGCGATCCCACGTTCGATCTTTCCGCGGCCGGACCCGGCATGCACAACCTGACCGTCACGGTCACCGACGAGAATGACTGCAACACCACCGGTACCACCACGGTCACGGTTAACGATCTTCCCTCGTGCAGCCTGAACGGTCTGGATCTGACGAACATGGGCGTCCTTACCGGCACCGTCTCCGGCGGTTCGGGAACCTACGCATCGTGCTCGGCAAGCGTGAACAGCACAGGTTGGGCGATCGACTCCTGCACGATCGACGGCGACATGATCACCGTGAACTACACCATCACGCAACCGGCCGATGCGGACGCCGGGTTCACCGTTACGGTGACCGACAGCGAGGGCTGCGACAATGAATGCAGCGTTCAAGTGAGCGTGCCGTCGGAATGCACGATCGACCCCGTCGATCCCATTTGTGACGGTGACCCCCAGACCTTCTGTGCCACCTTCGAGGACGGGTTCGAGCCCGCTGAGATCTCCTGGACAGGGCCCGGCGGCCCCATCCCCGACTCGACCTGTTCCGGCCTTTCCCAAGGCGACGAATGTTGCGTCACTGTTCCGGGGGCCGCGGCCGGCACCTACACGGCTATCGTCACCGACGCGGCGCGCTATGCGAATGACACGTGCGCCGTCGATCAGGTCGTTGACCCGATTCCGGAGTGCGCCATCGACGTCGATTCCGGGGACCGCGTTTGCCTCGGATTCCCGGCCACGCTGACCGCGACCAACCCGTCCGGTACGGGCATCGCGGAGGCCGCCTGGACCGGGCCCGAGGATTTCACGTCCGAGCTGTTGACGATCACGGTGGACGCCCCCGGTGAGTACTGCCTGGTCATCATCGACAGCAACGGATGCATGAGCGAGCCCTGCTGCGTGACGCTGGACGAGTGCGCCCCCTGCCGAATGACCGGCGGGAGTAACGACGGTCAGATTC
This sequence comes from Phycisphaerae bacterium, assembly GCA_040235375.1. Lineage (GTDB taxonomy): Bacteria > Planctomycetota > Phycisphaerae > UBA1845 > UBA1845 > JBECKQ01. The sequence goes on along the minus strand of JBECKQ010000065.1, from coordinate 33,090 downwards.
CCCCGAAGGGTTACGCCGACGGCGACGGCGGCACACCGAATGCCCAGGTCTGGACCACCGGCGGGCAGGTCGGAGCGCCGAGCCTGGCGAATCCGGGACCGTGGGGCGAGTGGACGCATCGCGAGCACGGCAAAGACGTCGAGCGATTCACGTTCCACGCGGGTACGGCCAGTGCCCCCAGCACCACGCATATCGACTTCGTTCAGTGCTTCGATCCCTGCAACTGCGACCCGGCCCGTCCGGCTCCGGCAAAGCAGCTCGACTTCAGCGGCATCGGCGCCATCAAGAACGGTTCGCTGAACGGGCACGGGAAAGACACCCTGATGGCCTTCTACGTTCACGTCGAGGATCTCGGGGAACCGGGCAATCAGAACCAGACCAATGACGACGATAGTACGACGTGTCCCGCGCTGGGTCAGAATGGTGACCCGGCCGATTGCGATTGCGCTGACTACTATCACATCCGGATCTGGGACAATCTCGATATGTCCGGCGACCCGGTGTATGAGGCTTACGGCTACATCCACGGCGGGAACTTCCAGATTCATCCCCCGGTGGGGGAGACCTACGACGGTTCCGACTGCCCGTAAGCATTGCCGGTAACGCCTGAACCCGGAACGGTTCGAGAGCCCCGCAGGGTTACGGCCCTCGCGGGGCTCTTTCATGTCGGCCATTGAATCGCCGGCAAATACATTTCAACGCGTCCAAAACAGCCGAAACGGCCCACGCTTTGCTTCCGGGATAAGAAAAGGAACCGCCGGGTCACCTCGATCATGCGAAATGCGACGACGCGACCTCCGAAGCCGATGTGGCCGGCAAGAACAGTGAACTGATCGCCTGCGAAGACGAATGCCGCGCCCGCGCCAACGACGGCCTCTGCGTGGACCTTCCCATCCCCGGCCTATAGGCGGGCGCCCGACGATTTCGCGTCACCCGTCGAAGCCACGGCAACGCGGTCCGAGCCGCGCCTGTGAGGAAGCGGATATAACGACAACCATCCACTTACGCGACACCGCCCCGATCGTCGCGTCACCCTTCCATAGCATCACACACGGAATGCCAGAAGGTGACACTAAGCCACCACGCCACATTCTGCCTCGCAGGGGGAGCCTCCAAGATCATCTTCGCGCCGCGCATCGGTGAGCGCCTTTCCGCCATCACACGTTCACGGCTGGTCCGACCCAAATCTTGATGCATCACATCCGCAATAGTGGTAGAATGTCGCTCGGACAACACGGAGGATTCAAAGGGCGTATGTCCAGAGACACTACAAAAGCCTCCGTCGGCTTCTTTCTCAAAGCGCTCGCAGCCTGGTATCTCGCCGTGCTTGCGACTGTCCTATACTTCGCCGCCGACGTCGCAGTGGCGCGAGCGGCCAGACACAACAGAATCGCGCGCGGAGTTTACGATGTGCTGCACTGGGGCGACGGCAGTCTTCTTTTTTATCTAGCGCCCTTGATATTGTTCGGCACTTTTGGGGTGGCCTTCGTATGGCTCATCCCGCGGTACAAGAAGCCAAGTGTGCACCGGTTGTGCCGCTCGTGTGGCTACGACCTGCGCGGATCCTCAGGCACGGTGTGCCCGGAGTGCGGCAACCCCCTGGAGGCTGATCCCGAAGCCGGGTCTGCCCAAACCTCACGAGGTCGCCGGGCAGGAGATTGGTCGCTCGTCGGTGCTTTCGAATGGCTGGCGGTTTGGACATTCTTGTGTGGCCTGACCTGGGTGGTGTCATGGCTAACGATTCGACTATTCGTAAATGTCATTGCAGAATGCCTCTTATTTCCAGTGCTGGATCCGGGACAGGTGAACCAAGCAGCGGGAGGCTTCGCTTGGCTGACCGTGGTTTTGATAACGGGCTTTCTGGTTGCACGTCGCCAAGCCATAGAAGGTAAAAAAACACCCGACAAAGACAACGCCAACGGCCCATCCCAATCCGATAGCAAGCAGTCCAAGTGATAGTCTCCTCGTTGCGACCGCCCTCGTCCGAGTCGCGCCGTGAGGAACCGGATACAAGGACAACATTGGCTCACACGACCCCGCCCAATTGCCGCGTTTATCGCGTCGCGGTCGGTCGACCGACAACTCAGCTATCACAAACGGCCGTCGGAAACCGCCCGCAGCAAGTGGAGGTACTCTCACGGCTTGCCCCAGCGGTAGGGCGGGGGGGAGCCGGAGCCGATCAGCTCGCAGTATTCGTTGTTCTCGATGCGATAGTGAGTGACGCGGCCGTTGTTGGAGAAACGGCCGTTGCGGAACTTGTTGTTCTCGAAGAGCAGGCCGTCGATCTGCCGGCCGGAGTCGATGCTGCTGCGGCCGCCCTGGCCGCGGCAGCCGGTCGGGCCGACGATCGGCGGCGACCAGGAGAGGTCCACGTTGCGAATGACCATGCCGACGATCTTCGCTGAGTCCTTGCCGATGAACAGGCCGGCGCCGTGCAGGTCCGTGGCGGTGACGCCGTCGATCACGTAGCCGGAGCCTTCGGCGCCCCATACCTGCCAGACGTCGGCGTGGACCGACGGGTCGATCGGATGGATGTCATTGACCGTCATGTCGAGAACGGTGGGGACGTTCTGGGCCGCATCCTCGCCGAGGCCGCGGGCCTCGCACGCCGAGATCAGCACGGCGCCGGGGAAGGCCCGCCGCACGTTGCTCACCTTCGTGTGTGTGTACCAGATGCCGCGGCGGAAGCACTGGAACCGCACGGGGTGGGCGAGCTCGACGTGCCGATCGCGGCCGACGAGCGTGCAGCCGTCGAGCCAGAGGCGGTGCTGGTCGCCGGACATGCGGATGGTCTGCTTGCCGTCGTCCTGCTCGATGGTGAGGCCGACGAGGTGCAGATCGCAGCCCGGCAGGCTGGTGTCGCCGCCGGCGATGGTGACTTCCGCGCCCGCGGCCGGGCGGATGGTGACCCAGTTGCAGTACCCGAGGTCCCGCAGATTGGAGGCGGAGATGCGATGCTTGCCGGCGGGCAGCTCGACGATGCCGCCGTCGCCCGCGGTTTCCACGGCTTCAAACCAGTCGGTTTCGAGTGTGTTCGGTGATGGGGCCGCGCCTCGATAGACCAGGGGCAGCGTAGTCTTCGCTTCGTCGCCGTCGTCGATCGTGGCGCGCAGCTCGACCGGCTGGTCGGCGATCTTCGGCACGCGGAACGCGTACCTGGCATCGTCGGCCGTCGGCAATTCCTGGCTGGCGAGTTCGGCGCCTTTCGCATCGCGCAGGCTGAAGGTGACATGGTGAACAGTTTGCAGCGAGTACGCGCGGAGCTCGACGGCGTCGCCCTCTTTCACGAACGCGCCCGGTACGGCGTTCCAAGTGACGACCGGCGGTATGCCGTCGGCGGCGGCCGGTGCGGAAGTCGTTGTCGGCGTTGGGGTCGGGCTGGGCGTGGGGGAAGGCGCCGGCTGATTGACCATGGTTGACCAGATGGCGTAGTCGAGCTGGTCGGTCCGGCCATCGCCGTTGAAGTCGCCGTGGGCGAGCCGGTCCGCGGGGATCCACTTGCCGGCCACGAGCACCTCGACATTGCTTCCTTCGAGGCGGACGTCTCCGTTTTTCGGCGACGGCTGCGGTTTGTCGGCGGCGAACGCCGCGGCCGCGGTGAACAGCGTGGCCAGAATAATCGGAACGAGTTTCATCAGTCCTGCCCTCCGCCATCAGGAATTCAAGCAGGCTCCCAGACGGCCGCGAACGCCGTCGGCGAAGCCCCGCCCCTTTACCCGCTAATAGTAACGCGCCCGTTGTGTCAGAACTCCTCCGGTGGGTGGTGCGGTCTGGCGACGAAGGAAGGCAAGAGGCAATGGGCAATAGGCAATAGTTGGCGCGGGCGGGCGGCGTATTCGAGCGAGTACGCGGATCGGATAGGAACGGCTCCGGCGACCGGGGTGCCGGGCATGAGGCGGGGTTGGGTAGGCTGGAAAAACACCGTCTATCGGTGGATTTTCTAAATATCGGGGATTTTATAGGACGTTGGGCTGCCAGGTTTTCAGGCTGTTCGACTGTCAGGTCATTGAGTTGCCGGCCTTTCGGGCGGGTGGCATGGGTGGTTTGTAGCGCGGACATGGCAGCGACCTCCTGGCGGGCGGTGCGCAGAGAGAAGGCGCGGACGCTCCTGCTAACATAACACGAACAGGTCGAGGAAGCAAGAAGAAATTTGGTTTTTGTTTGGAGAAGGCTGCGGCGCGGCGGAGGTGAGCAGCGTGGCCTGTCTGATCGGCATGAGCTTTGTCAGTTCATGCCCTCCACGATCAGGAATTCAAACACTCCTTCAGCCGGGCTCAAGCGCCGCCGGCGACACCGGCGCCGGACGTCACGCTCATGATAACGCCAGTCGTGTCAGAACCTCTTTGGCGGGTGGCAGGGTCTGACCCGAAGGGGCAGGCCGTAGACGCACGGGGAGCGAGTGGTCGTCTGCAGTTCGCCACGGCCTGACGGGCGCTACGTTCGCTGCGCCAGACCGTGCCATCCCCTTAGCGGCTGGCTGCTGTGTCAAGCTTGGGGCACTCTGCCCAAGAGCCCCGATACATCAGGACACACGGGGCAGGGGCGCGATCCCGCCTCGGGGCACGTCGTCAGGCGGCGTCCTACAGCCGGGTTCAATTTCGGCGCGCAGGGGCGGCGAGGGCTGGGCGGCCGGACTATAAAGAAGGGAATCGATCTCGGAACGCGCGGCGTTCTCCGAGCAATACCGTTCATAGGTCCGCGTGGGCTGCGGGAGCATGGGCCGGAAATGAGGGTTCCTTGGACGCCTGGGAGCTGCGTGGCCGTCGCGGTGGCGCTGGCGTGCTCGTCGTGCACGGATGTGATGCTTGCCCGCTATCGTGACGACGGATTTGTTTCCAGCTACGAGTACAAGCTCGGCGAGAAGTACGTCGAGGCCGGCGGCTTGCGGCTGTGCTACCAGGAATTCGGCCAGGGCGAGCCGGTCATCATTCTGCCGGGGCTGGGCACGTCGATCGATTTCTGGCAGCTCAACATTCCGGTGCTCGCCGAGCATTTTCACGTGCTGGCCGTCGATCTGCCGGGCTTCGGCAAATCCGAAAAGCCGGATGCGTCCTATGACCTGACCTGGATCACGGAACAGATCATCGCATTCATGGATGCCAAGCACATCGAGCGGGCGGACTTCATCGGCGGATCGATGGGGGGGCACCTCGCCCTGTTGCTGGCGTTGTATTACCCGGAGCGCGTTGACCGAGTCGTGATCATGGGCTCCAGCGGCATGTGGCCGCAACCCGGTCCCATACTGGATCTGGCGTTGAAGACGCTGTGGAACCAGTGGCTGGTCACCGACTTCGTGCGCTCGCAGTGGCCGAGGATCTACTGGTCGCTGTCGAATCGGCGGCCGCCGATGACTTACGTCCTGTTTGAATACCAGATGGCGCTGCGCGCCGACCGGCAGCGCTTTGCTCCGGAGGGGCGGGCGTGTACGCGCGCCCTGCGGAGCATCTTCTACCATTCCTGCCGCGCCATGCTCGGGGAAATTCGCGCCCCGGTGCTGCTTGTCTGGGGGCAGGACGATTCCATCCACCCGGTGGAGAGTGCCGAGTACTTTGCGGACCACCTGCCCCATGCCCGGCTGGTCGTCGTGCCGGGCTCTTCCCACGAAGTCATGATTGACGATCCGGAGCTATTCAACCGCCAGGTGACCGCCTTTCTGCAGCAGGCAGACGAGCGGCGGGACGATGTTGCCCGGGTTTGCTCAGAACTGACCACGAGCAAATGAGTGGCGAGGCTGCCATGGATTTTCGCCAGTAACGCAATCAGCGTGCGCAAACACTCACCGCGCACCGGCTCGCAGGCCGACCGCATCGGCAGTGGCTTGTGCGCGACGGCGCTAGAGCTTGCTCTCGTGGCCAACGGGATGATCGGCGGGCAGAGCCCGCCCTACAAGCCCGCGGCCATCCGGCGCGTGATTGCGCACAGTCATTCAGGGGCCCGTCATGATCTGGATGAACGCCTCGTAATCGTCAAGATCGATGTCATCATCACCATCGACATCCACGCACTCGCAGCCGGCGGGCACGGGCCCATTGTCCGGACCCGTGAAGCAAAGCTGGAAGAGCGCGAAGTCCCCAAGGTCGACATCGTAGTCGCCATCGAGGTCACTGCTCGGTGACAGATCGATGCTGTCGAGCAGGCCGTCGCCGTCCGTGTCCGGATTGCGCGGGTGGGTGCATCCGCCGTTGACCTCGACGCCGTCGTCGAGGCCGTCCCCATCGCTGTCAACGACGTAGGCGTCAGTGTGGTACTCGAAGATCTCCTTGGTGTCCGGGACGCCGTCGCCGTCGTCATCCGGATCCAGACTGTTGGGGACAGTGTCGTTATCGAAGTCTCCGTTGGGGTCGTACAGGATGCCGTCGCGATAGACCTCCGATTCTCTTCCGGTTGCCATGTTGGCGTACTGCACGAACACTTCGAGCTCTTCGCCGGCGGGGACCGGGTCGAGAAGGCGGTTCAAGTAGTTACTGGCGGGCAGCGGTAAGTACGGCTCGCTGCCGTCAAACGGCGCGTTGGAGACGCGATACTGGTCTGCTGCGGTGGAGAAGTTGAGTGTGATCAGAACCGAGGGGCTGTCGGCGCGCAGCGATCCGTTGTTGATGTGCACCCAGCCCAGCGGCGGAATGGCATCGGCGAACGCCGTCCCCTGCACCGTCCGGGACATGCAGCTCAGGGCGCCGGTCGAGCTGACCCCCTGGAAACGGTAGAGGTAGGTCTTGCCGTTCTCGAGGCCGGTGTCGGGGTAGTTGTCATCGTCCGGGCCGTTGACGTCCACGTCGGCGATCATCACGAAGTTGGTGGGATCGCTCGCATCGGCTCGGAAGATATGCATGCGGTCGTAGGTGACGTGCACCGGAAACCGGAGGAGCAGCGTCAGCGGCTGAAGAATGTCCTCGTTCAGGTCGCCGGTGTCGGTCACCACGCCGACGTCCTGCGGGCAGGGGAGGAGGTCGTCGGTGGGGTCCAGCGGGCATCGTCCGTTGAGCACTTCGGACGAGTCCGACTCACCGCCGTTGTCCGTGTCGTCATCGAAGGGATTGGTGCCGTGGCTGAATTCGTCGGAGTTCGTCAGCTCGTCCTCGTCGTAGGTGAGTGCGGCGTCGTCCACCGTCGTATCGGTCCCATAGTAGACCTCCCAGGTGTCCTTGAGTCCGTCGTTGTCCAGGTCGTTGCGGTCGGCCTCGTACACGTGAAAAGAGTCGGTGGCCGTGCGCGAGAAGTACTGATCGAGGTTGCCCGCGCCGTCGGCGCTGACGTACACGTTGTAGGTGCCGTTCACGCCCGGCGGGGGATTGAGTCCATCGTTCATCACGCCATTCAGGGTGCCGGCCTGCGAGGTGTCGGTGAACTCGGCGGCATAGATTCCGTCGGATGTGTTGCCGTCGTCGTGGGCGCCGTCGTCGTGCAGCACGAGCGTGCCGCAGGCGAAGGTGCCGTCCGGCCGTAAGACCTGCGCGGTGATGTCGGCGTTGCGGATCGGGCCCGCCGAGTCGGTCATGATGGCGCGGATTTTCACGGGCACGCCCTGCTCGTACATTCCAAAGTTGGGCAGGCCGAACGTGGAACCGGTCTGCACCTGCGTCACCTCGGTGAGCAGTTGCACGCCGAAACGGAGCTTGCCAAGCAGTGCAGCGATGTAGTCCGTGTCGTTGATCGACGTCATGCGGAAACTCCATATTCCCGGCGCTACCATAGCGTTGACGTGATAGACGGCGTGGGTGGAGCCCGTGTAAATCTGCGCATCTGCACCGGTGATCAGGTTGCTGTCCGGATCGCGCAGCTCGACCACGACGGCCCCGGCGGATTGTGACCAGTTGAGCACGAACGTGCCCTGGTCAACCCCGTCCTCGGCCACCGGGATCAGTATTTCCTTCGACATGCCCCCGCTGGCGTTGCCCGCCTCGTAGAACAGGCGTTCGAGGCCCCGGGCATTCTCCAACTTCGTCAGATAGGCTTCGGCCAGCTCGTTCTCCAGCCCGAGGGGGCCGGCGCGCAACTGCTTGCCGCCCTCCTCCACGTCGACGTACGTGTAGTCGCCGTCGGTGAAGGTGGCGATGTCCTGCATCAACGCCTGGTTCGACTGCGGGCCGAAGCCGATAGCATTGATGAACGTGTCGCTGTTCTGGAAGCGGTCCTTGGCGGGATCACCGAGCGTACCGGGGCAGATCTCCGTCTGGTCCCAGAAGCGGGCCTCGTTCTCGTCTCCGTCGGAGAGAAGAACCATGGCCTTGATGTCCTCCGCGGGAAGCGCCGCGGCGTCGAACACGTCCTGCGCCTTCCACAGGCCGTCTCCGATCGACGTGAAGCCGCCGGCGGTCAGGATGGATACTGCTCCCTTGGCGATGCCTCGCTGGATGGCGTTGGCCGTGGAGAGATTGACGATGTCGAAAGCATCGTCATCGCACTCGGTACCGTTGCCGTTGAACTCCACGACGCCGACGCGATCGTTGTCGTTGACGGCGTCGATGTAGAGGCTGGCGGCGTTCTTGGCGGCGTCCAACTTCGTGGCCGTAGCGTCTTGCGGATCGGCCATGCTGCCGGAGGAATCGATGACGAGCATGTGATTGATCTTGAAGTCGCCGTAGAGGACGGCGTTGTTGTTCGTCGCGGTCGGCGGAGCGAGGGCTCCTGGGCAGAGCTTGACGGTGACGTCGTACAGCCCGTTCGCGGCCTGGTTCGGGGCACTGCAGACGAGCCAGTACTCACCGCCCACGTAACCCGAGGTGATAATCGGGGCGTCGATTCCACCCACGGAGACCTGGAAATCGTCAGCATTGAGCCCCTTGATTGAGAGGGTTCCGGCTCCCTCGGGCTTGAGGCCGTCCGGACCGTCCACGAAGGCGCGGACGAGAATACGGCCGGCGTCGTCGGCCGGACCGGGGTACGCCGGACGGGTGAACGTGGGCCGCACGATGGACAACGCCACGGGTCCTTCATCGACGGTGTATTTGAAATTAGCGTCGTCATCGAGACCGACGATAACCCACCCGAGTCGGGTCAAAGGGTCCAGGCCGGGATTGAGAATCGCTCGCGCGTACTGCGTGCCGATGTTCTTGGACAGGGCGGTGGCGCGTTCCCTCCCGCCGGCCATGGCCGGCTGAACGCCGATGAGAGACCAGCCGACCGGCTTGTCGGAAGAGGCTCGAATACCCACTGCCCGGCATGAGACGGAATCGGGGGGCGGGACGGGAATCAGCTCAAACACTTGCTGTCCCCAGCGCTTGACGGATGACGCGAGCGTCTGCGGAAGGGGGTTGTTTCCATCGTGCGTGAATGCGCGGACGATGTCTTTGTAACGGCTGCCGCCGTTCAGGCCGGTGGTCTCATCCACGAATACGTAGCGGTTGGCGTTGGGAAGGGTCGAGGCATCGAATTCGCGCGTGTACAGGCAGGTGGCATAGTCATGCCAGACGTTACGCAACTGGCCGCCCCATTCATTGCTTTCGTCCTCGTCGGCGATGGTCTGCTTCAAGGCGAGGAATGAGTCCTTGTTGCCGTTGCTGGCGAGGCTTTCGACGTTCTGCCAGAGGGTGAGGATGAAGTCGATACCGCTGTCGGGTTCCACGTTGACATCGCCCAGCTTCTCGCAGCAATAGCTCCAGAAGAGGCAGGCCCGATAGGAGAGGTCGAACAGCGATTTGTCCCGGTACGCTCCGAGGTTCTTACCGTCCTTGACCTCGTCTTCTGCGAGCAGACGGTTGGTATCCGTCCGGAACGGTCCGACGGCGTCGAGCTCCAGGTCAAGGCGGTCGTCCAACGTTCTGGCGGTGCCTTCGGTGAACCAGGCGCCCAGGTCACTTCCCAGGGCGGTGCTCACCCCGGCATTGTCGAGGTAGCGGCGCTGAACGCCGTGGAACAGTTCGTGACTCGTCACCCAGCGCAACCCTGGATCGGATGCGCAACGGAGGGCCTTGGCATCGAGCGTGATGCAGTCGTTGTTGTTGGTACCCGTATCCGAAGAGTCGAACGCGTACACGCGCGGGTCCGGCAACTGGGTGAACCAGGGGTTGTCGAATCCCCAGCCGCCGTGACGGGAGTATGCGCCGGAGATGATCGGCATGATCTTGGCCGCCTGCGTCTGTGGAAAATACTCGCCGTTGGATCCGCAGTCTCGCCAGGAGTCGTCTGTATACAGAATCGCCCAGTCGAGGCCTTCGATCGTCGCGCCGATCGACGAGGTGGCGGTTCCGTTGCCGCAGTCCTCGGCCGCTGCGCGCGTGGCGGTGAACAGGAGCGCCGCAAGATATCCAGCCAGCAGAATGTGTCGGGGTAAGGACGCCATCGTGTCGCCTCCGGAAAGGGTCGAGAATCTGCGCCAAGCTCAGGCGCGTGAGAACACCACATATCGACGACTGGCGACAAGCTGGACAGCAGCGTTGCAGCCCGTCCGATTTCTCTGACATAGCGCCTCTGGCGGATCCGGGATCTGACCAGGCGGAGATGAAGTCCTGCCCGCATGGGGCGTGCCCTACCTAAAGGCTGCACGCGACGATCTTCTCGATACAGATGGTCCGGCCCGAACCAGTGTTTACCCTCATATCATCCGCGTCTCCGCAGGTCAAGTATTTTCCTGTGGTTGCAGACGCATCAATCGGGATCACGCCCTGCCGGACATGGTCGGGACGATCAGCTTGCAGCGGTTGTGACGTACGACAACGCCCTACGGCCATACCGGCTTGCCGCCATCCGCATTTCAGTGGATTTCCGATATCGCGGCCGGGCGAGAGGGCTACACTCCCTTGCGCTGGCGGCGTGCGCCGCAGGCGGGACCGCATGACCCGCGATTGGGCAACGACCAGCGGCGCGCTGGACGAGAGATGCGTGCGTCCTCCTGGCGCACGATTCGCCCATCCGCCTCCGCGCGACGCGTACGAAGGACGGCGAACGCGCGGAACATGTGTGTGGGCCAGACGTGTCCGAAAACGCGGAAACTGACAACGACACCGGAGGTGCCAGGTGACTGCTACTGAATCAACGACCGTCGCTCCGCGGGAGGAATCGAATCGTCGGGCGACTGTACGGCCGGAGACGCTGTCTGCGGACCTGCTGAAACGCATGGACGCATACTGGCGAGCGGCGAATTACCTGTCGGTCGGGCAAATCTATCTTCGCAGCAATCCGCTGCTGAAAACGCCGTTGTCCGCCGCGGACATCAAGCGCCGGCTGCTGGGCCACTGGGGCACGACGCCGGGCCAGAACTTCGTCTACGTTCATCTGAACCGGGTGATCAGGAAGTACGATCTGGACATGATATACATCGCCGGGCCGGGGCACGGCGGGCCGGCCCTCGTGGCCAACACGTACCTCGAGGGCACGTACAGCGAGTACTACTCGGACATCACGCAGGACGAGGCCGGCCTGCAGAAACTGTTCAAGCAGTTCTCCTTCCCCGGCGGCGTTCCCAGCCACGTCGCACCGGAAACGCCCGGGTCGATTCACGAAGGCGGCGAACTCGGCTACTCGATGAGCCACGCGTTCGGCGCCGTCTTCGACAATCCCGATCTGATCGTGGCTTGCGTCATCGGAGACGGCGAGGCGGAGACCGGGCCGCTGGCGACGGCGTGGCACGCGAACAAGTTCCTCAATCCGATTACAGACGGCGCCGTCCTGCCGATCCTGCATCTGAACGGCTACAAGATCGCCAACCCGACCGTGCTGGCGCGGATCGAGCGCGACGAGCTGGATCAACTGCTGCGCGGCTACGGCTGGGATCCGCACTTCGTGGAAGGCAGCGAGCCGGAACCGATGCACCAGTTGATGGCGGCGACGCTGGACTCCGCCGTTGAGCGGATCCAGGAGGTTCAGGAGCACGCCCGTCGCCGGCAGGACGTCACTCGGCCGCGATGGCCGATGATCGTGCTGATCACTCCGAAGGGCTGGACCGGGCCGAAGGAGGTGGACGGGCAGCCCGTGGAAGGGACGTTCCGCGCGCACCAGGTGCCGCTCTCGGATCCGCTTGGCAACCCGCAACACCTGGGGCAGCTCGAGGCGTGGATGAAGAGCTACCGACCGGCGGAGCTGTTTGACGAGAGAGGCCGGTTGCAACCGGAGCTGGCGGAACTGGCTCCGCAAGGCCGGCGGCGCATGGGGGATAACCCAAATGCGAACGGGGGGCTGTTGCTGAAAGAACTGCTGATGCCGGATTTCCGGGAGTACGCGGTGGACGTGCCGGCGCCGGGCGGTGCGGTGGCAGAGGACACGCGCGTCGTCGGCCGGTTTCTGCGCGACGTGATCAAACTCAACCAGGATCAGCGCAACTTCCGCCTGTTCGGTCCGGACGAGACGGTGTCGAACCGGTTGACTGCGGTCTTCGAGGCGACGCCGCGCCAGTGGGACGCGCGCATCGTGGAGACCGACGACCACCTCGCGCCGGACGGGCGCGTGATGGAGGTTCTCAGCGAGCACATGTGTCAAGGCTGGCTCGAGGGCTACCTCTTGACCGGTCGGCACGGCGTGTTCAACAGCTACGAGGCGTTCATCCACATTGTGGATTCCATGTTCAATCAGCACGCCAAGTGGCTGAAGGTGTGCAACGGAATCGGCTGGCGGCGAAAGATCGCATCGTTGAACTACATTCTCGCGTCGCACGTCTGGCGGCAGGACCACAACGGGTTCACGCATCAGGATCCGGGATTCATCGACCTGGTGGTGAACAAGAAGGCGGCGGTTGTGCGGGTCTACCTGCCGCCGGACGCCAACTGTCTGCTGAGCGTGATGGATCACTGTCTGCGCAGCCGGCAGTACGTGAACGTGGTGGTGGCTGGCAAACAGCCGACGGCGCAATGGCTGAGCATGGATGCGGCGGCGCGGCACTGCGCGGCGGGCATCGGGATCTGGGACTGGGCGAGCAACGACCAGGGCGGCACGCCGGACGTGGTGATGGCCTGCGCCGGGAACGTGCCGACATTGGAGACGCTGGCCGCGGTTTCGATTCTACGGCAGCGGTTGCCCGAGCTGAAGATTCGCGTGGTCAACGTGGTGGACCTGATGAAGCTTGAGCCGTCCACGGAGCACCCGCACGGGTTGAGCGACAAGGACTTCGACGCGCTGTTCACGAAGGATAAGCCGATCATCTTTGCCTATCACGGGTACCCGTGGCTGATTCACCGACTGACGTATCGACGAACCAACCATCACAACCTGCACGTGCGCGGCTACAAGGAGGAGGGCACGATCACCACGCCGTTTGACATGACGGTGCTGAACGAGATGGACCGGTATCACCTGGTTCAGGACGTGGTCGATCGGCTGCCGCAGCTTGGGGCGACGGCGGCCTACCTCAAGCAGGAGATACGCGACAAGCTGTTCGAGCATCGCCGCTACATCGATGAGCAGGGCGAGGATATGCCCGAGATTCGGGATTGGAAGTGGGACACCGGGGCGTAAAGGTAACAAGCCATTCGACGGCAATTGCACCATCGGGACTGCACCGGCGCGGTTGATGGCACCCGGACGTGCCACCCGAACGACCTGCGCGGGTCGGAAGGAGTTTGAAGATGGCGACACGCAGGAAGAGCACCGAAGAGCGGCGAAGCGCACAGGGTCTGTCCGGGGATCCCGCCCTGTGCGGCTGTAGCCCGGAGCGCTCGGCGGACTCAGTGGTTCCCTGCTACGAACGACACCTGGTCTCCGACCACGTCGTTGATTCGGCGTCGGCGAGCGACCGTCAGCAGTTCGAGGCGCTGGCCAGCGCGCTCCGCGACTTGATCACGCCGCGATGGCTCGAGACGCAAAGGACGTACGAGCGTGAAGATCCGAAGCGTGTGTACTACCTGTCCATGGAATTCCTGCTCGGCCGATCCCTGATGAACAACATCTCGAACCTGCGGCTTGAGCCGCTGATCCGGGAAGTGCTGGACCGCAAGGGGCTGGACCTGGGCCGTCTGGTCGAGGCCGAGCCGGACGCGGGACTGGGCAACGGCGGCCTCGGTCGACTGGCCGCCTGTTTTCTGGACTCGCTGGCGACGTTGCAGATACCGGCGATTGGGTACGGCCTGCGGTACGAGTACGGGACCTTCCGGCAGGAGATGCAAGACGGGTACCAGGTCGAAAGTCCGGACAACTGGCTGCGCGATCCCGACCCGTGGGAGGTCGATCGGCAGGCGGAATCCGTCGAGGTGTGTCTCAACTGCGGCCTGCAATTCGAGGCGGCAGGGCCGCGGCTGGCGGGCGATCGCCCGGCGACACTGCGCGGCGTTCCGTACGACCGCCTGATCGTCGGCTATGGCGGAAGCACGATTGGCACGTTGCGACTTTGGGAAGCCGGGGCACCGGACTACTTCGATCTGAACGAATTCAACCAGGGGGATTTCTTCGGGGCGGTCCACGACAAGATTCTCGCAGAGAACCTGACGCGCGTGTTGTACCCGAGCGATTCCACGTCGGCGGGCAAGCACTTGCGCTTTCTCCAGGAGCATTTTCTGGTTGCCTGTTCGCTGGCCGATATTCTGCGGCGGTTCCGCCGCAAGCATCGCGATTGGCACGCGCTGCCGGAGAAGGTGGCGATCCAGCTCAACGACACGCATCCGTCGATGGCCGTCGCCGAGTTGATGCGTATTCTCCTCGACGTTGCTCATCTCGACTGGGACGAAGCATGGAACCTGTCGGTGCGGACGCTGGCTTACACGAACCACACGCTGTTGCCCGAGGCATTGGAGAAGTGGCCGGTCGAGCTGTTCGAGATGGCCCTGCCGCGTCAGTTGGAGATCATTTACGAGATCAACCGGCGTCTGTTGAACGACGTGCGGGCGAAATACCCCGGCGATGACGATCGCCTGCGGCGGATGAGCCTGATCGAGGAGGGTCCGGAGAAGGAAGTGCGCATGGCCCACCTGGCAATCGCCGGCACGCACAGCACGAACGGAGTTTCCGCCATTCACACGGAGCTGTTGCGCACGCGGACCATAAAGGACTTCGCCGAGATGAGCCCCGATCGAATCAGCAACAAGACGAACGGCGTGACCCCGCGACGCTGGCTGTTGCTGGCCAACCCGGCGCTGGCCGGATTGATCACGAAGGCGATCGGCGAGGATTGGGTTACCGATCTGCGCGAATTGCGAAAGCTCCTGCCCAAGGCGGACGACCAGGGGTTCCGAGAGGGCGTTCGCAATGCCAAGCACGAGGCCAAGGTGCGGTTCGCCGACTGGCTGAAGAGAACCAGCGGGCAGGAAGTCGATCCGGCGTCGATTTTCGACAGCCAGATCAAACGCATTCACGAGTACAAGCGGCAGCTGCTGAACGTTCTGCACATTATCATTCTCTACAATCGCCTTCGGCAGGACCCGACGATGGACATGCCGCCGCGCACGTTCTTCTTTGCCGGCAAGGCGGCTGCGGCCTACCGCGAGGCAAAGCTGATCATCAAGCTGATCAACAGCGTGGCCGACGTGATCGACGCGGATCCGGCCGTTCAGGGGCGGCTGAAAGTGCTGTTCCTGCCGAACTACAGCGTCACGCTGGCGGAGCGGCTGATCCCGGCGAGCGACGTGTCCGAACAGATTTCGACGGCCGGTTACGAGGCCAGCGGCACGAGCAACATGAAATTCATGATGAACGGCGCGCTGACCATCGGCACGCGCGACGGCGCGACCATCGAGATCGCCGAGGAGGCCGGCGAGGAGAACATCTTCCTCTTCGGCCTGACGGCCGAGCAGGTGGCGGGCAGCCGAGGCTGGTATGACCCGCACTGGCACTACGAGCATGAACAAAGGACGCGCCAGGCTCTCGATGCGATCGCGGGCAATGAATTCAGCCGCGGCGAGCCGGGCATCTTCGGCCCGATTCTCGATCTGCTGCTGGCCCGCGGAGATTACTTCATGCACCTCGCGGACCTGACGGCCTACACGCAGACCCAGTCGAAGGTGGACGCCCTGTACCGCAATCCGGAGGAGTGGGCACGGAAAGCGATCATCAACATCGGCTGCTGTGGCAAGTTCTCGAGCGACCGCGCCATCAAGGAGTACGCCGCCGAAATCTGGGGGGTAAAGCCCTGTCCCGTCGGCGATGGGGGGCACGGCGAGAGTGAATCCGACCGCCAGTGGCAAGAGTCGGCAACGCCGGTTGGCGCGGCCGGCTCGGGTACTTGAGACTTAGAGGATTGTCCGCGACAACGCGCCGGTGTGTCAGAGCCGCGACCGTGCGGAGCGGACGTCGGCGATACCCCTGTGGCGCCGGATTGCGCACGCGGATTCTGTCAGGAGACGGATGCCGTCATGGAAGCAACGAAGCAGAAGGAGACCACGGGCGTTGATCCCAGGGCAGGCCACAAGGCTACCCCGGACATGCTCATCGACGTGACCAGGCTCGAACGGGCGTACTACGACACCAAGCCGGACTTCAGCAACCCGAACCAGCGTGTGAGCTTCGGGACCAGCGGTCACCGCGGAAGTTCGCTGGATGGCACCTTTACCGAGGCGCACATTCTGGCCATCGCTCAGGCGGTGTGTGACTACCGGCAGAATCAGGGAATCAACGGCCCGCTCATGGTGGGCAAGGACACCCACCTGCTGTCCGCTCCGGCGCAGCGCACGGTGCTGGAGGTGCTGGCGGCCAACGGCGTTGAAACGATCATCGCCGGGCATGACGGCTTCACGCCGGTGCCTGTCATCTCCCGGGCGGTCCTGAAACACAACCGCGGGCGGAAGGATCATCTGGCCGACGCACTGATCGCCACGCCTTCGCACAACCCACCGCGCGACGGCGGCCTCAAGTACAACCCGCCTAACGGCGGCCCGGCGGATACGGAAGTGACCGCCTGGATTCAGAAGTGGGCCAACACGCTGCTCGAAGCGGGCAACCGCGATGTCCGCCGCACGCCGTACGATACGGCGATCAAGGCCGAAACCACGCACGAGACCGATTTCATTACGCCTTACGTCGAGGACCTCAAACGCGTTGTCGACATGGAGGCCATCCGTGCAGCGGGGCTCAAGCTGGGTGTAGATCCGCTCGGTGGCGCGGCGTTGTTCTGCTGGGAGCCGGTCAATGCCATGTACGGATTGAACATCGACGTGGTGAACACCAAGGTGGACGCGACGTTTTCATTCATGACTGTCGACCACGACGGGCAGATTCGCATGGACTGCTCCAGCAAGTACGCGATGGCCAACCTGGTGGGCCTGAAGGATCGTTTTCAGGTCGCGTTCGGCAACGATCCCGACTCCGACCGGCACGGCATCGTGACACCTTCGGCAGGATTGCTGAATCCCAACCATTACCTGGCTGTGGCCATTCGTTATCTGCTCACGCACAGGCCGGATTGGTCCGCCCAGGCCGCCGTGGGCAAGACCTTGGTCAGCAGCAGCATGATCGACCGCGTCGTGGAAAGTGCCGGCCGCCGCCTGGTCGAGGTGCCGGTCGGCTTCAAATGGTTCGCCGAGGGGCTGCTCGACGGCACGATTTGCTTCGGCGGCGAGGAGAGCGCCGGGGCCAGCTTCCTGGAAAGGGACGGTGCGGCATGGACCACGGACAAGGACGGTCCGGTCATGGACTTGCTGGCCGCAGAGATCACCGCCCGCACGGGTAAGGACCCCGGGGAGCACTACCGCGAACTGACCGGCTCGTTCGGAACGCCCCATTACACGCGGATCGACGTGCCGGCCACGCCGGAGCAGAAGGCGCTCCTGGGCAAGCTGGCACCCGACGCCGTCAAGGACACGGAGCTGGCCGGCGAGCCGATTACAGCGAAGCTGACGCGCGCGCCGGGGAACCGCGAGCCGATCGGCGGACTGAAGGTCGTAGCGACCAGCGGTTGGTTCGCCGCACGATCATCCGGTACAGAAGACCTTTACAAGATCTACGCGGAGAGCTTCAAGGATCGCGCTCATCTGGACGCGATCATTGATGAGGCGAAGCAGGTTGTCAGCCGGGCGCTGTCGCGAAGTAACTGATTCTTAAGGAAGAGCGGCGCGCTTCACGGCGTTTGGTCGGCGCCTCGAGTTCGCCCGCATCTCCTGCAAATACCCTACACCGTAACCGGGCGGCAACCACCGTCATTTCAGTACTTTTTCCGATAGTCGCGCGCAGTCGGCGCGCTATATTGCTACGGTCGCGGTTGTTGACCGCAGGCTGAAGCAGCGGGGACGTGCCGGCGCGCGTGTGTCATACCAGCGCAGCCAGGCCGGCGTCATCAGGGGAGCATTCGTGTTTTTGTCGCCTCGCGCCAGAGTCGCAGGCGGGGGAATCCGAGGCCGGCGTTCGCGGTTTGCGACGCCATAATCTCCGGGCAATAGAGATGCCGCACAGGATTGCGCTCTTCTCCTGGGAAAGTAGATACTCG
Source organism: Phycisphaerae bacterium (assembly GCA_040235375.1). Classification (GTDB taxonomy): domain Bacteria; phylum Planctomycetota; class Phycisphaerae; order UBA1845; family UBA1845; genus JBECKQ01. The sequence continues at coordinate 14,816 of JBECKQ010000065.1, read as the reverse complement.
ATCGCGTGCGGTGGCTTGGCCGAACATGTCAGCGAACTGGCAAGCGCGCTGCAACGGCGCGGTCACGAGCCGCATGTGTTCACACGTCGAGCTGCGCTGCAGTCGATTTACGACTGCATTGACGGCGTGCACTACCACCGTTGCGATTTCGAGCTCCATCCCGACTTCGTCACGCAGATGGACCGCATGGGCAACAGCTTCAACGCCCGGCTGGTGGAGGCGGAGCGGTTCTACGGGCGCCCGTTCGACGTCGTGCACGGACACGACTGGCTGGCGGCCAAGGGGATGGTGCAGGCCAAGAACGACCTGAAGCGTCCCACGGTTCTGACGCTGCACTCGACGGAGTATGGGCGTTGCGGCAACCAGCCGTCGTGGGGCGATTCCTGCCGAATTGGCGAGGTCGAGTGGGAAGGCACCTACGTGGCGGATCGGGTGATCTGTGTATCCGGAGCGCTGAAAGCCGAGGTGCAGCGGCTGTACGGCGTTCCCGACGAGAAAATCACCTCGATCTACAACGGGGTCGACATTCACCGTTTTGACGGGCAGTTCGAACGAAGCCGCGTACGGTCTCGCTGGACCGCCGACGAAGGGGATACGCTTGTTCTGTTCGTCGGCCGCCTGGCGTGGCAGAAGGGTCCGGACCTGCTGCTGGAAGCGGTTCCGGACGTGCTTCGTCACGTGCCGCGGGCGAAGGTGGTTTTCGTCGGCGACGGTCACATGCGCCCGGAGTTGGAGCGGCGGGCAGGTGAGATGGGTCTGTTCGACTCGGTGCGCTTTGCGGGTCACCGGAACGGCGCCGATCTGGTCAATCTGTTCCGCAGCGCGGACGCCGTCTGCGTGCCGAGCCGGAACGAGCCGTTTGGCATCGTCGTGCTCGAAGCGTGGTGCGCGCGGCAGCCGGTCGTTGCAACCCGCAACGGCGGGCCGGGCGAGTTCATTCGTCATCTGGATACGGGGCTCGTCGTCTCGGACGATCGTGACTCGCTGGCCTGGGGGCTGGGGACGGTGATCGCCGATCGGGCGCTCGCCGAAAACCTGGCACGGAACGGCCGGCGAGAAGTGGAAGCCAGCTTCACGTGGGACATGGTCGCGCAAGCGACGGAGAAGGTGTATGCGTCGGCGCTCGAAGGGCCGGCACGAACCGAAGCTCAGAGGCTGGAACCGGTAAGAGTTGCGCAGCCGGCATGATGTGCGCCACATTCGGGGGGAAGCAGAGAAGGAGTCAAGATGGCAAGCCAACCTTACGCCGCGCATGGAGCGACGGAACGCGAGCGAGAGATCAGGCGGACGGCGGGGATCGTCACCGGCGGTTCGGTCGCCGAATCCATCGGCGGGGCCGGAGGTCTCGTGCTGGCGATCCTCGGACTGGCGGGCATTGACCCTCGATATACGGGCCCGGTGGCCGCAATCGCGATTGGAGGCGCGCTCGTCCTACAGGGCGGGGCGGTGGGTGCCCGCTTTCGCCAGCTTCTTGCGGAAACGAATGGAGGGCCGGTGTCCGGCGCCGAACTCGGGGGTGGCGTCAGCGTTGACTTCCTGGGCGGTGCAGCGGTGATCCTGCTGGGCGTGCTGGCATTGCTCCGGGTGGAGCCTGGCGTTCTTCAGGCCGTGGCGGCGATCGTGCTAGGCGGCACCGTGTTCATCAGCAGCGGGGTGGTATCGCGGTTGAACTCGCTTGCCGTGCGTTCCGACGGGCATCGCGTGATGCAGGAGATCGCGCGGGATTTTGTCGGAATGTCTGCGGGGGCGCAGATCCTGGCCGGCGCGGGCGCCATCGTTCTGGGCATCCTCTCGCTGGCGGCTGTCGGCCCACCGGAGCTGACGCTCGTGGCGTTTCTGGTCACGGCGTCCTCGATATTCCTCAGCGGGGCCGCGCTCGGCGGACGCATGGGAACCACGCTTGCGGCGTGAAAGCTGTGGGTGAACGATCACCTCTCGCGGACGCAAACGGAAATGGCGTGCCGGGCGTTCGTCATCATTTCGGGCAGGCGGCATCGATGATTTCGATCAGCGTGTTCTCCACGTCCGTGGCGACGGCAGCCAACGACGCTGATTCGTCGTACATTTGCAGAAGAAGGGTTGGTTTCAACGTCGCGACCGTCACGATGCCATCGTGCTCGTAGGCCGATATGCGGCAGGGCAGGGCCGTTGAAATGGCCGGGTTCTGATCGAGGACGGCCTTGGCCTGGTGCGGGTTGCAGACCTCGACGATCACGCAGTCCCGGTCAAACGGCACTCCCTTCTCGACCATCTTGGCTCGCAGATCGATCGTGCCGAGGACGCCAAAGCCGTGCTCCGTGGCCGCGCGTTCGAGCCGACCGACAACGTCACTGACTTTCCCGGTAGTCTGTCGTTCGTATTGCATGGCGCACCGCCTTTCGGCTCTATTCTATCCGTGCCGCTGCGGATCGACCATGCGATGTGGACGCGGAGTACTCGAGGCCGGCACGTTGCCACTCGCGCACTGGCCCGCCATCCGTCTGGCGCAGACGGTCAGAACCGTCGTCGTTTGCTAGTTCGAGCCAAAGCCTTCCTGAAGCGCGGCCCAGTCCAGCAGGTCCACGGTTCCATTGCCGTCAAAATCAGAGCATCCGCATCCCGTTGCGGCAGCGACGGCTGGTCCCGACATGCACGCCGAAAACGAATCGTGGTCAGCCAAATCCAGATCGCCGTCATCGTCGTGGTCGCCGGCGATGAAAGGTGCGGGAAAACCAAGCCAGCCAACCTGCTCCCCGGCCGGCCCAGCCCACCGCGCCGGAGAATCGAGGGCGAGCCGGTAGTCGTAATCCGCACGGCTGACGTACAGAGGGTCAGCGGCCACGTTACCCACCCCGCAGGCCATACTCGATTCCAGTCCGACGTAACAGTAGTTGATTCCGCCCCCTGTGCAGGTATCGAGGAGCAGCGGCCAGGCGATGCATTGGTTCACCTGCGTACCGGCCACGACGCGAACCAACTGATGTTCGCGCGCGTCGAACGTGCAGTACGTCGCCTGGTAGACGCTTCCCGGCGGCGTCTGATTGGAGTGCCCGTCAACGGCGTTCTTCACATCGAACATCAACAGGTTCGTGAGAATGGGAAGCTGGCCCGTCCCTTCGAGCGAGCATCCCTTGTCGACGAGATTCCAGAAAATGCAGTCCGCGATCACCGGCGACGTATAAGAAATGTCGAGCCCATCGTCTCCGCCGTCGGCGAAGATGCAACGGGTCACTGACTTGTTGACTGCTCCGAAAGCGGGAATGCTGGCCCGGATGTTCATGCCGTCGCCGTCCTTGGCAGAGCCGCCGCTCGGGCATGATCGGGCTCCAAAGCCGATCCCCGTGTACCACGTGTCATGGACGTCGAGCGTGTAGGCGCCCGTACCCGCCCACTCGCCACCGTGCCCACACTGGGAAATGAGGCTGTCGGCCACCGTGTAGGTGCCGCTGCCAGCGCCGTGCATCACTTTGCCGTTGTTGTAGGCGAGCACTGAATCGCTGACGGTGAAGGAATGAGCACCCGTGAATCGCAGCACCGGCGGCCGGATATGGCCTTCGATTGAGCCGTTGCCTGCGCCAGTCAGGATGACGTACGAATAGGTGGAAGTTCCGGAGCCGTCATGAAAAACGCCGCGCCACGCATCCGGGTTGTAGGCGGGGTCCGTGCATCTAAACATCAAGTGCATGGCGGGTGGACCCGCGGCAGGGAAGAAGAATATGGGGTCGTCGGCCGTGCCCACCGCCTGTACCGCGCCCTGCACGTAAACCAGAGTGCCGTCGGCGGGAGCACCCGGCTCAACCATGATCAGCGTGCCCGGCTCGATCGCCAGCGTGTCGCCCGTTGCGACGTAGGCATCATCGACCAGGTGAATCACGCCGTCGCTTGCGCTCCAGGTCAGATCGGCGCCCGTCAACGTGCCGGAGATCGTTCGCATCGTCGGATTGTCAAGAACGGTGACCACTTTCGACGCGAGCAGCGAATAGGGAACGCCGCCCGCCGACCCGCTTACCGACACGGCTACTTCGATGTCTCCCGCGGGCACGGCGGCTCCATCGTCGAGCGTGATCGTCACGCAGCCGACGCCGTTGAAGAAGTGGATAGAGTCCGCAGGGGGGACTCCGTCGTGCGTGTCAAACAGCACGATGGAAAGAGGGATGGAAGTCTGGTCGGCGACCCGTACGGCGCTGACCGTTCCGAAGAGATCCCACTGGCGCCAGGCAATTCGGCCCCATCGATCCAGCAGGTCGGCCCGGAGGGTGAGAGACTTGTCGTTGATCATGCGGGTGGGCATGGTCAGCCGTATGGACTCCGGAGGTTCGCTCGGGCAGAGCTGACCGAAGGTCGCAGCCGTGCTGCACAGCGCCACCAGCAGCGCCAGGACAAGGTGTTCCGCGGACGTGATAGAAGCTTGCTTTTTCCCCATAACTTCGTTCTTTCATTTGATGTGACACGGATCGATACTGACAAGCATCCGGCATTCCCAAACGGCGTGTTGGACATCGGGCCGCTGTGTCGGCTGCCCTAGAATCGTCTGGGTCTGTGGAATCGGAGGCCGCGGCCTTGGTTCGGCACTCCAACCCCGTATAGTGAATCACCGGACGACCGCGGCGTCAACCTGGGAAGGAAACTGTCTGTGGCCGGGCTCGGAGGAATTCCTAATCTCGATTGGGGGAACCTTCGTGATGTCCCACGAAACCCCTGGATGCACTGCGTGATACCATCACAGTCCACCAGGGATGTCAGGCTTGGCCGCGCCGGGAACAGTCTGTGCCAGTCCGTTTTGAAGAGAATGATTGTTTCGGGCTGCACGGCCCGTCGTCTGGCGGTCGGACGACGGCCATGCATCCTTCGCCGAGACCGACAACCCGAACGACAGCCGGCACGCGGCGAGCGACAGTGACGACAGCAACCGCTCGATTTGTCGGCTTCACGGCGGCAGGTCGAGTCACCATGATGCGCTCAGCCGGCAGGCATCCGCATCGACCACTCGTTGGATGAGGGCTATCCAATGATCGCAAGCGCAGTGCAGTCAACGGCATCAATCCTTCTACTCCTTGGAGCAGCCACCGGGCTGGTGCAGGCGGAGGGGCAGACTACCACCCTGCCGGTGACCGAAGCGCAGTCGGCGGAAGCGATGGCGGGGACACCGGATACGGCGAAATGCCTGTTCTGCCATCGTGCCGTGCAGGTTCCGGCCGTGCCCACCGAGGTTGTGCCGTTCAAAGACTCGGTGCATGGGGACCTCGATTGCACCGACTGCCACACGGGGATTGAGAAGCTATCGGTGCCCGCGACACTGCCGGCCAAGACGCCGCCTCACCCGACGCACCTTCCACCGGTGGATTGCGGCACATGTCACGAGGAGGCGGCGGCGCTGTACAAGATGCACGGGCCGGGAATCGTGGGCGAGAATCCGGACATTCCGAAATGCTGGCAGTGTCACGGCGCTCATGACATACTGCCGGCTTCCGATCCCCGTTCGCACGTCAGCCCGCTGTGGCTTCCGGACACCTGCCGTCGCTGTCACGAGAACCTCAACCTGGCGAAGAAGTACTACGAGTTGTCCGCGTCGTTCGTCAAAGTCTATCGGGTGAGCGTGCATGGTGTCGTCATGAGGCCGGGGCAGCCCGTTGCGGCCACTTGCGAGGACTGCCACGACGGCACTGCTCCGGACGGCAAGCGCAGCGCCCACCTCATCCTCGGGCCTTCCACGGCGGACTCGTCGATCTACTACTTCAACATTCCCAAGACATGCGGGCGATGTCATGAGGTGGTTGCCGAGAGGTACTGGGAGGGCATTCACGGGCAGCTTGTGGCCGGCGGCGAGGTGACGGCGCCGGTGTGCACGCGCTGCCATGGCGAACACGGCATCTTCCCCGTCGCCGATCCACGTTCGCCGGTGAGTCCCGCGCAGGTCGCGGTGGCGACGTGCTCGCCCTGTCACGACTCGGTCGTGCTCAGCCAGCGCTACGGATTGCCGGGCGGACGACTGAACACGTACGCGAGCAGCTATCACGGATTGCAGGCGAAAGCGGGTGACACGCTGGTCGCCAACTGCGCCTCCTGTCACGGCGCCCACCGTGTGCTGCCCTCTACGGATCCGACTTCGTCGGTCTACCCGGGCAATCTTCAACGAACGTGCGGGCGATGCCACCCGGGAATATCGCCGCAGGTAGCGCATCTGCGGATTCACCAGACGGGGGCGGGAATCACGACGGGGTGGGCCCATTTCTTTACAGTCTTCTACATTGTCTTCATTGCTGTCACGATCGGTTTGATGGTGCTGCACGACTTCGGCGACTGGTTCAGCAGCGCGAGAGACATGGTGCGCAGGCCTTTCGTGGTTCGCATGAACACCAGCGAGGTCGTCCAGCACTGGGTGCTGATGCTGTCGTTCATCGTGCTGGTCATCACCGGGTTCGCGTTGAGGTACGACCAGGCGTGGTGGTCGGTCGTCCTGTTCGGCTGGGACCGGGGCTTCACCGTCCGGGGGATCATTCATCGCGTGGCGGGCTCGGTCCTGATCTTCGTGTCCTTCTGGCACGTCGTGTATCTGTTCGGCCCCCGCGGGCGTCACTTGATGCGCGACATGGTCGCCACCCGGAAGGACGTTGCCGACGTGATGGAGAACGCCATGCACTTCCTCGGCCTGCGGCCGAACCGGGCGCAGTTCGGGCGGTTCAGCTACATGGAGAAGGCGGAGTACTGGGCGCTGGCCTGGGGCGCCGTCCTGATGTCCGTGACCGGCCTGATGCTCTGGTTCCAAAACGAGATCGCCCCCTACGTTCCCAAAGGGACGTTGCAGGTCGCCCTCGTCATTCACTACTACGAGGCCTGGCTGGCAACGCTTGCCATTTTCGTGTGGCACATCTACGGCACGGTCTTCCGGCCCGCGGTTGCGCCGATGAATCCCGCCTGGATGTCCGGCAAGATGCCCAAGGAGCTGTACGACGAGGAGCATCCCGCAGGACCGCAAATGACCGTCCACGGCAGCGTCGCGCAGACTGCCGACGGCGATGCGCGCAAGGCCGATGGGAACGGATCGCCGCCGCCGGAGCCCTGAACGCGATCAGACGCCTTGCCCCATGCGGGCGTGCGCCTCGCGGAGAAGCACCTCGGTTTCGGACCAGCCTATGCATTCGTCGGTGATCGACACGCCGTATCGCAGCGTCGTCGGATCGCCGTTGAGCTTCTGAGCGCCTTCGAAGAGATTGCTCTCGAGCATCATGCCGATGAGCGCAGGGTTGCCGTCCAGGCGTTGTTTCAGGACCGCGCGCCAGACTTTCGCCTGGTTCGCGGATTTCTTGCCGGAGTTGGCGTGGCTGCAGTCCACCATCAATCGCGGAGTGAGCTGCGCCTTCTTCAGCGCGACGATGGCCCCGTTGATCGTCTCCGCGGCGTAGTTGGGGCCGCTGCGCCCGCCGCGGAGGATCAGGTGCCCCCACGGATTGCCGCGCGTGCGGATGATGGCCGTGACGCCTTCCTGGTCGATGCCCAGGAAACTGTGCGGTTGTCCGGCGGTGGCCAGGGCATCGATCGCGGTCTGCAAGCTGCCGTCGGTGCCGTTCTTGTACCCGACAGGCATCGACAGTCCGCTCGCCATCTGCCGGTGAGTCTGCGACTCGGTCGTACGGGCGCCGATCGCCGCCCAGGTCAGAAGATCGGCGAGATACTGCGGCGTGATGGGATCGAGCAGCTCGGTGCCGGCGGGCAGTCCCATCTCGGTGACGCGCAGGAGGATTCGCCGGGCGATGCGGATGCCGGCGGCCATGTCGAACGAGTCGTCGAGGTGCGGGTCGTTGATCAGCCCTTTCCAGCCGACGGTCGTACGCGGCTTTTCGAAATAGACGCGCATGACGATGCACAGCCGGTCCTCGAGCTCGCGGCGGAGGGCGTTGAGCCGTTCGGCGTACTCGAGGGCCGCGGCCTCGTCGTGAATCGAGCACGGCCCGACCATGACGAACAGTCGTTTGTCCTCGCCGCTCAGGATCCGTCGGATTGCCGAACGGCTCTCGATGACGGTCTGCTGGGAAGCGGTTTCTGACGGCAGGTCCCGTTTGACCTGGTGCGGGCCGGGCAGGTTACTGGTGCTGAGGACATTGAGGTCTTCCGTCGACAGGGATTGCCGGCGGGAACGTGATCGGGCAACGGGCGACATGACGGGCTCCTTACAGATCGATTGCCGCCCCGGCCGACCACTCAAAAAAAGCGGCGCCGACCGAGGCCGGCGCCGATGGATTCGCAAGATTCGCTAAACCGCACCGTCACCCGGCCACGCAACGCGCGTAGCGCCAAAACAGGCGACGATAATAAAACAGACTCTCCTTGCGGTCGTTCATGACGGATCATTCTACTCCGAATGACGGCCGCGAGTCAACGGTTTCCTGGCGAGCCCGCGTTATCGGGTCTTGCCGCTCACGGCAGGTCACGGTTATGCTCCGCCGGGCTCGGAGATGGGGGGACGTCGCTTTCCACCGGAGAGATCAGCGTGCGTGAATCCCTGATGCGCGGCGGGTATGGAAGCACCGTGTTCCTGGCTGTGGTATTGGCAGGGGGCTGCGGCCTGCAACCGATGAACCCGGGCGACAACACGTGCGGCACCGAGGGCGATACCTGCGCTTCGGACCTGGCCTGCTGCGCGCCGCTGGCGTGCTCCAATGGTCTTTGCCAGGTGCCGGTCGCCGCGGCGGCGTTGCCGGACTTCTCGGCGATCGATGTCAACCCACGATCGCCGCGGTACGAACAGGCCGTGTCGCCGCGCGACTACCTGGGGCAGATATCAGCCTGGTACTTCGGCCACGCCACGTGACCTTACTGCCAGAGCCAGTTTGGCTTTCTCAACCAGATGCAGGCCGAGCTCGAATCACGGGACACGCTCCGGCCCATCCAGATCCTCGGCGTGAATGCCGTCGACCTGGAGTCCGGCAGCGACACGATTACCGCGGATCGAAGTCTCCCCTGGCTGCAGCCTGTTGCCGGCGACGACCCGTGGACGTTCTGGCCGATTGCGTATCGCGATGTCGTGATCGTCGGCCCCGGCAACGAACGATTGGGCAACTTCAATCTAACCTCGCACAACCTGGCCGAACCGGGGAACTATGCCGCCCTGCGGGATCAACTGCTGAACGCCGCCAATGAATGAAAGCCTTCACTCCAGTTGATCGCATGCCGGCTATAGCGCCCCGGTGAACGTCAACTGGAGATCGGCCGCGTCCCGCAGGTCCACGTCTCCGTCGGCATCCGCATCATGGTTGGCGCATTCCATCGTTGGCACGCCGCCGTTGGGGCCGGTCATGCAGCCCACGAAGTTGGCGGCGTCGAGATTGTCCACGTCCGCGTCGCCGTCGTCGTCGAATGGAAATAAGGCGGGCGACACTGTGCCCCGCAGGGTGAGTGTCAGCGGCGTGCCGACCGCGGAGCCCGGCATACTTTCGTCCGCGACGTCGAACGTGTAAGTCGCCGAGAAGTCTCCCGGTCCGGAGACGGTAGGATCGAACCAGGCTTCGAATGTTGCGCCGGCGCCGGTGGCGAGTCCTGAGAACGGCGCGGCGTCAGTCAAGAGCACGCCATCGTCGCCGGCAGGTGTGACCGCCAGCACATCCAGGTCCGCGGTCAGGCCGGAGGGGGAGGCCAGGTTGTGGATGTCGAATGCCGCCGACTGACTCCCCGCGACTGCGGGAACTGAACCGAAGTCGATGGTCAGCGAGTTTGTATCGACGCCGGGTGCGAAAGAGGCCTCTGCGTGATCGTAAACGGTGAGCGATACGTCGATCACGTCGTCGCCGTCGGCCGCGCCCTGGCCGGCCCCTTCGCTGCTGACGTCGAGGTTGTCGACGGTGATCGATCCGCCCAGCACGCCCGGCGTGTCGGTGAGCGCGGCCACTGATACGAAGATCGTGCGTTGTGCAGCGCCGAAGTCGAACGCGTTGAACCGGCCGGTGACGCTCGAAGCGGCATCGCCCGTAACCGTGACGGAATAGTACGTCGGGTCCGCACCCGCCTTATGAAGCGTGAACGGCGATGAGGCCGGCAGCGGTCCATCGACGATGATGGGTGGGAACGTCACGTCCTGCGCGGAAGCGCCATCACCGGGTTCGGACGGAGAGACGTACAGCGTGCTGTCGTTGGCGCCGTCGCCGAAGATGGACCACACGAATTCGGGGTGGTCGATATATGGATTGCGGTTGTTCTGATCCTCGTAGATCAGTTGGTTGCGGCGGCGCTCGAAGAAATCAGGCACGTCGGTGTAGTTCCAGCGGACCATCGAGTCGAGGTCGCCCATGGTGTAGCCCGAGGGAATGCCACTGACGAGCGATAGCGTGCTCATGTAGCGCGTTGCGGAGTAGAACTGGCTGCGGGCGATGTCGCCCTTGTCGGCGTCGCCGGGAAAGAAGTACGAACCATCGTGGTGATAGTCGCCGGTGGCGTTGAAGGTCCCGAACGGCAAGTTGCCGCGCGAGTTGTTGATGCCCGGATCGACCGGCCGCAGGGCGAATGGGTCGCCGAGATTGCCCGTTGAACTATCGCTGACGCTGCCGGGTTGGAGAGATTGAGGCCAGACGTGCTCGCGATTCCAGGTGACACCGCCGTCCCAGGTGGCGGGTACGGAAGCACGGTTGTAAACGAGCAGTATGTGGCCGGGCATGTCGGGGTCCGCGTCGTAGCGGGCGGCGGAGGTCTTGAAATCACCGTAGGTTTGCTCGACGTGGCCCGTCGTGATGATCTGTGACAGTTGGCTCTTGAGCGTGGCTCCCTGGCCGGTGGCGGCGGCATAGTAGCCGGCGGGCGGGTCAAATTCGTCGTTGGGGAGGGGGTTCGCGACGGAGACGGTCACGGTGTCGATCGCGTTCAATCCGTCGGGATCGGTCACCGTCAAGGTGAGCAAGTAGTCGCCGACAGCATCGAACGTCACTTGCGCCGTGGCCGGAGCGGTCGAACTGGTGAGCGGACCGCTGCGGTTCTGCCAACTGACGAGGCCGGCCGTGGTCGCGGGCGTCCATTCGTAAGTGACGCCGTCCAGGCCATCGGGATCGTCGCCGGTTGCGCCGTCGAGCGCGATCGTTACGACGGCAGCGCTGAGCTCGACCTGATGGTCCGGGCCGGCGTCGGCTGTCGGAGGATTGGTCGGCGAACCGACGATGAAGCTTGATGATTCGGCGGATCCGGTGCCGTTCGCGACGGCTGTCGCGGTGACGGTCCACACCCCTTCATTCGCCATGGTGACGTTGGCCTGGCCTTCGGCGTCGGGGTCGCTGATGACCAATGTTTGTGGCGAATCGAACGCGCCGCTGCTCAGCTCGACGGTGACCGGGCTGCCCGCGACCGGCGCGGCTGACAGCGTAACCGTTGCCGTTGTCATCTCGCCGATGGCAAACGTCGAGTCCGGCAGCGTGACGTCCTGAACCAGCGGACCCGAGCCGGCCACCGTGAAACTCCACGCAGGCGGCGTGATCGGACTGTCGCTCGTGGTCCAATTGTCGGGGTTACCGATCGCGGCGAGCAGTTCGGTGGCCGTGCCGGTTGTCGGCCCGCTGTAGTAGCCGTTGTCCGTTTCGGGAAGATTGAGGGCGGACGTTCCGACGACGAGCCCGGTGGGCAGCGCGGTGGTGTTCGAACTGGTGGCGTCGCCGTAGTCGCTGCCGTCGAAATGAACCGCACAGAGAAAGGTCGGACTCGATGCGTCGCCGAGAAAGGCGATGATCTGGTCGCCGGAGGACGACAATGCGAAGCTGCTCCCGAGGCCGTCATTGTTGACGGACCAGCCGCCGCCGGTGAATGGACTCGCGGTGCTGACAACTGTGCCGGCCGGCAGCAGGGCTGAGGTCGTGTACTGGATGCCCCCTTCGTTGGCGCGGAATCCGCCGGCGGCGAGCCATCCGGAATCCGTGAAGCGGATCGTCGTGGAAGCCGGAATACCGCGCAGGGCCACGAACGCAAGCGCGTCCGGGTCGTCCGATGCAAACGAGATGATGGCCAGGTCGCCGACGGTTGCGGCGGTGGCGTTGGCGGTAATCGATATTGCAGCGAGTGTGCAGACGGCCAACGTCGGGAGTGACCGGAACGGACGATTCATGCTTCTTCTTTCCCCGTCGATTCGGTTTGACCGTGTGGGTTAATGCCCGGTAGTCTTATTAGCATAGTGGCTAGGAGGGCCGGGCCACAACCCCGATCATCCGTGACGGCAACAGGCAATGGAGCGGCAGGCAGAGCCGTGACTGATAACGTGCGAGCGTGTTGCCGGAATGTGTCCCGGTCGCCCTGACGCGGTCGAGCGCGCGTAACGGAAGGTGGCTGTGGAGGGGTCGAGTCCGAAGGAAATCGTCGCTGCCGGGTACGACAAGTGTGGGCCGCGCTACAACGCGACCCGCGCGTGCGAAGCCGGTCCGCAATTGCGGCGTCTGCTCGACCTGCTTCCGCGTGGGGGCAACTTGCTTGAAATCGGTTGCGGTGGAGGTCAGCCGGTTACGAAAGCCCTGGCGAAACTTGGAACGGTTACCGGGGTTGACATCTCCTCGGTCCAGATAGGACAAGCCCGGCGGCGCCTGCCTGGTATTCGTTTTATCGTGGGCGATATCATGGCCCAGCAATTCCAGCCTTCCTCGTTTGATGCCGTGGTATCTGTGTACACGTTCTTTCACCTCCCGCGGGAGGAGCATCGCGCGCTGCTGGAGCGCATTGCAGGCTGGCTCCGGCCGGGCGGATTCCTGCTTGCCACTGTTGCCGATTTCGATCACGCCGGCTACACGGAGTTGGATTTCTTCGGCGCAACCATGTACTGGAGTCACTTCGGGCCGGAGTGGTATGTCTCCGTCCTGCAGGAGTTGGGATTCGTGATTCTTGAATTCGGAGCCCTCGACAGCGGTTACCGCGATAGTCCTGGTCTGACGACGGAGCGTCATCCCGTCCTCTTGGCGCGGACTTGCCGAGTTGACGATTGACCCCCGGGATGCGGGTTTCGCGCGGCTCTTCTGTGGGGTACGTTGTTCGAGATGTGCGTTGGATGGAGGGACCGAAATGGCGTTGGCAATTTCCCCAGGGCGTGACAATCGGCGGACCAGCGGGTAGCCTCGTGCAGGTCCACGAACATTGGGAGGTATCGCGATGGCAAGCGGACAGGTGAAGGAACTGAGGTCGGTGGTTGACAGGCTGCTGGCAGAACGGAAGGCCCACGAGGAGGCCGTTGCCGAGATCGATGCCGCCTTCGAGCAACTGGGCGTTGAGGCTCCGGCGCCGGCCAGAAGCGCTCGGGCCGGGAAGACGCCGACGGCGCGGCGGAGAAAACGCCGCAGGTTCAACGTGACGGGCAAGGAGTCCATCCTTAGCTTCGTTCGGCAGGCTTCGAAGAACGGCCGGACCGGTGCGGAGATCGAACGGCGCTGGAAGAGCGAGGGCCGGTCGGGCAGCTCGTACAAGGAGCTGGGCGAGCTCGTTCACGCCGGGAAGGTCAAACGGCACAATCTCAAAGGGCAGCGTGGAAGCCGCTACACGGCGCGGTAGCGGCGCGGCAAGATTGACGCCTGAGGCCACGAATTGAACAAAGGCGTTCGAGAGCCGCGAACGCGCGATCGGCGCGATGCCCAGCTCTCGAACGCCGTATTACCGGCCGGTGACTACTGCGGCCCGGTGATGCCGGGGGCCAGCTCGCTGTAATCCTGGTCGTCGATCATCCCGTCGCCGGTCAGGTTGGCGAATTCGCAGCCGCCATGGGCGTTGCTGCCGAAGCACTCCTGGAAGCGGGCGAAATCCTGCAGGTCGATGTCGCCGTCCGGCTCGACGTCGCCATTGCCGTAGACGACGCACAAGTCGGCGAATTCGTTGCACCAGTGCGCGGCGTCGCAGGGGTCGCCGGCAGAGACGCAGTCGCCGGTGCCGGGGTCGCACGTCTCTACGCCGGTGCAGTATTCACCGTCATCGCAGTTCACCGGATCGCCCTGGCAGTCGCCGAGTTCGCAGGTGTCGTTGTCGGTGCACAGATCGCCGTCGTCGCAGGATAGGCCCTCGTTGGCCGGGGCGACCTCGCACGCTCCATTCGCCGGATTGCACACGCCGATCGAGCAATCATCGTTCCACGCAGAGCAATCGATGGGCACGTTGACGCAGTCCGCCTCGGTGCAGAGATCAACCGTGCACAGATCGGCGTCAGCGCAGCCGCCGCCCGCGATGGGTACGATTTCGAAGTCGTCCCAGTACTTGGCGCCGATTCCCATGCTCCAGACGCCTGCCGTGCCGCTCGTCGGCGCGAGCGTGTTCGTGTCGATGCAGTCCACCTGCCAGTTGGCGGGCTCGGTCGTTCCTTCGAGCCAGACCTTCGCCCGAATGACGTTCTGTGGAACGCTGCTGTCAACCAGCACCTTGAAGCGGTACCACTCATTAGCGATCGGGACGACGCCGGTGTCCGACGTGCCGATGAGCGTCGGCGTCGTGGGGTCCGGATGAGGAGCGATGTGGAAGGACTGCCCGCCGGGGAAGTTGCCGCGCCGGAGCCGATAGTAGACATCCGCGTTGGGATAGTCGGACAGCAGCGTCACGCCGATTCCGCCGGTGGCGCTGGCGATTCTCATCCGGCCGGTGAACTGGTAGGACGACCACGCGTGGCTGCCGGCGCCGACGTAATGCGAGTGGACGTTGGTGGCCGTCGAGGTTGTGCCGTAAACGATGTTGCCGCCGACGTCGAAAGTCTTGAAGAGAGCGTCGTTCTCGACGAGGCTGTTGTTCGCACCGGTGTCAATCCAATCGATCGGGTCCTCGCCGGGTGCGTAGCTGCTGAAGTCTTCGGCGTACAGAAGCGGATGGCAGTCGGCCTGGCAGGTGTCCGCTTCCTCATCGCAGTAGGGCAG
>JBECKQ010000064.1:0-2656 GCA_040235375.1 Phycisphaerae bacterium | reverse complement strand
GCCATCAAGGTCGATTGGCAGGCGGCGAACCGCAGCACCGGCGTCTACCGCATGTACATCGACAACGTCAAGAGCGGCTCGACGACCATCACCGACTTCGAGGGCTACGACCTCGGATCGGAAGTGCTCTTCCAGGAGCCGGGCTTCTCGGGATCCACGGGCGGCGATTTGTCGTATCCGCCAGGCGCCTCGGTCGTGTCGGACAACTTCGCGAACGGCGGTACGCAGTCCGACCTGATCACCTGGTTCTGGAGAGACACCACCGCCGAGAGATGGCTCCGCCTGACGACCTTTGGCCTGAATCCTCCGACGATCAGCTTCTCGCAGCCGGTCTCGATGGACATCCTGCTGCTCGAGACCTGCGCGGCCAAGGGCGATATGGACGGTGATTGCAACATCGACCTTGACGACCATGCCCTGTTCGTTGACTGCATGACAGGCCCGACGACGCAGATGGACCTCACCTGCACATGCGCGGATGTCAACGATGACGGCCGTGTGGACTTGATTGACTTCTCCGCGTTCCAGCGGAGCTTTGGCACCACGATCCCCGGCTGCACACCGTAACCGGTGAGCGTGGATTGACGTTCATGCATCGAGCGGCCCGCCCGTTCCCTCCAGGAAGGGACGGGCGGGCCGTCGCTTTCGAAAGGAGCGAAGCGCTCGACGCGCTTTCATCGCGACCGCAAATGCAGACATTGTGTCTCAAATGTGTCACCGATTGACCGTCGTTTGGTGCCGCGCAGCCGGGGGCTTCTGCTAGAATGCCGGAACAGGTGCGCAGGTGGAGCGCATGGGGGAACCGGATCTGCTGCACCGGTCATGCGCCGACGGGGTTTGACCGACCTCAAACGAGTCAAGCCGGAGCCTGAATTCATGCGACTATCCAGAGCCATCGTCTCGGCAAGCCGTCTGGTTGGCTTCGCTCTGATCCTGTTCGCCGGCACGATCGCCAGCGCCCAGACGATCACGGTCGACAACAGTGACGCCGGCTTCACCATCCTGAGCGGATCATGGGATTCCGGCAGCTATGGACAGCCGAACGGCGCCGACTACCGTTGGGCGCTAACGTCCGGATATACCCCGCCAGAACCTTTCTCGGAGGTGGAATGGCGACCGGAACTGCCCCAAGCCGGCTGCTACCGCGTTTCCGTGTGGTACGTTCCGGGCGGCAACCGCTCGACCAACGCGCCGTTCACCGTTCACCACACACAAGGCGACACGACCATCTCCGTCAACCAGCAGGTCAACGGTGAGACGTGGTTCACGCTCGGCACCTTTGATTTCGATGCGGGGACGGGCGGAAGCGTCACCCTGGACAACGACGCCAATGCATCGGTCGTAATTGCCGACGCCGTGCGTTTCGAGCTCGTCTCGGAAACCGTCGATGTAACCTTCACCGTGGTGCCGAATGGATGGGGCACGATCTCTCCGCCGCAGGGCGGCACGCTCAGCGTGTGCCAGGGCCAGATCATCCCGATCTCGGCGACAGCGGCGCCGGAGTACGAGTTCGACCATTGGACTGTGACTGCCGGTGCCCTACCGGCCGATCCCAATTCGTCCGCCACAACCGTCGTCGCCGACCAGACCAAAACCGTCGTCGCCATCTTCGCCCACGCCGGCACGGCAACGGCCGAGTTTCGCGGCTTCTGGGCCGACGCTTTCCATGCCGGCTTCAAGAGCATCGCCGAAATCGACCAGATGATTTCGCTCGCCGTGGCCGGCAACTACAACGCCATCGTCCCCGAGATTCTCGCGTATCAGGACACGGGTGCGAGCGGACACGGCTCGTACTGGGACTCGGCGATCGTGCCGCGGGCGAGCGACATCTCCGGGGCGATGGCGATCGATCCGCTCGGCTACCTCGTTGAGCAGGCCCATGCGGCCGGCCTCGAGGTCCACCCCTGGCTCGTCGCCTTTCGCGTGTGTGCATCGTGGCCGCCCAGCGGCAATCCCACGGTCAGCGCTCACCCGGAGTGGCTGATGGTGCCGGTTGGATCAATGGGCGGCGGACCGGCCAAGGTCGGAAGCTACTACACCTTCGACCCCGGCTCGCCCGACGTGCAGAACTACCTGATGAGCATCGTCCGCGAGATCGTCGGCAACTACGACGTGGACGGCATCCACTGGGACTACATCCGCTACACGCAGCGCGACGCCGGCTATCCGGCCGATCTCGACTATGAGTACTCCACGCTGCGGCGCTACCAGCGCATCACTGGCGACACCGGCATCCCCGCGAGCGGCGAGTACGATTGGGACCAGTTCCGCCGCCGCACGGTCACGGAGGTCGTTCGGCGGGCCATGATGGAAACCGCCACCGTTGACAACCCCCGCCAGCCGCTGCGCCACACCGCCGCCCTGGTGACCTGGGCGCCGGCGAGCCTCGATTTTCATGCGACCAACCCCTACTCCCTCTTCTCCGATTGGGAGCACTGGCAGGAGATGAGTTACCTGGACGCCACGATTCCGATGTGCTACTTCGAGGAGGGCACGTATTACCAGACGTATCGCGACTGGGTATCGAATTGCGTCTACTGGGCGACGATCCACGGCCGGCACACGTACATCGGTCCCGGCATCTACATGAACACGTTCGACGACAGCGTCGACCAGATGCTCTACGCGCGCAGCGCCGGCGCTCAGGGCTTCAATA
>JBECKQ010000019.1:0-4087 GCA_040235375.1 Phycisphaerae bacterium | reverse complement strand
GGATCATTGCTCCGCCGCGTGGCCGGTGTCCACGACCAGCACGCTGCGCAGGCTGTCGATGTCCACCGGCGGCTTGACGGTCAGAACGTACAGCAGGCTGTTGTCGCTGTCTCGCCGGGTCTCGATGATCGTGCCGACGGTCATCGGTACGGGCAGCCGGGGGTCGTGATCGACGGAGAGCACGGCGTCGCCGACCTTGATCGAGCCGCTCGTGATGTAGCGGTGATCGACGTCGTGGACCTCCAACAGCGGACCACCGGTACCGACCAGCCAGAACTCCGCGTCCAGCGGCGCGAGCTTGTCATCGTTGGGGCGGGCGATCAGCACGGGCATCCGCGTTTGCGGGTCGGTCAGCATGCGGACCCGCGCTGCATGCGCGCCCACCTGCTCCACAAAACCGACGAGCACCTCGCCGGCGAGCACTGCCGCCCCGTCGGCGGCCCCGTCCGGCGTGACCGGCTCGACGGTGAAGTAATGCGACGCCACTGCGGCTGACGACCGGACGCCGCTCAGCGCTCCGGCGTTAATCAGTCGCGAGCGCCGCCAGTTCAGCGAATCGAAGGCGACGATCCGCGCGGGTATGAGCCGCCCGTCGACCAGGCCACGGCGCCGCACGCCGGCCACCTGGGCATAGTCCTCTTCCAGACGGCTCAGCCGGGCGCAGGCGGCCGCCAGGTTGTGCTCGAGCGCGTCGCGCCGGCGCTGGAGTTCGTCGTACTTGGCCCGGGGAACCGGCCCGCCGTCGCCCGGCGTCAGCGCGTCCGCGGTTGCATCGGAGGCGCGCGTCATCCAGTCCTGGAAGGGAACGAGAACCTCGACAGAGCTGATCAACCGGCCGGTCAGCCCGCGGGGCAGGATAATCGCGATCAGCGAGGCGAAGAGGAGCGCCAGCAGAACGTTCTTGCTGTTTATCTTCCCTCGTGTACGCGGCATTCGCTGATCGCATCCGTGCTGATGAGTGCCGCCGAATCCCGTAAGGCCGTTCGAGCCGGCGCGGGGCACCGCGGGCTAAACCACCGTGCGCGCGATTCGTGGCCGGCGGAATGATCAGCGGACAGAGCCCGCCCTACAAGGCTCTGAGACGCCGGCGCGTGTTCGCGCACGGTCATTTCAATAGTTGTCGTCCTCGTCGGCCTCGAGCGTCTCCTTCCATAGCGCGAGGTTCTCGAGATAGATGGCCGTTCCGCGGGCCACGCAGCTCAAGGCGTCCTCGACCACGGTCACCTTCAAGCCGGTCGCCTGGGTCATGACCTTGTCGATTCCGCGAAGCAGGGCGCCGCCGCCGGCCAGGTGGATGCCGTTCTCGACGATGTCCGCGGCGAGTTCGGGCTCGGCCTTCTCCAGCGTGCGGATCACGCAGTCGATGATCTGGCCCACCGGCTCCTTGAGCGCTTCGCTGATCTCCTGGCTCGAGATAATGCTCTTGCGCGGAAGCCCGCTGACCAGATCGCGGCCGCGGACCTCGCGCGACTCGTCGAACTCGTCGTCGCCGACGGCGCCGATCTCGATTTTGATCGCCTCGGCGGTCTGCTGGCCGATCATCAGGTTATACGTGCGCCGCATGTGATTGATGATCGCTTCGTCCATGTCGTCGCCGGCGACGCGAATCGACTCGCACACGGCGATGTCGGCGAGCGACATGATGGCCACTTCCGTCGTTCCGCCGCCGATGTCGACGATCAGTGAGGCCGTCGGCTCGGCGATGGGCAGCCCCGCGCCGATGCCGGCCGCCATGGGCTCTTCGACGAGGTAGACGCGGCGCGCCCCGGCCCGCTCGGCGGAGTTGTAAACGGCGCGTTTCTCGACCGCGGTGATGCCGGAGGGGACAGCAATGACGACGCGCGGGCGGAAGAAGTTGTGCCGCCCGTGAACCTTCCGGATGAAATAGCCCAGCATGGCTTCGGTGATGTCGAAGTCCGCGATGACGCCGTTTTTCAACGGACGTATCGCGGTGATGCTGCCGGGAGTTTTGCCGAGCATCTCCTTGGCGACCAGGCCGACGGCGTTGCCGTGGTCCAGCACGCGGTTGGTGCCGCGCTTGACGGCCACCACCGACGGTTCATTCAGCACGACGCCCTCGCCTTTGACACACACCAACGTGTTGCAGGTTCCCAGGTCGATACCCATATCGACGCTGAACAAGCCGAGAAGTGAATCGAAGATCACTGGCGCGCATCCTTTCTTGCCAAGTGACGGTGAATGGCATGCGCCCGCTACCCAGGCGCGGCCTCATCATACACGATCGGCGCGTCCACTGGTAGCCCAGTTTGACAGAAGAAGTCGTAAAGTGCGCGTTGGCGTCAGCGCGACAGGGCGTGAACCGCGGTCAGATTCGCAGAATCAGAAGAAGGGAATCCAACTACCGAGGAGCGTCTGCGAGCGCACCGCGACGAAGAGGGTGGCGGCGGCGAGGAAGACCGTGGCAACGATCACCATAACGGTGTAGATGTCACTTTCCGGCTTGACTTCGGATGGCCCGCCGTTGGGCATGATTCAAAACCCCTGTTATCAAATCGACTTGTGAACGCGTTTCTCCGGCGCGTCGTTGTGAAAACCGTCGCCGCCGGGAGAAAATCACTGCATAAGCCCGAGGTCCGGCTCGTTCGTCACCATGTCATCCACCCGCGGGGTCCCGCGCGAGTTGACAATCCTTCCGGCGGCGAGGTTGGGCTCAACGTCCGTCACCCTCAGGTCGCCGATGTAATCCCGCCCGCGGTAGATCACGAAGACCATGTCCTGCTGAACGCCGTCGGAACTGCCGACGGTGATCGTGGCGATGTTGCCGTCGACCTCGGCGACTCGACCGCGAATCGGGGTGCTCGCCGGCGGCGTGACCGAGGAAACGCGCTCGAGTCCCGAGCTGGATGCGGCGGCCTGTCTCGCCTGGCCGCCAGCCTGCCCGCCGCGGGCCATCTGCTTCTGCTCGTCCTGAAGGATGTTGACCTGCTGCTCGAGTTGCTTCTGCTGCTGGGCCATGACGACGACCTGGGCGGTGAGCTCGTTGACGCGCTCGTTCAGGTCGGCGTTGCGGGTGGAGAGCTCCATGTTGCGTTTCTCGATGGCCTTGCGCTGGTCGCGTTGTTCGAGCCAGCCGTTGTGGGCGACGTTGAGCTCGCTGGTCAGCTGGTGGGCGAGAGCCTCGCTGCTGCCCTTTTCAGCCTGGAGGCGGGCGACATCCTCGCGCAGGCCGGCCAGTTCGGAGGCCTGGTTCGCCACGGTGGTCTGCACGTCAGACACGCGGTTTTCGAGCGTGTTCTTGGTATCCAGCCAGGCGGTTTTTTCCGCGGCGTGGGCGGCCGCCTGCTTCTGCATGTGGGTCTCGACGATTTTCAGCTCGTCCTGGTAAGTGGAGGCCAAGGCGCGCCAGTCATCGGTGCGAGCGACGAAGCTGATGATCATCGTCGTGAAGGCGATACTAAAGACCACCATCAGGACAATGAAGATCTTGGTGAGCGTACTCAAAGCGGATCTCCTTCTAGTCGGACGGCGGCGGGCGTCGCGAGGCGGGGAGCCGCCTCACGGGAGAACGTCCGCAGCGCTGGTTGGCGGCTAACTTCTAGCTCAGGACGCAGGTTTCTGCAACCCCTTCACCGGCGCAATGGCCGGATCGATTACGTATGAGCGCCCAGCACAGGAGCGGCTGGATAGCATGAGCGCCGTTGCAGGCGAGTCGCGGGCCTGGCGGGTCTTCGGCCGGTCGGCACGCTGATTTGGCCTACAGGCACAGCGGCTGATCAAATCGTAGGCTCACGCCAACGTGATCTCCACCATGACCGACCGTAATCTCCGTACGGATGACGGTGGCGTAGCGGCCCTCATCGAACTGGTTGAACCCGGCCGCGCCGACCTTCGGGTCCAGGACGGCAACTTCGTACCGCTGGCCGACCGCCAGCCCGAATCCCACGGGGGCCAGCACGTGCAAGCCGCCCTCGCCGATATTCGTGCCAAGACACCGGATAGGCGCCGCCCCACCCATCGGATACAGCGTTGCGTTAAAGCCAAAGTGCTCTCGGGGACTCGATCGCCGGTCGGCGATCGTGGCTGCGGCGCCGGCATCGAACTGCCCGGCGTGATGAGGAGTACCATC
>JBECKQ010000462.1:0-3273 GCA_040235375.1 Phycisphaerae bacterium | reverse complement strand
GGTACAACCGCTTCCGCGGCCTGCTCATCCGCTGGTGCAAGAAAGATGAGAACTACACCGCCCAATTGCACCTGGCCTCCGCCATCATCATCGGTAGCTTCATTGGGTTATCCGGATAGGCTCTTAGGGAACCGGATGCGGGCGTCCCGGCGTGCCGCACCCGCTTCAGCAAGGAGGTGCAGGGCGACAGTAAGCCAGCGTAGCCTGACGTGTGATCCTCGGACATGAACCGTTGAAACGACGGCAATGAGAACTGCCCGACATTTTGAACCCCCGCCCGCAGAGCGGCAACCGCCCCACCACTACCGCACGTTGACCTTCTTTGCCCGACCCGCACCAAAAACTGCCACGATTCTGCCATGATTTCGCGGTGACCATGTTGTTCATGGTGAACATGCTGTTTGATTTCGTGGCGGCCAAGTGTATGCTATCGCTGTAAATGCGGCATTGACGCGCGCTTACGAATTCTGCCCCAATCGCCTCATAACCCGGAGGCACACGAGCGCAAGGAGCAGTCAGGCAGACCATAAACGTTCACAGCGGCGTTAGGTAGAGGGCGCGTGGAGCTTGTAGTCTACGAAGTGTTGGGGGGAGAATCCCTCCTCCTGTTTCTCCCCATCCGTCCTCAAGGCGTCTGACCGGTCACCATCTCCAGCTCATCGATTTGACGCAGCAACCGCCGCGCCGGCTCCGCCATCTGGGGGTCCTGAAGGGCTAGATTTAACAACGCGCGGGCTTCGTCGATTCGATGAAGCTGTACGTATGAATCGACCAACACTGCGGCCACCTCCCATCCTTCTTCGCCGCTCGCCCGGCGTACGGCCCCCTCGAGGCAGGCGACCGCCGCGGGATGGTTGCCCATCAGGTTGTAAGCCAGACCCAGATAGCGTTGGACCCTGTGATCGTCCGCGCCACCAAGGCGCGTCAGCAACTCTCCGATCTCAATCGCCTGTTGGCAAAGCCGAACGTCATCTTGGGTCGGTTTTTCGTGAAGACGGCGATGGCACCGGAGAAGGTACCAGGTGGATTGAAGCCGCCACAACGAGACGGCAGGAACGGTCGCTCGGGCCACACGAAAAAGCGCTGCTGCCGTCTCATAGTCGCCGTCCTCCATCCGATATACACCTACGATGAGGGAGAGCGGGCAGTCGGTGTAGCCATGCAAACCGGGGTCATGCCAGCGCTCTACCGCCAGGCGGTCGCGGTCGCTCATGCTTGAGAGCAGCGCCTCGCGCCGTGCCGAGAGTCGTTCAAAGGCGTCTCGGTTATGGCGCTGCATAAACGGGATACCCAACAACGCTTCGAGGCGTGTGGCGGCCACGTAGTCCGTGTAGATACTCTGCCCCAGGCGGTGGGCGTACACCCGCCAATCGGGCAGATGCTCAAGATCTTGCGGATCCACGTGCAGCGGGGCGGGCATCGTGGCCAGCACACGGACAAGGGTCTCGGCGAAAAGGGCCTGTCCGCGAAGCGACATGTGCACGTGATCGTCCATCAACTCCCACCCGATGGCCCCGCCGGGACTCTGCGCACGGAATTCAGCCTCCATGTCACACAGAATTCCTCCCTCCTGAGCGGCTGTACGGACCGCACGGTTAGACGCGCTGGTGGCCCGCCACGGCATCGCATCCAGATCGCGTGCCTTGACGTATTCAATCAGTGCCTCGCCGTGCCTTCCCATGCGCGTTAGCGCCTGACCGAGCAGAAAATGAGCCCGAGCATGTCCGTCGTGAAGCATGGTGGCTTCGCGCGCGAGCTTCGCCGCCCGAGCGGGGTCGGAGAACTGACATTCTTCGGCTGCACTAAGGAGGATGGCGAACGTCTCCTTCCGATCGGCCGGCCACGGGGGCTCGATGTCCTCCCCGATAGGTGCTAAGCCGCGCTCATTGGTGGGCAACGTGCAGAGGATCACCGGCACGCCTCGGGTCGTGCAACGGCGGACTATGGCGGTCAGGTGGGTCCGCAGACTCCGTTCCGCTGCCGCACGTCGACGATCATCAGGGCCAATCTGCTGATCGACCGCAACAAGTTCCATGAGAGTTCCCGAGGGCAAAGGCTGTTTGGGCGCCAACGAGTTAAACCACTGGATCAGGCCCAACTTACGCGCCCAGCGTGTCACATGCATGGCGGCCGGCGATTGCCCCGCGCTGTGCAGCGAGGCCATCCCATAGGCCCCGTAGAACTCGTTATTGCCGCTCATGACCACCACGAGGTCAGGATCATGATCGAGAATCTCGTCCAGGAAACACATCACCGGGAAACTGGCCACCGCCGTGGCCCCGAAGTTGAGCACCTCCGCCCGGCGCGTCGGGCCCCATACATCTTGTAGCATGGCCTCAAGAAACGAGCCGTTGGTTAACGGCAACTGCTGAGGGAAGCCCTGGATGGCGGACCCACCGATGAAGACAATCCGCACCGCACCGGGCGGTTTGGGGCTGGTGAAGTGAATCTCGCGCATCCCGCCGGTGTGTGAGCGCCGCGTGTCGAAGAAAGTGTTCGTTCCAGGCCGATGCGTGGCATACCAGTGACGTGTCCCATCTTCGCCCACGTGCAGAATCACCGGCGGGTAGCCCCCGAATCCACGCAGGCGACACCCCAGTTCGATAAGACCCAGACACGAAAACGGAAGTAGCGCTACGAAGATGCGAAACATCCATCGGCGACGATGCCTCCCAAC
This sequence comes from Phycisphaerae bacterium, assembly GCA_040235375.1. Classification (GTDB taxonomy): domain Bacteria; phylum Planctomycetota; class Phycisphaerae; order UBA1845; family UBA1845; genus JBECKQ01. The sequence goes on along the minus strand of JBECKQ010000462.1, from coordinate 596 downwards.
CCTACGCTCGGGCGCGTTGACGCTTATGGATCGCAACCCGTCACGCGATACTCCGGCGGCACGGCGTTTGTTCCTTCGTTCGCCCCAGGACATCACAGCATGATACCACGGCGTCGTATCCGAGTATCAGAACGATCGCAATTGCTTGCCAGAGCTTGCGTTATGCGTTGCTGCTTGAGTTCGAGAACTTGTGGTCGCGAAGTGGCGCGCAGGGCCACGAATGCTGTTCCAAAATGTCGAAGTCCCGCTGAGTGATCCACGTGAGGGTGATCTTGAATAACTCGCTTCAGCGGTGTGCAACGTGCTCGGCCGGGTCACGGGGTTGCCCGGCGCCCAGAATTCGCAACATCATACGTGACGAGAATGAGGACCGCCCTGCGCAGAACGGCGAGAATTCCGCGAGGGGGTGCACCGCGACATAAAACCAGTGCACCATGACGTGTGATTCCTGGACATGGTCCGTTGAAAAGAGGCTCTCCGCCGAAAAAGTTGGTGACGTAACCTCTTGAAAAACAATGGACACCGGCTCTCCACAAGCTAAACAGGCGTTGTTGAACGACTCGTCTGTTTGCAAGGAGAAGCACGGTGTCCGGACT
>JBECKQ010000363.1:0-3173 GCA_040235375.1 Phycisphaerae bacterium | reverse complement strand
CCGACACGCCCAGCTCGGCCGCAATCGTTCGCATCGACTGGCCCTCGATGTAGAACGCTTCGAGCAGGCGGCGTTTCCGGCGTCCCACGCGAGCCAGGCCCCAATACACGAGGGCGGCGGCATCGGGGCCGTCCACCGGCGCCGACGCGAGCACGTCGGCGAGTCGCGACGCGTCCAGCGACCCCGGCGTCTTGCGGCGGTAGTGGGTCAGCAGCAGGTTGCGGGCCACGGTTTGCAGCCAGGCCAGCGCGTTCTTCGGCCGCTGCCCGTTGCGCCACACGGCCACCGCCCGCAGATACGTCTCCTGCGTGACGTCCTCGGCCAACTGCCGCGAACCGCCGGCCCGTCGGGAGACGAATCGGTACAGCGGATGAATCGTCTCCCGGTAGGTTTCGATGATGTGCCCGGCCAGTTCGTCGCCATCAGATGACCGCATTGGCCCAGCCTCCGGTTCCACCAACGAACCGCCGTCGACACCCGTCATCTACATCGACGCCCAGCAAGGCAGAAGCCCACGACGAAAATCCCAGTACAGGCGTGGCGCCAACAACGAACGGTTCGGCGGCCGTACGGCAACAGTGCCGCGCTTCAGCAACTCGCCGAAGAGATATGAGGGGCAGAAACTCCGACCGCGGCGAATTCGCTCGTTTTCTGGAACAGCGTTAGCCGACGCGCCGGTTGGGCGCCGTACGCGGTCCCGCCACGATCGACGCCAAAGCGTCTACGTGTTCGAACTGCTGCCTTCCCGTGCCATTGCGGTCAGCAGGTGAAGCCGGACTTTTCCGCTCCGGCACCAACCGCCCTGTTTTGTCTCTCATCTGCTCATCGCGTCTCTCGCCAACTGATCCCTTTGGGCACGCGTGGCCTCTTCAGCCAAGGCATCCGCTGCATCCGGTGAAATCCGGAGGTAAGACCAGATTTCCGAACAAATGAGCGCGGGAGTGTCAGGCGAGTACGGGGGGCTGAGCGCGCTGCATCGATCTGAACCGAAGGTAACTTCCACGGAATCATACCACCCGTCGCAGTCGCTGTCGCAGAATACGTCACCCCCTGGCAGGTACTGGACACATATAAGATCGCAACCCGGTGCTGGTTCCAGAATGGGGAGCGGATAGCCACTCATGTCCGGGGCGTTAACGCATTCTTGGTTTACGCAGATCTCGCCTGCGTTACAGTCCGCGTCACTGACGCACCCAGGAGCCGTTACGCATTCGTTGCTTTCGCAAACGTACCCGGGACCGCAGTCGCCGTCTGTCACACATTCGTACGCCACTACCGGACCTACCTGGCCGTTGTCGATCCAATCGAGAAGCTGTTCGAGCGTATCGATTCTCGGCGCAAAGCGATTCAGGCCGGCTTCATCAGTCGTCGCAGCCGCGTTGATCGCGATGACGCTGCCATCATACACGTAAATCGGACTCCCGCTCGTGCCCTCGGTAGTGGCCAGATCGTGCTGTATAAGCTGCGTGTTGCTCGGTGTCGCGGACTCGCTGGAAACAAACGGGCGCAGCCCACTGATCGTCCCTGAGAGACAAGTGGCTCTCGGGTAGAAACTCTCGCCCGCGATTAACTGCTCGAGGTCGATGACAAGCGTTACGTCTCCGGGAAAGCCACACATTCGCACCTCATCGAACACTGCCAGGTTCGCAAGAGTGCTCATTTCGGCCAGAGCCAGCGTTGCCGTGAGCTCGCCATCGACTTCAACTACTCCCACGTCTGGTGAGCTCGTGCTGCTCCCGTTATAGTCGGGGTGTACCCACATTTGCGTGATCGGCAGCACCACGCCTGTCTCGTGCTGCACAACGACTCCTGGAGGCGTCGTGCCATCCCATGGACGCGCCAGCGCAGAAACCACATGCGCGTTTGTCGCGAGGCGGGTCGGTGTCACAGCGAATGCGCTCGCGATCACGTCATAGCCCACAATCTCCCAACAGGATGATAGGACGTGGGTCGTAACCTCCTCAGGCGTCGGGGGCGGCGCGTCATCCTGCGATTCGCTTGGCGTGTCGGACTCATCGGAGTTCTCGTCCGAAACGCCCGGTTCCTCGGTGGCAGGCGAGGGCCCTATGTCGTTTGTGTCAACCGGTGCCGGTGACGGAGCCGCGGCAGGCGGCCCTCCACAACCGACAAGAAACAATAAGACCGATACGCTTGCGAGAAGTGCTCTCCCCTGAGCGACCATGTATCACCTCACCTTTTCTGGGATATTGCGAACTGCGTCGGCTCGCCACGGGTACACAAAATGCGACTGCGATGGTAGCGTATTTACGAAAGAAAAGTCAAGGCCTTCCCGCAGACCCACCTAACAGCCGGATCTTACCTATTCTTGCCTGCGCCGATCCCTTCGGTCGCGAAGGGAGTCGCAGGCTCGACTTGACCCGTCGGTGGTGGCGATCCGACGCTGTCAAACCGGATCGGAAGAGGGCGCGCCGCGATCCACGCTGCAACGCCACTTTCCTTCAGAAACGCTGTCGCGTTCGGACAGAAAGACTACACTTTTCGCTCCGTCTCGCACGCTCGGGTGGACGGATGTCCGGCGGGAGTCTCGCTGTCCCATTGCCAAAACCGTGGAGGTCGATCGGTGGCAAACCACGCATTGGAACACAAACGCGTCGCGCTCATCGGGTTCGGGTCGCAGGGGCGAGCGCAGGCGCTCAATCTTCGCGACAGCGGGGTTAACGTGATTGTCGGCCTGCGCGCGGACAGCGCATCGCGAGCGGATGCTCAGGCAACCGGACTGGCGGTCGCGGACGTGCCCGCCGCGGTGGCGGCGGCGGATGTCGTCGTATCGCTCATCCCCGACGACCAGCAGCGTAACGTGATCGCCGAATCCATCGCCGGCCATCTGAAGCCGGGGGCGTATCTCGGCTTCGGGCATGGGTACGCCGTACGCTTCGGCGACATAAGCGTGCCGGCCGGCGTGGGCGTGTTTCTGGCCGCCCCACGCGGGCCCGGACGGCTGATCCGCCGGCAGTACGAGCAGCGGCAGGGCTTCGTCTGCTCGATCGCGACTGGACAGGACCCGGCGGGCGATACGCTGCAAATTGCCCGGGCGTATGCCCTCGCCATCGGTGCGGCGCCCACCGCCATCTTCGAGACCACGTTTCAGCAGGAGTGCGAGGCCGACCTGTTCGGCGAGCAGGCGGTGCTGTGCGGCGGCCTCGTCGAACTGA
>JBECKQ010000445.1:0-2836 GCA_040235375.1 Phycisphaerae bacterium | reverse complement strand
GCCGGGGCGAAGAGCACCAGTGCATGAAGCGGCGTCGCGGGTACCGTGCGCGCCGCTGGGTGGTGGAGCGAACGCACAGCTGGTACAACCGCTTCCGCGGCCTGCTCATCCGCTGGTGCAAGAAAGAGGAGAACTACACCGCCCAATTGCTCCTGGCCTCCGCCATCATCATCGGTAGCTTCATTGGGTTATCCGGATAGGCTCTAAGGGGATATCCGCCCGCCTCCGCATCACGCGACCCTGACCGCATTCTCGACCGCGTGGGAACAGCCATGACATAGTCCCTGAATGCCTCTCTCTTGAGTTGCTACCTCAGTCGCATTGTACCAGGAATGGCCGAACGAAGCGATCCCGTTATCGGTCTTACGAGCGATGCGGTGGCAAATGTGCCCCCGATCGTGCGCGCCGACGGCGTAAACAACAGGCTGGGACGCAACCCGGGTGTTATTGAACCGCCGAAGATCGTCGGGCCGTCAGATGCCGGTGGGCGGCGGCGGGGCGATGGTCATTTCGTAGCCGTACTCGATGGTTTGGTTGGAGTCGGCGAGGTCGCGCTGGCCGGACCGGCGGAAGCCGAGGCGCTCGTAGAGGCGGTGGGCGTCCTGGAAGCGGGTGTCGGTCCAGAGGATCATGCGGTGGCGGCCGGCACGGCGGGCGTGGTCGATGGTGAGCTCGCTCAGGCGGCGGCCCCAGCCCTGGCGGCGGAGCGCGGGTGACACGTAGAGACACTTTAGCTCGCCGGCGTCTTCGTGCAGCAGCACGCCGACGGTGGCGACGATCCGGCCGGCGGTTGTTGTGGCGGTGCGGTCGCCGGTGGTGGCGGCGATCGGCGTTTCGTCCTCGACGACCCAGAATTCGCCGCCGGTGCGGCGGAAATAGGGGCCGGGATCGAGCAGGTGGGTGTCCTCATGCTCGACGTCGAGCGTGAGGCCGTACTCGCGGAAGATCGCGGCGATCAGGTCGATGATGGCCGGTGAGTCGGATTGAATGGTCGGGCGGATGTGGGGCATCGCGTTTTTCCGGAATACGTGTCGGACACCGCTGGTGAGGCCATGCGTTTCCGGTCACCTGATGCAGAGTGACGGAAGCATGGCATTCATGCAAGGGTAGGGCGTGACGCGGTCCTGAAGCGGCGTCGGCATCAGAACCTCCCACGCCAGTGGGGGGCGCGAACGTCAACGATACTCGCTACGCCGCCGGGCTTGTGCAACGTTAACGACTTTCGGCCCCGGACTTGCGTCCGGGGTTCTGAGGGTTGCCGGCGATTCGTTGGGCGACACATTCGTTGGAAGCGTTGACGGCGAAGGAGTGGCTGACGGCGCCAGTCCGCTTCCTTACGGGCGCGGCTCGGACGGGTTGTCGCGTGATCGCGCGGTTGTTCAGCCACCGTCGGATTCGCGCTGGCGAACAAGAAAACTCGCGCCCGCGGCGCGTCTTCGCCCATGTTCGTTCAGCCTTCTTCGGATTCGCGGAGGTGGGCGATTACGGAGAAGTCCTCGAGCGTGGTGGTGTCGCCCTTCACTTCGCCGGCCGTCGCCAACTCCTTGAGCAGGCGGCGCATGATCTTACCCGATCGCGTTTTGGGCAGCGCGTCGGTGAAGCGGATCTGGTCGGGCTTGGCGATCGCGCCGATCTCTTCGGCGACGTGGGCGGTCAGCTCCTTGCGAAGCTTCGGCGTCGGGTCGGTGCCGGCCACGAGCGTCACGAACGCGGCGAGGCCCTGGCCCTTGATCTCGTGGGGCATGCCGACGACCGCGGCCTCGGCGACGGCCGGATGCGAGACGAGGGCGGATTCGACCTCCATGGTGCCGAGGCGGTGGCCGGAAACGTTGATCACGTCGTCGACGCGGCCCATGAGCCAGATGTAGCCGTCGGCGTCGCGCTGGGCGGCGTCGGAGGTGAAGTACATGCCGGGATAGTTCGACCAGTACTGGCTGCGGAACCGGTCCGGGTCGCCGTAGATACCGCGGAGCATGCCCGGCCAGGGCTGGCGAATGACGAGAAAGCCGCCCTCGTGCGGGCCGCACTCTTTGCCGGACGCGTCGAGGATCACCGGGTCGACGCCGAAGAACGGCTGCGTGGCGCTGCCCGGTTTCGTATGCGTGACGCCGGGCAGCGGGGTGATGACGATGCCGCCGGTCTCCGTCTGCCAGTAGGTGTCTACGATGGGGCAGCGCTCGCGGCCGATGGCCCGGTGATACCACATCCACGCTTCCGGGTTGATCGGCTCGCCGACGGTGCCGAGCAGCTTGAGCGAGGAGAGGTCGCAGCGGTCGGGGTACTCGCGGCCCTGCTTCTTGAACGCGCGGATGGCGGTCGGGGCGGTGTAGAACTTGGTGACCTTGTGGCGCTCGACGATCCGCCAGAAGCGGTCCCAGTCCGGGTGATTCGGCGCGCCTTCGTACATGAGGGTGGTGACGCCGTTCTGCAGGATGCCGTAGACGATGTAGCTGTGGCCGGTGACCCAGCCGATGTCGGCGGTGCACCAGTAGACGTCGTCGGGCTGAAGGTCGAACACGTACTTGGCGGTGAGCTTCGTGTAGACCATGTAGCCCGCGGTGGTGTGCATGATGCCCTTGGGTTTTCCTGTGGTGCCGGAGGTGTAGAGGATGTAGAGCAGGTCTTCGCTGTCGCACTCCACTGCGGGGCAATCGCTGCCTGCCGAGGCCATGGCGTCGGCCCACCACTGGTCGCGGCCGGGCTTCAAGGTGACTTCGTTGCCGCAGCGTTTGAGCACGACGACGTGGTCGATGATGCCCGTCAGGTCGGCGGCCTCGTCCACGTTCTTTTTCAGCGGCAGGATGGCTCCTCGCCGCCAGCCGCCGTCCGCGGTGAT
>JBECKQ010000444.1:0-2665 GCA_040235375.1 Phycisphaerae bacterium | reverse complement strand
CCATTCACGCCCGCGATTTCGCCCCGCTCGCCATCCCGCAGACCGCCGCTACCATGCGTCCAAACGCTCGCGACAAACCCATAAACGGACACCGACATGACCTGCTACGTCACACACCTCGAAGCCGCCATAGATGGGACTAGGCTTCCGCACGACCGAATCCAGACCCTCCACGAGGGCAGACCGCTCTGGGTCCGCTACGACCTCGACGAAGTCCGCAAGAGCGTCACCCCCGCCAAGATCTTCCAGCGCGAGCCCAACCTCTGGCGTTACCGCGAACTCCTGCCGATTCCCGTTGGCGCAATGCCCATCTCTCTCGGCGAGGGCATGACCCCGCTGATCGCCGCAGGCCGACTCGCCAAAAGACTCGGCGTGCGACACGTCTGGATCAAGGACGAATCGCAGCTCCCCACCGGTTCCTTCAAGAGTCGCGGCCTGTGCATGGCGATCACGATGGCCAACCACTTCGGCGTCGCGCGCGTCGCGATCCCGACCGCCGGCAACGCCGGCGGCGCGATGGCCGCCTACGCCGCGCGGGCCGGTATGGAGGCGTTCGTCTTCATGCCCAAAGACACGCCCGTCATCAACCAGGCGGAATGCGCGCTCGCCGGTGCGCACACCTTCCTCGTCAGCGGACTCATCAACGATTGCGGCGCGATCGTGCGAAACGGCGCCGAACAGATGGGCTGGTTCGACCTGTCGACGCTGAAAGAGCCCTATCGCATAGAGGGCAAAAAGACGATGGGCCTCGAGCTCGCCGAGCAGTTCGGATACGACCTGCCGGACGTGATTGTCTATCCCACCGGCGGCGGAACCGGACTTATCGGAATGTGGAAAGCGTTCAACGAACTCCGCGAGCTGGGCTGGCTGCAGACGCCCACCATGCCCCGCATGGTCTCAGTCCAAAGCAGCGGTTGCGCGCCGATCGCCCGAGCCTTCGAGCAGGGCGAACGCTTCGCCACGCCCTGGGAAAACGCAGCCACCTGCGCCAGCGGGCTTCGCGTACCCGCCGCAGTGGGCGACTTCATGATCCTCGACGCGATTCGCGAGAGCGGCGGATGTGCCGTTGCGGTAGACGAGACGAAAATCCTGGCGGCCATGCACGAGGCGGTCGCCATGGAAGGTATATCAATCTGCCCCGAGGCGGCCGCGTGCGCCCTCGCCATCGAGCAACTCGCAGCCGATAACCGCATAAAACCCGGTGAGCGCATCGTGCTCTTCAACACCGGCGCCGCCACGAAGTACTTGGAAACCATTCCGCGCGACCTGCCCACCATCGAAGATCCCCATAACGTCGACTACGCCAACCTCCCCGCCCGATAAAGCCGCCACTGGAGCGGTCAGTCAGATAAGTGCCTCAGTTATGGCACTTTGATGCGCGTTTTCCGGTCCTTTGCCTCGGCGATTTTCCGAACAGACGCACGCAGCTCGTACCGATGAATCCGTGCTGTTGTTCGGTTTGCGCAGATTCCAACTCCACGGTCAAGGGGCTTTGCTATGAATGTACGTCGGGCCGTTCGTGTTAGTGTCACAATTTGTCTCTTCGTTGTGTTCGCCGGCCTGGTGACCGGCTGCGGAACCAGCGGTACCAGCGTCCCGCAATCCGTCACCGTCCAGCTCCCCGACGGCACGACCCAGGAAGTCACGCTCGGCGCCGGTGTCGCCTCACTCGCCAACACGACCTGGACCTTCTACCAGGACCTCGACAACAATCAGTCCGTCCGATTCGCGACCGTGACCTTCGGACCGGAGGGCAACCTCGCCTCCTTCGAGGACAACACCCTCGCCCCCGAGGTCTTCGGCGACACGCTCCTGTTCGACGGAACCAAGCATGCCACCAGCCAGCAAGGGCTCAGCTACACCGCCGGCACCTACGGCGCCGAAACGACCGATGCGACCGGATTCACCTTCGCCGCCCGCCTCGCCGCATTCGCGGCAGGTCTTCAGGTCGCCACCGGCACCGCCGATGCCACCGGATCCTTCGACGCCGACAACCCCGACCGCATGACAGGTACGATCTCGATTACGACCGACGTCAGCTTCCCCGGTTTCGAGGATGCGAACATCGACGAAGAGTTCGCATTTTGGGCGGTTCGCGTCAACTAGCCCCCAAGCGATCTGCCTTCCAGGAATGAACATAGAACAAGCCCCGGCGACTCGCGGAGTCACCGGGGCCTTTTGGTATCGACAGACGTCTTCGCTACAGCTTCTCGGTGATCGACTTACCCTGCATGAAGAGCTGCAGATAGTCGCGCCCACCGGCCTTCGAGTCCGTGCCCGACATGTTGAACCCGCCGAATGGCTGCACGTCCACAAGTGCCCCCGTACATTTTCGGTTGAAGTACAGGTTCCCCACGTGGAACTCGTGTCGAGCGCGCTCGAGTCGGAAGCGGTGCTTGGAGTAGAGTGCGCCGGTAAGGCCATATTCCGTTCCGTTGGCGATATCGAGCGCCTCGTCGAACCCCCGCGCTTTGATAACCGCGAGCACCGGACCGAAGATCTCTTCTTGCGCAATGCGCGCATCGGGCTTAATATCCTTGATGATGGTCGGCGGAATGAAGTTGCCTTTCGAGGGGACCTTGCCGCCCTCCAGAACCACCTTGCCCTCGCCTTTTCCGATCTTGATGTACTCGTTGATCTTGTTGTAGGCGTTCCGGTCGATCAC
>JBECKQ010000441.1:0-6588 GCA_040235375.1 Phycisphaerae bacterium | reverse complement strand
GCAATGACGCGGGCGACGTCGAAGTTTCTCGACGACCTCTCGGTCGACGCGTCCGATTCGCCGGCGCTCCGCCTGCTGACCGTGCGCATGCTGATCCGCCGGGCCGCAGCGCAAGGCAGCTACTTCGCTGCGAACACTGCCGGTGATTTCCGCCTGAGCCTGCAATCAGCGCTGCGCGCACGTGCACTGTTCGCCACGCTCCCGAAGAACTACCCGGATGTGCGCACGTACTTCAACATGTACTACGACATTGAGGACTCCATCGCAGCTTCGCAGAGCCTCACCGGCGATCCGCGGCAGGCCCTGGAGACCTATCTAACGCTCGAGGCGTTCTGCGAGGAGTACATGGATTCGTATCCGCGGGATAGGGACGATGTCGAGTCGGCGGACGAGGATCCGGCGACTCGAGATTGGGGACTCGATCTGCTCAACTTCCGGATCGGGCACGTGTACGGCGCTCTGGGCGACTACGAGTCGCAGTTGAAACGCTATGAAGCCAGCGCACTGCCCGTTATTGCGAGCGGAATCAACATCGAAACAGACTCAAAGTGGGCTGTGCATGAACTTTCGGTCTGCCATGCAATCTTGAGCAACGCTCTCGAGAACCTCGGCCGAAACGAGGAGGCGCTGGAGCACATCGGGCGCGCACTCGAGATCTCGCAGATGAAGGTTCATCGGTGGCCGAACGACGCGCGTTTTGCGCGTGACCTGGTGAGCACGACCGCCCGGTACGCCTTGCTCTCGGCTCGCCTGGGGCATACCGACAACCTGGCCGAACTGGTTGACGAAGCCCTCCGCGCCGGGCAAGCACTGGTCGCTCGCGATCCGAGCAACGGCGCGTTCCGCGATGACTACCTGTCGGCGATTCTCGATGCGGGCGAGGCGTACGAACTGGCCTCAGACAGCGCGACCGGACAGCGGCGCATTGAACTGCTCCGCAGAGCAACCGAACTCTGGTCGCTGGCGTGCGACGATCAACCAACCGCGAACCAAGACATGGTCTCACCCGGGCGCGACCGCGTCGCCGAAGCCCGGGCCAAGCTCACCGAGGCGAAAGCCCTGCTCGATCAGCTTGAATCTCGTTCTGAAGTAGCCACCAACGATTGAGACCCTCGCAGTGACGACGCTCGGCGTAATTCCTCCTGCACCGTGCCACCATTCAGGAGGCGTGGATGCATCCTGTCTTCGCACGCGCGTGGCGCTGGACCGCACGGAGTCCACGAGCAGGCCTGGGCTATCGAGCGCGCCACGGGAACAGGTCGCTTGGCTTTGGGCGTCAAACTGGTGAACCGATCGCAAGAGAATAGAAGGGGAAAGGCGCCTCTCTGAACCGCGTTTCCAGGCCGTGGCGTTAGACGCGGGGCGATTACAAAACCGCTGCTCTGCCAATTGGGCTTCGGCGGCAAGCTATTGCCATCACTTCGCTTACGACGCCATCACGTCCTGCGGCGGCCGACGTGGAGCAGGAGCAATTCACGCCGTTCAGAGCCGTAACATGACACCAGGATGCCTCGCGAGGACCAGCAGCGACGCTTGAGGCGGGCGACCTTCGAAATCGCAACCTGGAGCCAGCGCTGCGGTCGGTTCCGGGCTGGGTTAGGCCGGCCCACCTGCGTGCCTGAGTCCCGTCTGCTCCTGAAGGACCGGTGCTCGGAGACCATCCGTGAGGCGCAGCGCGTCGAGCAGAAACTCGAAATCGTCCGGCGACTTTTTGAAAACCCTCTGCGGCGCGGTTGTTTCTCACCGATGCACCGGTGCGATGTCACAGATCGCCAGCCTCTCGCCTCAATGCCGCCCAGATGTACCGAGGTGCCGGGCCAAGGGAATTCTGACGCATTTCTAGAGCGTACTCTCCCAGTTGAAACGTGGAGTCGTTTTCCGTTCCCTTGACCGCCGGGGCATCACGCAGGTCCGATCCGTGCCGAACCGCAAAGCCAATCGAATCGTGGGTGTTCCGATGGCATTCATGGCCGGCGCCGGCATCGCATTGGCCCAATCCGCGGCGACCGGTAGCGGCGCCAGCGCTGACGGCGAAGGTATCAGGATCTCGATGAGCAGCTTTCTTAACACGATCGACAGTCTCGCCGTGGCAGCGCTGACCACACTCGACTTGGGCTGCGGCCAGCCCTTCGACTTCGTTGCCCGGCGTCACGAGGCTCTTCACGACGGCGGCGAAGCATGGTTCGGTGGCTTGACCGCTGCGCCCGGTGGCTAAATCACCATCGTCCGTCGCAGAGACCTCGTCGCCGCAGCGATACGCGGCGGCGCACTCGGCACGTTGGATGTGCGCGCGCCTTCAGCGACTCGACCGGCGCCGACGGCAAAGGCGATCCCGTCCAACTGGTGGGGCAGAAGCTCGGTCTTGAGCAGTTCCTTGCACAGCGGATGACCGGCCGGCTTGCGGCGGATGTCCTCCACCAATCCGGCGATGCGTTTCTCGAAGAGACGCGCGTTGATGTACTCCTCGGCGTCGGGATAGATGGTGACTTCGTGACCAAACGTTTCCAACTGGCGGACGCGCCGGATGTGGTCCGCGACGTCGGTCACGGGGTTGCGGCTGACAGGCTCGACGATCGTCGCCGGGCGCGTTTCCAACCGGTTTGGCGTCAGCACGCGCAGTTCGACGTTTTTGCCATAGTGGAGGTGCACGGCCACGTTCCTCTGCACGTGGCGCCGCCGCCGCTGGGCCGGGGAGAACCGCCGCCTGGCGCTCCGCTGCACAGCGAAGATGTGCTTGCATACGCCCCGCGTGTTTTTGTGGAAGTCCGGGCACGCGCAGTACGAGTCGCCGGGCTCCCAGCCGCGCAGCGACACGCGGTACGTCTTGCCCGTCGTCGCGTTCGTCACCAGGTAGTCCGTCCAGAGCTTCTTTGGCTCGACAGAGCGCACGGTCATTCGTTCCGCGCGCGACCGCTCCTCGCGTTCGGCGATCGCCCGGGCGACGAGCTCCTTCTCGCCGAGGCTTTCGATGGGGATACGCTCCGGCGGCGGGGCGGCGAGTCCCAGGGCCATCTTCTCCTCGAGCAGCAAGGAGAAGGCCGCGCCCACGTGCTCGCAGGCACTGTCGCAGATGGTGCAGTTCCAGTGCAGGCGCTGCCGCGCCGAGGTCATCGGCGTGATGGTCACGACGGCGCCGTTGAGCCGCAGGCGAAACAGGTCGTCGCTGAGGTAGACCTGCTCGTCGATGTCGATCTCGTGGCCGCCGCCGGCGCGGATAAGTCGCTTGGCGTCCGGCCCGAGCAGCTTGCACGCCTGCGTAAAGGTCAGACGAGAGAGGCGGTCCTTCAATGTCACTTCGCGCTTGCCGTTTGTCGCTTGTGTTTCGGCCATCTCGAATCCCGCTTTGTTTGGAGTTTCCCCGACCACTTGTCGAGTTTCGGCGCCGCGTGCCGGATGCCGGAGATTGCGCGAGGCTACCGCGCACGTCGTCGTCGATCGACATGCGCAGAAACCAGAAAACCCACTGCGATGCAAGGCGAAGATGCCTGCCAGAGCCGGCGTTTGCGCTCGGGGACTGTGACATTCGCACAAGTCACAGGCGGCGCCAGGCAGCGACGGCACCGGGCGACTCGCCGCGACCGGCGGCTTCGTCGATAATCGGCGGATGTCGGCGGCCGCATTGCCGATCTCCGTCGATTTGGCGCGGCCCGTTCACCTGTGGCTCGCCGGTGCGACAAACCGGATGCAACAGTGCAAGGTAGAGGCAACGTCCATGGCCAAGATGGCGACGATCAAGAGACCGCGTGCGGGTCGCCCAGGGCCGCACGCGGCGCTGCTTCGTGGGATCAACGTCGGCGGCAAGAACAAGCTGCCGATGGCGACACTCGTCGGCATGTTCACGCAGGCCGACTGCGCAGAAGTGCGGACGTATATCCAGAGCGGCAACGTTGTCTTCCTCGCGACGCCCGCTGCGGCGAAGCACACCGCCCACTTAGTAGCCAGGCAAATCCGCGAGCAGTTCGGGTTCCAAACACCCATCGTGCTCCGCACGGCCGACGAGCTGCGCCGCATCGCCGCGAACAACCCTTTCCTGCCCTCGGACGCAGACGTCAAGACTCTCCACGTCGTGTTTCTGGCCGAGAGGCCCGACAAGCGCCGAACCGCCGCCCTCGATGCGGATCGATCGCCAGGCGACGCATTTTGCGCTGTCGGGCGGGAGGTGTATCTGCATCTGCCGAACGGCGTCGCCAGAACCAGGTTTACCAACAACTATTTCGATGCCGCGCTTGGCACCGTCAGTACGATGCGCAACTGGCGCACCCTGCTGAGGCTGGTGGAGATGTCGCAGCAACTCCGCTGACCGCCTGCACCAAGCAAAGCGGCCGTTGTACTGCAACGGCCGCTCGAATGGCCTCTCGGTCCGAAAGACGTCCGGGCGCTTACCCCTTCGCCTTCAGTTCCACCGCCGCGGCGGGCTCGAAGACCTGGAAGGTGAACGATTCCGTCAGGTAAAGCTCGACCTTGTCGCGATCGTGCGAGGCGTACCCGACGGCAATGTCCTGCCCGACGGTCAGCACAAAATCGCCGCCGCGGCAGGAGAGCAGCAGCCCGCCATCCAGTACCGGGCTCCACAGAATCTGCCCGCCCTCAACGGCGTCGCGCACCATTCGGCGAGGCGGATAGCTGCCCTTGCCAGCCTTCATCAGGTCCGCGTAGGCCTTGTGGCCGAGCACGAGCGTGTATGGGCCGCCGATGCCCGCCATGCGCAGCTTCTCCATCCCCTCGGCAACGCAGCGGTGATACTCGTCGGCGCCGGACGGCAGGGAGACCGAATCATGTCCGCTCGACGCGATGATGCCCTTGATCCGACCGTCGGAGAAGCCCTTGTAGACGGCAGTTTCCTCGAAAACGGCCAGCTTGCGGGCGGCCTCTTCCAGCGCGGACAGATCGGCGTCCTTGCAGCCGCGCGTGATGTTGTCCATCTCCATCTGGTCGACCTGGAAAGGCACACGAGCCTCGACCATCGGTTGCACTTCGCGCAGCCCCCAGGGCACGTCTTTCGCAGTCTTGCTCTTGGAGAGGTCCAGCCGTCCGGTGTTCACTGCGGCGTGGGCCCATCCGTGCGGGCCGTCGAAGTCCACCAGCGTGCGTGCCGAAAGCTGTACCTTCAGCGTTCGAGCCGCCGTCTCGTCGATCTCCGCCCACGCCTCCGCGGTCAGCGGCGCGAGGTTGCGTCTCAGCATGTCGCCCATCGTCTATCCCCCTTTCGCGAACTTGTGGATGCCCAGATCGGTCTCGCCCGACTGGCCGGCCTGCGCGTCGTTGCCTTCGCCCTGGCCGCCTTCTTCGACTTCGGTGATCGGCTGAGAAGTGAACAGGTAGGTGCGAAGCTCCTCGTCGAACTTCGGCGATTGCCTGCGGAGCCACTCGAGCGTCATCGCCGCGTGCTCGATCTCCTCATCGCGGTTGTGCGCCAGGATCGCCTTCAGGTCTTCGTCCGGCGTCACGTCCACGCGCTGTTGATACCAGTCGATCGCCTCGAGCTCCTCGATCAGGCTGGAGAGTGCCCGGTGCATGTCGAGAGTCTGCGGCGACAGTTCCGCCGCCGGCTCGTGGTACGGGGTGGCCATTGTGTAAAAACCTCTCTCTTGGGGTGAGTCAACGGACCGCGCTTTGTTCCCACGCTTATAGCTGCCGGCCGTCCCGTGTCAACCGACCGGCGGTTGTGGCAATGGGGGGCGTCGTGGTTAACCACGATGCGCCGGCATCTCCTCGGCACCGGCAGGGTGCGTAACCGTCGGTCCACGCGCGGCTTCCGTCGGTGTTGCGGTCGCAACGGCGATCACGCCGGCAAGAATGAGCGCCACGCCGATCCATTGCCCGGCCGTCAATCGCTCGCGCAGCGACGGTGCCAGATGCGCTGCGAGGGCGATGATGGCAAACCCGCCGCCGACCATGATGGGGTAAGCAATGCTGATCTGGAGTGTCTTCGATTGCAGGGCGTACATGTAAAGGAAGGCGTTGCAGGCGAAGCAGATCAGTCCGATCAGCAGGATCGGATGCGTCAGCACTGTACGCACCGCGCCGAACGCTCCGTTCTCCATGAGCCCACCGCCGGCTGCAACCGATTTGGCTCCCACCTTCATCAGCAGGTTGGCGACCGCATTCAGCACCAGGGCCCCGACCAAGGCAACGACGTATTTCATTGACTTCTCCCGAAGCGAGACTCATCCCCGTTGCCACGCGGGCGGCCAGGGGTATCTGAGCGCCGCGAGCGAGGGCACCCGACCGTGGTCTTACGCGGCATCATTCCACGGCCTGCCCCTGCGGGGCAGACCTTGCCACCCGACAGGCAGCCATCTTACCGGACGATCGCGCCCGTCGCCGCGCGACACGCGGGCATATCGGTCGGTCAACCGCCGGCCCGGTTTCGCGTCAAGGCGTATCGTATAGTTTCAGCGCGCCGCCGGCCCGAGAAGTGCCGAATTGTGGCACTTGCCGCGCCCGGCGCACCGAGTCGCCGGGACAGGTTACGTGGGCGAGGGCCGGGCCACAAGTGCAGCCGGTGGCGATGTGACCGGCTCCGGTCGCGAAATCACCTGCGGGGCTCGGGGACGCGAAGGCTGGCCGGACGCTTTTCCGGAAGCG
>JBECKQ010000433.1:0-11279 GCA_040235375.1 Phycisphaerae bacterium | reverse complement strand
CGAAAGACCGAATCCTCCTCGAGCTCCGCCGCCTCCGTGCCCGCCATGTAATAGATGTCTTCGGCCGCTTCTTCGGTGGCCACGTCCAGCACGTCGTCGTGCGTGATGCGGCCGACCAGCCGTCCCTCGTCGTCCAGGACCGGTACCGCGGCAATGTCGTACTTGCGGATCTTGTTGGCAACCTGCTCCTGATCGTCATCGACGTGAACGGAAACCGGATTGCGATCGGCAATCGTACTCAGCCGGGTGTCCGGCAAGTTGGTCACGAGTCGGCGGAGTGGGACGATGCCGGCCAGCGTCTCGTCCTCGCCCAGGACGTAAACGTAGTGAATCTCTTCGTCTTCGGAGACGGCCCGAACCCGCTCGACGGCTTCGGCGACCGTAGCGGTGGCCGGCAAGGCGACGAGCTGCGGCGTCATGATGCCGCCGGCCGTATCCTCCTCGTGGCCCAAAAGCTCCTCGATCTGATCGGCCTGGGCGTCGGGGATGTGCTCGAGGACCTCTTCCCGCTGGGCGTCTGTCAGCTCTCCGAGGACGTCGGCCGCGTCGTCCGGCAGCATCTGGATAACCAAATCGGACAAGGCCTCATCATCCAGATCCTCGACCACGTCGCCGCGTTCCGCGGCATCCAGTTCGACGAGCACCTCCGCCACAGTTCTGGCCGGAAGAGAAAAGACGAACCGCGACTGCTCGTCGTCCGTGAGCATGACGAAGAGCTCGGCCAGGTCGGCGGGGTGAACACCTTCTACCGCTGAACGCAGCGCGGCATCATCCGCTCCCTGAAGGGCGGATCGGACGGCCTGGAAAACGTGTTCGCGGTTCTTTTGCATGGCTGCGGATGGTCTCCGAACTCGGCAACGCGAGGGCGCATTATGGCGGGCGACCAGATGAACGCAATTGAAAAGAGCAGAAGCGCGCCGCCCGGTCAGGCGGGTACGCGCTGTCTCGTCGGTTGGGCTGCACCGGCGATGCGAAACATCATCGATTCGATGCAGAGCTGGGTGTTCGCGTTGAGCTGCAACTGCTGCTCGGCGCGCCCGACCGCCGCGATGGCAACCGTGCAGCCCTGCCGGCTTACACGGGCGGCCGCCGGCCGAAGCCGGCCCAGGGCCGGAACATTTGCGATGAGGTTTTCCGTTTCAAGCCGAACGTGCAGCAGATCGCGATAGTACGTGGCGACAAGCAGCAGCACCTCGAGCAGGCCACGCCGCTGGGCGTCGGTTTCCGTCAGCTCGGAGTCGGCCGCCTTGTGCGCGTCGGCGCAGCCTTTGGCCAAGGCGATCAGATGACCGGCCGCCGCTCGCGCGCCATCCGGGCTCAGATCGCCAAGCAGCTTGACCACTTCGCGGTTGATGCCCGCCAGATCGTGCTTCGCATACATCAGCGCGGTGCCCAGGCTGCCCTGCGCCAGGGCGGACACGAGCGTCGCGTCCTCCTCGGGCAGGTCATCGCCCAACTCGCGAACACGATCGGCAACAAACGTAATCGGCAGCGGCGCGAACGGTACGCGCTGGCAGCGTGAGCGTGTCGTGCTCAGCAGCCGGTCCAGCGAGGAGCACAACAGAATGAGAAACGTCGCCGGCGGCGGCTCCTCGAGCGTTTTGAGCAAGGCATTCTGCGCCCCCGCCGAGATGCGATCCGCATCACGAATCACAAACACGCGGGCCCGGCCGCAGGATGGCGCCACCCCCACCACGTCGATCACGAACTGGCGAACCACCTCCACGCCCAGCTCGAGCGCCTTGCGGTTCCGAACCGCCAGCTCCGGATGATGGGCATTAAGGTGGCGGTGGATCAGATGAAGGTCCGGATGGCTGCCAACGTCCACGAGATGACAGCTCCGGCAGCGACCGCAGGCGGTGAACGTCGGCCCATCCCACTCGCCGAGTTCGTCGAGCTGACCAGCCGGCCACGGCTCCGGCTTCTCGCAGAGCAGGACCTTCGCCAGGCGGATCGCGAGCATTTCCTTGCCCACGCCCTCGGGACCGTGGAAGAGGTAGGCGTGGGGGACGCGTTCGCCCGCCAATGCTCGCTGAATCAATCGGTGAGCCGGCCCCTGGTGCTGGACGTCAAAGATCGGCACGCCTCACCGCCTCCCACACGCGTGCGTGCACTTCTTCGGGCGTGCCGCTGCCGTCGAGGATCGCCACCGGCTTGGGATAGACCTCCGGCAGCCGGAGCATGGCCTCGCGCACCCGCCGATGGAAATCGATCGGCCGGGCTTCCATCGCGTCATGCTGCACGTCTTCGATCAAGAGGCCCTGGCCGGCATGGCGACTGCGATTCTTGCCGGCGTGCTTCGGCTGGCGGCCGGTGCGCTCGAAACCGTGCTCGGCGGTGACGTCGAGCACGATGGTCAGGTCCGGCCAGCAGTCCTCCACCGCGTACCGGCCGAGTTCCAGCACGCGCGCGACGTCGTAGCCCGCCGCCACCTGGTAGGCACACGTCGAAGAAATGAAGCGATCGCACAGCACCGTCTTGCCGGCGCGCAGCGCAGGGGAAATCACCTCGCCAACAAGCTGCGCCCGCGATGCCATGAAGAGAAACGTCTCGCAGCGCACATCCATCGTGCTCAGGTCATGGTCGAGCAGGATGCTCCGGATCATGTTGCCGAAATCCGTCCCGCCGGGGTCCTTGCCGAGCACGACATCGCCGCCGGCCTTTGCGAGGCGTTTGCCGAGCCTGTCGCGCTGCGTCGTCTTGCCGCAGCCGTCCGGTCCGTCGAAGACGATGAACCTGCCGCGCAGCCTTTCGACCATCTGTCGATCATCGAGGGTCATGCTTCGCTTGGCTTCTTTCCTTCGGCTTGTGTCGTTCGCGTCCGTTCGAACACTTCGGCCGCATTGTAGCTGGACCGCACGAACGGTCCCGACGCCACGCTGAGGAATCCCAGCGCGCGGGCCTGATCGCCGATCTCCTCGAATTCCTCCGGCGTATAGTACCGCTCGACAGGGAGGTGCTCATCCCGCGACGGCTGCAAGTACTGCCCCACCGTAAGAACTTCGCAGCCCGCCTCGCGCAGGTCGGCAAAGGTCCGGGCAAGCTCGTCGCGCGTTTCGCCGAGCCCGACCATGATGCCGCTCTTGGTGAGCGTCTGCGGGTCGAGGCTCTTCACGATCCGCAGCACGTCGAGCGACCGCCGATACTTCGCTTGCGGGCGGACCGCAGGTGTGAGCCGGGCAACCGTTTCGATGTTGTGGTTGTATAGGTCAGGCTTGGCGAGGCAGAGCATGCGAACGCACTCCGGGCGGGCGTGGAAGTCCGCGGGCAAGACCTCGATCGTCGTGGCCGGGGCGGCCTGCCGCACGGCTCGAACGCACTCGGCAAAGTGGCCGGCGCCTTCGTCCTTCAGGTCGTCGCGGGCGACGGCCGTGATCACCACGTGCGAGAGGCGCAGTGCCGCCACGGCCTCGGCCAGTCGCTGCGGCTCGTCCAGAGCCGGCGGATCGGGCCGCGCCGTCTCAACGGCGCAGAAGTGACACCGCCTGGTGCACCTGTGGCCCAGGATCATGAAGGTCGCGTGGCGCTTCGCCCAACACTCGTTCAGGTTCGGGCACCGTGCCTCCTGGCAGACGGTCGCCACGCCGCTGCCGGCGACGATGTTTCGCGTCAGCGCGAAGTCGTCCCGGCCGGGCATCGGCCGCTTGAGCCAGGGGGGCAGTCGCCGACGAGCCGGTCGCGTCACAGGGATAACGGGGAGGCTGATCACAGGCGGTCGCACTCTATGGGAAAAACGGTCGTACCCACTGCCGCCGCCGACACGAAGGGGATCATAGGCCGGTGGGGGTCTTTTTCAAGAGTGGGCCGGTGCGGTGGCCGTACCCTGTGTCGCCAGCGGAGGATTCCGTTGACGCTCCCCGTGGCTCGGTTTAGAGTTTTGGGCGTGCGCGGAGAGTACGACGAATGACTGCGGCGATCAAGATTTCCAAGATCCTCTACCCGACGGACTTCTCCGAGGTGTCGGTCGTAGCGTTGCGGTATGCGCGCGAGTTCGCCGAGCAGTTCGACGCCCACCTGCATTGCATCCACGTGATCGACGAAGCACAGCAGTACTGGGCGGCACTCGGTCCCGAGGCCGCGCCGATTGCCCCGCCTATCGATGATGTCCTGGCGTCAGCCAACAATCAGATGCAGACGTTCGCGGACGCGCACCTGATCGGCCTGAAATACGCCCCCGCGACGCGCGTCGTCATGGGCAAGCCATTTCTCGAGATCATCCGCTACGCCCGCGAGATCACCTGCGATTTGCTGGTCATGGCCACTCACGGCCGTGGCGGCGTGATGCACGTACTCATGGGCAGCACGGCAGAGAAGATCGTGCGAAAGGCGCCGTGTCCCGTGCTCACCGTCCGTGCAGGCGACCATGAATTCGTGATGCCATGACGAACGTCGCGTCGCCGCCAGCCAGATGGAATCGTTGAGAGGAGTTTGCGAATGTCGAGCACCGATCCCGGGCCAGGCCACACCTACGAACGCCGCGTCGATCCCGAAGCGGCGCGCATCATCAGACGACAAGCCATGTGGACGGCCATTGCCGCCGTCCTCCTGCTGGTCTTCGGATTCGGATTCCAGGTGCGCGGCCTCTTTCTCGCCGGCCAGATTCTGGAATACACGCTGAAGATCGGCGCGTTCCTCATGATCATCTCGACGGTTCTGCTGCTCACCGGCGCAGCGTTCGCCCTTATCGTGGACGGGTTCTTCACGATTGCGATCGGCGCCGCCCTGGCGGTCAGCGGCGTTATCTGGCTGATCAAGGCGCCCGGGCTTCAGGGCATTCTGAACATCGTCTTCGGCTACCTGTTCGCTTCGGCCGGCTGGCACAATTTCAAGCTGCATCGATCGTTCACCGGCCAGGGCGGTGGCGGAGCCATGTTTCCCGTGGAGAACGCCGCCGCTCCCACCGCCACCGCAGGTGATCATGATGCTTCCGAATACGACGAAGGCACGGAAACGGACTCCGACGAGCCGGAGAAAGGCGACGTGTCCTCGTACACGGAGCACGATCGCGAACCGCCCGGCACTTGAGACCGGGGGCAATTGTCGGGTCATTCAAAGCAGTCCAGAGTCGCCGCAGCCATGCCTCCCTCGAATCCAGGCAATCTCGAGCGCTACTCCCGCCAGGTGCTCTTCGCGCGAATCGGTGAAGCCGGCCAGCGCCGCCTGATGGAGTCCCGCGTCGCCCTGGTGGGCTGCGGCGCGCTCGGCTCCGTGCTGGCCAACACGCTTGTCCGCGCCGGCGTCGGCTTCCTGCGAATTTGCGACCGCGACTACCTCGAGATGAACAACCTTCAACGCCAGGTGCTCTACGACGAATCAGACGTGCAAAGCGCCGTGCCGAAGGCGATCGTCGCCGCCAGGAAGCTGACCGCCGTCAATTCGACCGTTACGATCGAACCGGTCGTCGCGGACGTCACGCGCCTGAACATCGCGCGTATTGCGGAGGATTGCGATCTGATCTGCGACGGCACCGACAACTTCGAGACGCGCTACCTGCTGAACGACTTCTGTGTATCGACGGGGCGCCCGTGGATCTATACCGCCGTGGTCGAGGCTACCGGCCTGGTCATGCCGATCGTTCCCGGCCAGACCGCCTGTTTGCGGTGCCTGTTTCCGACGCCTCCGCCGCCCGACATCACGCCGACGTGCGAGACGGCTGGCATCATCGCTCCGGCGGTGAACATGACTGCGTCAATGGAGGCGGTTCTGGCGCTCAAAGTACTTACCGGCCAGCTCGACGAGCCGAGTCGGGCGCTGCTGAGCATCGACGCCTGGGACGGCCGGGTGACGGCCGTGAACGTCCATAGCCGGCCGAACGCGGAATGCGTCTGCTGCGCGAAGCGTCACTTTGAATATCTGGAGGGAAAAGGCGAGACGGCCGCGACGGTTCTCTGCGGCCGCGACGCCGTGCAGGTTCGCCCTTCGACCGCTCTGGAGCGTCCGCTGGATATGGAGCGGCTGGCGAGCAGACTTGCGCCGCTCGCCGAGGGTGAAGTCCGTCGCAGTTCCTACCTGCTGTCGGCAACGATCGGGCCGCTGACGCTGACCGTCTTTCCGGACGGCCGGGCCATCATCAAGGGGGCACACACGCCCGAAGAAGCCCGCGCCGCATACGCCCGCTACGTCGGGGCCTAGCAGATCAGCCCGAAAGGAATGCTACAGGCAGCCGCCGAGCCCCAGCGGCCAAAGAAAGATCGCATTGAGAAACGGCGCCGCGAAGCTGAAGTTGAACGGCCCGGGAAGCTGGGCGAGGGCGCAATTGGCCGCCAGGCCGAACGCCAGAATGGTCACGATCATCCGCAGTCGTCTTGACCGTCGTGTCATCCTATCATCCATCCAATAGGGCACTACCGCACGGATCCGGTTGACATTCGCGCCGGCGGCGCGGTAGTGTTGCGTGTTCGGGCATAATCTGTGGGAGAAACCAGCATGACCAGTCTCTACGAGGACGCCGTGTCCACAACCGGCCGGACGCCGCTTGTGCGTATCAACCGGATCATCGACTCGCCGGCTCGCGTTTACGCGAAGCTCGAGTTCCGCAACCCGCTCGCCAGCGTAAAGGATCGGATCGGCAAGTCAATGATCGAGGCCGGCGAGCGCGACGGCAAGATCAAGAAGAACACCATCATCATCGAACCCACGAGCGGCAACACGGGTATCGCCCTCGCGTTCGTGTGCGCTGCACGGGGCTACAAGCTGAAACTGACGATGCCCGAAAGCATGTCCGTCGAGCGGCGCTCCGTGCTCCGCCAGCTGGGCGCCGACCTCGTGCTGACGCCGGCCGGCGACGGCATGCCCGGGGCCGTCCGCGTCGCCGAAAAGCTCGCCGAGGAAACGCCGAACTCGTTCGTCCCTCAACAATTCAAGAACCCGGCGAATCCCGAGATCCACCGCAAAACCACCGCCGAGGAGATCTGGAACGACACCGACGGCGAAGCGGACATCCTGGTCGCGGGCGTCGGCACGGGGGGCACAATTACGGGCGTGGGCGAGACGATCAAGTCGCGTAATCCCGAGTTCCGGTGCTACGCCGTCGAGCCGGAAACGTCACCAGTCATCACGCAGGTTCGCAACGGCGAGAAGATGCAACCCGGCAAGCACAAGATCCAGGGCATTGGCGCCGGCTTTATCCCCGAAACGTTGAATCTCGACATCGTCGACGACGTGGTCTGCGTGTCCGACGACGCCGCGTTTTCCTGGGCTCGCCGAGCCGCGCGTGACGAGGGCATTCTTTGCGGCATCTCCTCCGGCGCCGCGCTTTGCGCCGCGGAGCGCGTCGCCAACATGCCGGAGAACAAGGGCAAGTTGATCGTCGTCATCCTGGCCAGCGCCGGCGAACGCTACCTCTCGACGCCGCTCTTCGAGGGGCTCAGCTGACCCCTGCGCGAGTGGGCGCCCTCGATCAGGGCGTCACGCTCGCGGAACGTCCGGTGTGAGCTCACGAGCAAACGACCGCACCTGTCACAACCGAGCGCGGACGAACACCGTCGCGCTCGCCCGAAGGCGGCCGGAAGGGAAGCTTGCAGAGGCCTGCCTCCCGTCATCCTTGCAAAGGCAATTGAACGCCCAGGCTGAACAGAGTGACGAGAATGACCGCAATGTTAAGAGCCAGTATGGCGAAAAGGGCCATGCATAAGCCTCCAACGCTTGGCGTGCCGCCGGCGGTGCGCCGCGGCACGCGGTGACACGCACCAACCCTGTGATTCAGCAAGTGGTATTCTGTCCTGCCCTACGGCCTGCCGCAAGCGGGCATTCCACGGCGTCGAGGTTGGAGTGGTTTCTCACATAGGGTGGGTGGCCTCGTCCAGCGCCGGCCGCGTCACCCATTCTTGACGGTCAGAAGCGATACCGCTACGCTCCGTCATCCCGAACCGGCGGGAGGACCGTAGCAGCGCCTTCGGCCTGGAATTGCGCGGTATCCTCGCGGGGCCCCTTCGTCTAGTGGTCTAGGACACCGGCTTTTCACGCCGGCAACACGGGTTCGAGTCCCGTAGGGGTCAATACGCTTGCACGCCGGCCGCTTGGCCACCATGTAGCGAGTCCGGACACATGTCAGGCAACGTCGCGATGATCAACAGCGAGCTCGCCCACGCCCTCGATACCATCGCCGACCTGCTGGAAATCACCGGCGGCGACACGTTTCGCATCAATTCGTACCGCCGCGTCGCCCGCACCATCCGCGATCTGACCGACGATGTTCGTGTTCTCCAGGAGGCCGGCAAGCTCCGCGAAATCAAGGGCATCGGCAAGGGCACGGCCGCCAAGATCGAGGAATTCATCGAATCGGGAACGATCTCCGCCTTGGAAGAGCTCCGGGCCAGGATCCCGGAGGGTCTGCCGGCACTTCTCGCCATACCGGGGATGGGGCCGAAGAAGGTCGCTCTTGTCCACGAACAGCTCGGCGTCGCCTGCCTTGACGACCTGAAAGAAGCGGTCCAGTCCGGCCGGCTGGCTACGCTGCCCGGACTGGGCGAACAGAGCGTCAAGCGTATTGCCGACGGCATCACCTTCCTCGAATCCTCCGGGGACCGCACGCCAATCGGCATAGCCCTGCCGATCGCTCGGGACCTCGCGGAGACCCTCCGGTCCGTCAGGGGCGTCGAGCGCGTCGAGATCGCCGGCTCCATGCGGCGCGGTCGCGAGACCATCGGCGACGTTGATCTGCTGTGCGCTTCGAACGACGGACGAAAAGTGGTCGAGGTGTTCACGCGCTACCCGCGCGCGAAGCGTGTGCTGGCCCACGGGATCACCAAGGGTTCGATCATCGTCGAGACGCCCGAGGGGCGCGAGCTGCAGATTGACCTGCGGGTCGTGCCGGCCGAATCCTTCGGCGCGGCGCTGCAGTACTTCACCGGCTCGAAAGAGCACAACGTGCGCCTGCGCGAGCTCGCTCTCCGTGCGGGATGGAAGCTTAACGAGTGGGGACTCTTCGAGGGCGACCGGCGAATCGCCGGCGCCACCGAGGAGGAGATCTACTCGAAGCTCGGGCTGCCCTTCATCCCTGCCGAGGTGCGCGAGGATCGGGGAGAGCTCGAGCAGCCGGAGCGATGCGCCGACCTGATCACGCTGGCGGATATCCGTGGCGACCTCCACGTGCACACGACGGCGTCCGACGGGAAGAACTCGATCGAAGAGATGGCCCTGGCGGCGCGCGATCGCGGCTACGAATACATCGCCATTACCGACCACTCGCACAGCAGCACGATCGCCGGCGGTCTCTCGATCGAGAAGCTGCTGGGCCACATCAAGGCGATTCACGCGGTCAACAAGCAGCTCAAGGACATCGCCGTGCTGGCCGGCACGGAGTGCGACATCCTGTCGGACGGCTCGCTCGACTATCCGGACAAAGTCCTGGCGCAGTGCGACTTCGTCGTGGCCAGCATCCACGTGGCGATGGCCAAGGGCAAGAAAACGCCCACGGAGCGGACGCTCGCGGCGCTCGAAAATCCGTACGTCAACTTGATCGGGCACCCGTCCGGACGGTTGATCAACCAGCGGCCGGCGATGGCGCTGGACATCCCGCGTATCGCCGAGGCCGCGGCGAGTCGGGGCGCTGCGCTCGAGGTCAGCGCGTCGTGGCAGCGGCTCGACCTGAAAGACGTGCACATTCAGCAGGCGATCGAGGCGGGCGCGCGTATCTCGATCAATACGGACGCCCATCGCACGACAACGCTGGACGAAATGGAACTGGGCATCAAGACTGCCCGGAGGGGATACGCCGGCAAGGCCGACGTGATCAACGTAATGCCGCTGAAGCAACTGCGCAAGTGGATCAAGGATCGACGGGCGCGCGGTCCAGGATGAACGATGGTACGTTATCGGGCCGCAATGTCGCGGTCACCGGCCGGCGGTAACGCGGACCGGTCGCCGGGCGCGATCATGCGCAAAAGCAATGGCGCATCGCGTATGGTCGGGCGGGATAAACAGGACTCCGGCGACCGGTAACTGACGGCGCAGGCCGCGGTGCTTCGCCGCGGAAATCTTCCCACGGGAGGACCTTGGTTTAGTCGATGGTACTCGGTGGAACGGCCGAGCCGCTCCGCACGATTTCGGTCTACTTGCAGTGTTGCAAGTGCCGGAATGCGGCAGCGGCTCATCGCCTCTTGACCGCCGTTACATCACGGCGTTGCCTCGGCGGCACACGCTGACCCTGTGACGCCATCCACCGAGGGTGCCATGAGCACGAACATGAGCTTGAATGTACCCGTGCACACTTCCGAGCACGGCAAAACGAGTTTGAACCTGCTGGAACGGCTGGCCATCGGCGCGGCCGTCGTGATCCTTGCGCTGCTCATCTATCATCACGTGACGGCCGAGCATGCTGCCGCTGCCTCACCGGCGGCACACGCGGCGGCCGAGCACGCCGTCCAGGCCGCCGAGGTGGAAGAGCATCGCGTGCCCCCGGGCTACGAGATTCCGCCACTGTGGGCATGCGGGCCCTTCGTCCTTATCCTCCTCAGCATCGCGGTGCTGCCGCTGATTCCGCAGACGGCGCACTGGTGGGAGAGCAACAAGAACCGGCTGGCCGTAGCCCTCGTGCTGGCCGCCGCGACGCTGCTGTTCTATGCATTCATCCAGCCGATGACGTACAGCCACGCGACGATGCAGACCTACACGGGATTCGGCAGCGTCGTGAACGTGCTCGAGCACGCCGTGCTCATCGAATACATCCCCTTCATCGTGTTGCTTTTCAGCCTGTACGTGATCAGCGGGGGCATATCTCTGCGCGGCGACCTGGCGGCGCATCCGGCCACGAATGCGGCCTTTCTGGGCGTGGGCGCGGCGCTCGCCAGCTTCATCGGAACCACGGGGGCGAGCATGCTGCTGATTCGCCCCCTGCTGCAAACCAACTCGGAGCGGCGTCACAACCGCCACACCGTGATCTTCTTCATCTTCCTGGTCAGCAACTGCGGCGGCCTGCTGCTGCCGATCGGCGACCCGCCGTTGTTCCTGGGGTACCTGCGCGGCGTGAGATTCACGTGGACACTCGGCCTCTTCAAGGAGTGGTTCCTGGTCGTGGCCGCGCTGCTGGCGATCTACTTCGTCTGGGACTGGCTCGCCTACCGGCGCGAAGAGGTGCGCGACATTCAGCGGGACGAGACACGGGTGGAAAAGCTCTCGCTTCGGGGCCGAAAGAACTTCCTGTACCTGATGGCCATCGTCGTGTGCGTCGCCCTGGTCGATCCGAGCAAGCCGCTCCCGCTGATCGGCGTTCGGCCTTTCCCCTTCATGCGCGAGCTGCTGATGCTGGCCATCGTTCTTCTGTCGCTCAAGACGACGGC
>JBECKQ010000369.1:0-6420 GCA_040235375.1 Phycisphaerae bacterium | reverse complement strand
GAGTTGCTCGTGGAGGTCGTCGATTGGGAACAGGCCGACGGGGGCGTCGACCAGCCGGTCGTGCGTGATCTCGCCGTCGCAGATGACCGCGTCCGCCGGCAGCGCGATCCGCGCGACGCGGTCGATTTCGATGCCGAAATCATCGCCGTTGATGTTGAGAAAGCAGCCGGTGATGACGGTGGGCGCGGACTCACCGTAATGAACGGCCAGCGAGTCCGGGCCGGCCAGCCACTCGACTCCGAGCCGCGCCGGCTCGTACGCGGCAAAGTCCAGCCCGCTCCGCCGATCCTGCCAATAGCGCAGGGCCCGCCCCAGCTCTGAGCGTCCTTCTCCCTCGATGGATTGCTCGCCGATGACGTGCCGCCGGCGAGCCGACGGCTCGACGACGATCATCTCTTCGCCCAATTCGCGCGCGAGGGAAAGCATGGGATTGATCAGCTCGTCGCGCGAGCTGCAGCCGCCGTTGGCGATGTTCCAGCCGACGGGCGGGACTTCGCGATACCAGAGGCAATAACACTCGCGCCCGAGCCAGTTGACGATCGGCAACGTTCCGCCGCTCGCGTAGCGGAACAGGAAGTTCGGATCGTGGAACTCGTAGCGCTCGCCTTGGCCTTCGAGCAGAAACGCGTCCAACTCGCGCTGGTACGCTGCCGACTTCCTCGCGAAGTCGGGATAGCGCCGTTGCAGTTCGTGCTTCGCCCGGCGCAGCCAGATGGCCGGCGTCGAGCCGTCGAAGCGCACGTCGAGATGCGCGCCGCGCTCGGTGCGTGACAGTTCAAATCGATCGAGCAGCACCTGGAGGAACTGGTGCTCCGTGTCGTCGAGCGGGCGGACAACGTCGTCAGGCAGGAAGGATCGTTGGGTGCTCATGGTTGTGCTCTCAGGCCGGCGGGTGTGTCCTGCCGTGCGGGCGAGGGCCGGCGGGGGGGGCGTTGGAATTTTCGCTTATTTCGGATAGTTCGTTTATTTCGTTTTGGAAATTTGGGTAATTGGCTGCCCTGTTTTCTGGTCACCTGACCGCTGCTGCGCGGCCGCAGGCTGTCTGTCGCCGCTGCTGACGGCCTCTAGTTTGCCTATTTGGCCCAATCCGCATAGATATAACGTTGCCGTGACCGGGCGATGGTCCGAGGCCACCGCGTCGGGAATCACCTTGTACGCCGTGACCCGCAGGCCGGAGTCCGGACGGTAGAGGATATAGTCGATCCGCCGGTCGGGGGCGTCGGCCGGAAAGGTGAGCGCGTCGCTGCCCGCCTCCGCCGCCGCGTCGTCGAGGAACGCGTGCAGTTGCTCGAGGGTGGGGCTGTCGGGCGTGGCGTTCAGATCGCCGGCCACGATCACGGGCCCTTCCGTCGTCGCCAGCAATTCCCGAAGTGCGGCCACAGACGCGAGCCGCTCGGCGTCGTCCTTCTGATGGTCGAAGTGCGTGGCGAAGAACGTGAGCGGCCGGCCCCCGACGCGCAGGTGCACTTCGAGCAGGCCGCGCTGCTCGTTGCCGGGCATGCGCGGCAGCAGATGGTTCTCGCAGTGCTCGACCGGCAGCCGGCTCAGCACGGCGTTGCCGTAGTCGCCGCCTTGGACGTCGGCGTTCTTCTCGAAGACGGCCTGCATGCCGGTCAGTGCCGCCAGTCGCGCGGGCTGATCCACGCCGTCGCTGCGCTTGACGCCGCGATCGACCTCCTCGAGGGCGATGAGGTCGGCGTCGCTGCGGCGGATCACCCGGGCGATCCGCTCGAGGTCGATCTTCCCATCGAGCCCCTCGCCGTGACGGATGTTGTACGTCATCACGCGAAACGTCGCCGGCTCGCGCGACGCGCAGCCGCAGAACGGCACGAACGCGACCAGCAGGCTGACCAGCAGCACAATCGACTTGCGACCCATAGATCATCCTCCGCTTTCCTCGCAACGCTGAACGCATTCAGCCGACCACTGAGCAATCTCCGCTGCTTCCTTCATGCCGCCTGATCGTCCCGAACCCGCCAGCGGCGTCAACTCTTCTTTTCCCGCGGGCGTGCGACGCCGCGCCGCAACCGCCCCGGGCACAGGCTTACGCTGCTCTCATCAGAGGCCAAGGGGGGCCGGCCGTGGTCCTTGTGTTGTTGGTACCGATTATGCTATCATCTGTGATGACGCGCCCCGCCCAAGGCGCGGTGTGGGAGAGAACGAGTTCACTTCAAACAGGTGGGCGCGGTCGGGAGGGCGAGAGACCACCACGCCGGCTGACCCTGCCGTAACACGCGAGGAGAGAGTCATGAAGTGCGCGATGGCGATAGCCGCACTGGCGGTCGTTGTGTCGGATGCCGTACGTATCGAGGCGTCTCCGACATTCCTGGCAAATCAGGGCACGACGCTGTACCGCATCGGTTCGGGCAGTCCGGAGACGTTCGACATGGGCGTGGCCATATTCGGCATGCACCGGCGGACGGATACCGGGGAGATTCTGGCCACGGACCAGTTCGGCACACTCTATCGACTGGACGGGGCGCTGACGGATACCCCCACGCTGGTTCCGCTCGCGACGATGGTTTTTGCACACAATTCGATCACGCAGGTGGGCGATCTTCTGTATGGCGTGGATGGTACGACCAAAGACCTTTATTCCATCGATCCGGACAACGGCTTCCAGGAAACGTATGTAGGGAATCTTGGGTCACCTGTAGAGCACAAGGTGGGTGCCCTGGCGTACGGGGGCGGCCAGATGTTCGCGCTCGATGCGACAACGGACGAGGCGTGCACGATCGAGTTTGGCCCCACCATGAGGGTTGCGCCGCCCACCCTTGTGCCCCTGGGGCCGCTGGGCGTCGACATCCGCAACAACGGCGGGGAGTACTTCGGGGATCATTACTACGTGGCGGTACAGAATCTCACGGCGGATACGTTCGAGATCGGCATGGTTGATACCGCCACGGGCTCCTACGCATCCATGATGACGCTGGCCGACGGAGCGGGAACGTACGGGCAGGTTGTCAGTCTGACGGTCGTGCCGGAGCCGGCGTCGTTCGTGCTGCTCCTGGCGTGCGGCGTAGTCATGTCACGCCGCCGCTTCGCTTGACGCCCCGATCGACCTCTTCGAGGGCGACCACGTTCGCTTCGCTGCGGCGGATCACCTGCGCGGTTCGCACCAGGTCGATCCTCCCATCCAGCCCCTCGCCGTGCTGGATGTTGTACGTCATCACGCGAACCGAAACCGCCTCGCGCGCCGCGCACCCGCTGAACTGCACGAACGCGAGCAGCAAACTGATAACAAGCACAATCGCCTTGCGCCTCATCGATAATCCTCCGCTTTTATCGCGGCGTCAGGCACGTTCAACCGTGGTTCTCATTGAACCGAGGCGCCGCACCAACCGGGCTGGGCGAAGCCGGGCCATCCAGCCCGTTTCTCCCCGCCCGGGCGCCGCTAAGTCCTTATGCTTCCATGTCTTGCGCAGTGCACCCATGCCGCATTTGCTTTCCACAGCCGCTTCCGTTAGCATAGCTGACATATCGGCATCTCCTCCATTGTGGCTTCGCGAAGCGAGCCTGGAGCTAAGGAGGAAGGCACGGCGCCGATATTCGAAGAGCCTCATCCGCGATACCTTCGCATTTGGGGCACGGCGCGCATAACAGGGTCGCGTGCCGACGTGTTGAGACACATTTATCTCCGCGGATCGGCTGAACGAACTACTTCGTTGCCGTCCAGATCCTCCGACGAGCAGCCAGGAAGTAGCCATGTTCTCGAAGTGTTGGGTTTATTCGTTGCTTGCTGTCATCGTGGGCACGTCGGTGCAGCGAGTTATTGCCTTCTACCCAACCTCAATCCACATTGAGCGGGCCGAAGTTGAGCGGGTACGTGCAGGTATCGACGGCCGGACGATCATCGTAGACTGGCATGGTGCTTGGGATTACGCCACGATCCAGGATGCTCTGGATGCCTCGACCGATGGCGATACGATCATCGTTCTGCCGTCGGTCGGCTCGCCGGACGGCGCCTATGTCGAAAACATCGAATTCCCCCCCCGCGCCGTCACCCTGCGCAGCATCAATCCCGACGACCCCGCCATCGTCGCGGCCACCGTCATCGATGGCAGGCGGTCCGGGTCCGTCGTCCGCTTCGAGGAAAGCGCTTCGCGAGAAGCCTCCCTCATCGGCTTCACGATCAGAAACGGAAGTCCAAGCGGCTCGCCCGGCTTGCGTCACGGAGGTGGTATTTGCATAACCGCTTCCGAACCGACCGTCGCGCGAAACACAATTACGGGGAATGAAGCAGGCGAGGGGGGTGGAATTTACATCGCTTCCGGTTCTCCCAAAATCATCCACAACAGGATCACAGGTAACAGCGCCGTGTACGGCGGCGGCGGGATCTACGTGGACAGTGGTTCTTCGTTGATCATAAACAACCTGATCCTTGGCAACAGCGCCTGGCATGGCGGCGGCATCGAGGTATACGGAGGCGGGCCCATGATTGTGAACAACACGATCATGAGCAACATTGCGTATAGCGGGGGTGGGCTCGAGACTGGTTACGCGTACTACCCGATCGTCGTGAATTCCATTGTTGCCTTTAACTCTTCCGGGATTTGTCAATACGGGATTCACAGCGTAGATTCCTTCCGCCACAACTGTGTCTACGGTAACGTCGCATATGACTACTCCGGAGTTTCGAACGCTACGGGTATTAATGGTAACATTTCCGCTGATCCTCTCATCACTGACCTGAAATACGGCAACGTGCATCTTCAGCCCGGCTCCCCCTGTGTGGATGCCGGGACAAGTGGATATGTCCTTGACAATGAGGATATCGATGGTGATCCCCGGAATCGGCGGGGCGACGGCCTGGTCGACATCGGAGCCGACGAGTTTGACGGCATGCTGTGGCCAGGCGGCCCCCATGTCACCATAAGAGTC
Organism: Phycisphaerae bacterium; assembly: GCA_040235375.1. Taxonomy (GTDB): domain Bacteria; phylum Planctomycetota; class Phycisphaerae; order UBA1845; family UBA1845; genus JBECKQ01. Next base: position 1,539 of record JBECKQ010000369.1, on the reverse strand, counting down.
AATCCGCTCGGAGATGATCAGAATGACGGTTCCTCCTGGTCGACACCGAAGCGCACCGTGCAGGCGGCAATCGACTCCGCGTCCGCCGTTGGCGGTGACGTGTGGGTCGCGGTCGGGACTTATTCTGAAGAGGTTACGCTGCACTCATTTTCCCATGTCTACGGAGGCTTTAGCGGCAGTGAGATGTCGCGTGAAGAGCGCGATTGGTGCCGCAACGTCACCACGCTGGACGGCGAAGGTGGACGCTCGGTAGTAAACGCTCGCGCGGGACATCTCGTGAGCACTCTCGATGGCTTTACGGTGACAAATGGTAGCGCTCAGGACGGTGGTGGATTCCACCTGAACCTGTCATCGCCGGAGGTCGCGAATAACATCATCGTTGAGAATAGCGCATCGCAGGGCGGAGGACTGTATGCCTACTTTTCATCACCGGTGCTGAGGAACAACCGGATTCGACGCAACGACGCCAGCGTCGGCGGAGGGATCTATATGGCAGCATCGTTTTCTCCGTTGGCGACGATCACTGATAACGAGATAGACCATAACCACGGGACATTCGGCGGTGGTGTTCGTTTGCATACGAGTTCGCCTGTCATCGCGAATAACGCCGTCACGTTTAACTCGAGCGGATTCGGCGCTTCGATGTATATCCAATACTCATCCCCTGCGATTGTTAATAATACGATTGTTGGGAACGATAGCTCAGTTCTTTTAAGTTACGCGTCACCGCTGATCGCGAATACGATTATTGCTTTGAACGTCGGCGGCCTCGAGACCGGGGGCACCTCTCAGCCTATCTTGCGGCACAGCGACGTGTACGGCAACATGGCATTCAACTACTCGGGTCTCGCCGATCCCACCGGCACCAATGGAAACATCTCGGCCGATCCCCTATTTCTGCTGACTCCAGACGCGGGCACCGACGGACTTTGGGGCACGGTGGATGACAACGAAGGTAATGTGCGCCTTACGGCTGGATCGCCGTGTATAAACACGGGCCACAACGGCGATGCTTGGGGGGACGTCGATCTGGACGGGAGTCCGCGGTTGGTGGGGTGCTTCGCGGACATGGGCGCCTACGAATACCCGGAAGTGATCCCCCTTCCGGCGGACTTTGACGAAGACTGCGACGTGGACCTGGCTGACTACGTGGAATTCCAATCCTGTTTGGAGTACTCCGGCCCGGGTCAACAGCCGCCATCCGTTGAGTGTCTTGATGTTTTCGATTCGGACGCGGATGCCGACCTCGATTTGCGCGATTTCGCTGAGTTCCAGGCGTTGTTTACAGGTTGCCGGGTTCCGGGCCGGAAAACGGGACAGGTTCGTTTGTGACCGAACGCTTCAACGCGCGATGTCCTCCGCAGGCGAAGAAAAACGGACATCACTGATTCTTCGGTTCCTTCCGTTGCCGACCGGCGTTGCGCAGCGTACACGCCGAGCCACTGACCAGTATACCACGGTTCGCGCTCAACACGCCTGAATTCGGCGGACCATGATTCGACAGTTTCCCGTAGCCGAAGTCGCGGGCATCCGCCAAGC
>JBECKQ010000304.1:0-4416 GCA_040235375.1 Phycisphaerae bacterium | reverse complement strand
GCTCGTCCTCGCCGCGCGCGGTCACGAGCCGATGTCCGTGATCGACGCCTGCGTCGCGGTGGCGGAAGCGAGCGGCGGCTTCCTGGGATTCGGCAACAGGATCAGCGGTCAGGAGAAGGAGATGATCAAGCGTATCGCGGCGACGTTTGGTGAAGGCGCCAAGCGGCACGTCGAAGCGCGATTGCGCTAGGCGACGATACGCACGTGTAGTCAATACTGTCAACATTGATCCGAAGTGGGGCTGTCGAAACTGCGACGTCGCTCGGAGCCGCGACCGTCAGGGAACAGATACAACGTCAACCGCGCATTCGCCGGTACGCTTCAGAATCCCCCACGCCGGCGGGGGACGCGACGGGCTTCACCCTCTGCGAGAATTCCCGTAGTGCAATCACGCCCCTCCTTCGAAAATCGATGCATGCCAGGGAGCGCCAGGGGAAATTCAAGGAATACCGATTCGACACGATGGCGCCGTGAGGGAAGAATCACCTGTGCAATCGACAAATGAGAACATGCCTGAAAGTCCGCCTTCGAACGGGCCACAACATCGTCGATCGAAACGGACGGCCCCGTTCGTGATCCTCGCGCTCGCGGCGATCGGCGTGCTGGCGTTCTGGCAGCATGGCCTGGAGGCCAAGGACGCTGTGCCGTGGCGGACCGATCTGGAGGCGGCCATGCAGGAGGCCGCCGCGACCAACAAGCTGGTGCTGATCGACTTCTGGTCCCCCGGCTGCATGTATTGCCGACAAATGGATGCCGAAGTGCTGCCGCAGCAGGCGGTGCAGAAGGAGATGGAGAACTTCGTGCCGGTGAAGCTCGACGCGTTTGCCAATCCGCGGACGAGCGAGCGGTTCGAGGTGAACGGCCTGCCGGCGTACATCGTGGTTACTCCCGACGGGCGACGGATTGCCCGCGCGGAAGGATATTACCCGGCGGAGACGTTCGTGAAGTTCCTGCAATACGCCGTACAGCGGAAGAATGCGCCGGAGAATCAGCCGGAGCTCTGAAGTACGGCGTGCCCTTTCGCGTCAGACCATGTCACCCGTCGTCATGATTGAGAGCATACTTGTTCGCGCCCGCCACTGGCGTGGCGGGTTCTGACGCGTACCGGCAAATGTATGGTTGACGTTCTATCTGCTCCCTTGCGGTCGCGGCTCTGATACGTTCTCGGAGTGGATCGACGTCACTGCGCGGATTGGCGCGCCGTCAACTGCCGGCGGCAGCGGCGCCGGTCATCAGCTCCTGCACGTAATCGCCGACGCTGTCGATCAACGCGCCGTTGCGCTGGCCGGAATCGACCGCCGTGCCGATCCGCCGGATGATGGCACTGCCCACGATCACGCCGTCGGCCGCGGCGCAGATCTGCCGTACCTGATCGGCGTTGCTGATGCCGAAACCGGCGATCACCGGTGTGTGCGCCAGCGCCTTGACGCGCTGCACGTTGGCCAGCAGGTCGTCGGCGATTGCGCTGCGCTCGCCGGTGATGCCCCGCGCTGCGATCAGGTACACGAAGCCGGTGGACTGTGTGGCGATGCGTTCCAGCCGCGCCGGCGAGGAGGTCGGCGCGGTCATCAGCACGTTGCACAGGCCGGCGCCGGCCGCCACGCGGGCAAGCGAATCGCATTCGTCAACCGGAACATCGGGTACGATGAGACCGTCGAACCCGACGTCGGCCGCCCGCTTCGCAAACGCCTCCACGCCGAGCCGCCAGACGATCGACATCGATACCATGGCCAGCAGCGCCGCGGAGAGTGACTGGCGAACGGAAGCGATGGCGTCGAACAGGTCGTTCACTTTGAAGCCGCATGCCAGGGCCTTGTTGAACGAGTCCTGGATTACCGGCCCGTCAGCGATCGAGTCCGAAAAGGGAAAGCCGATCTCGATCGCCTGGCAACCGCAGCGATCGATTCGCTCGAGCAGGCCCACCGTGGTGTTCAGATCGGGGTAGCCGGCGGTCACGTACGGCATCAGGCACTTGCGTCGCTGATTGCGTGCCTCTTCCAGCCGGTTGACGAGTCGATTCCTGTTCATGCGATGAGGTTCCAGAAGGAAATCTCGGCGGCGTGGAGTATACCGGCGACCGCGCTTGCCGCAATCAGCGGGGCGTCATGGCAACATCGGCACGCGGATTGCTGGCGATCGATAAGCTCTTGCCTCGCCACCGCTTCCGCCGGCCCGTTCACCGGTCGGCGCGCAATGCGCAGGAATTCGCAGCGATGGTCTCTTTTTTGCCGGCGTCGGCGGCGGATTAAACTTTCGTTGTGTCTTTTTCCCGCGTCGTGACGATGCTATAGTTGGGTAGTCCGACGGTCATACTGCGGTGCCCGACAGGGGGCCACGTTTGACTGAACCGTTATGCGAACCCAAGGGGGTCCTGAACCGAAAGCTCGCGGGCATGCCTGCTTTGACTGGAAGCCCTGGCCCAGGAGGACCACCCGCCATTGCTGGTAGGGTTCGTCGAACTGCCAAACCATCGGCACATGCGGTTACCTGTTGGACTTGCCAAGAGCCCGCCGCCAGCGTGTGACGGGCTTTTCTTTTGCGCGAACGCGCGAACAGATCTGCAGCGCAGCGATCATCACAAGTCGAAGTCGGCCTCGTCAGGCCGGCGATATCGCTCGAGCCACTCGGCCGCCTCGCGGGCGAAGATGCGGGCGCGGCGGTGCGAGCCGAAGAAGTCCGCGCTGATCGACGTGCACACGCCACCGCCGGGCGAGGCAAGCTGAATCACGTCTTCCCTGCTCGAGAAGTGAACGGCGTCGATGTGCTGCCAACTGAATCGCTCGGGACGATCGGTCCGCCCGATCAGGATCACGCCGCCCGGCCACAGCACGGCTTTGCGCGAACGGCGGGCGACCAGCATCCACACGCCAAGCACGAGCAGTCCGAGAACGAGCACCTCCGACCATTCCCACTGGCCGAACGGCCGCTGCGGCGCGGCGATCACCAGCAGGACCAGCCCCATAATCAACAGCACGAGGCCGGTTCCCGCCGACTGGCGGATTTCGACGATCTCGCCCTCAACGGCCACACCGCACGTAGGACAGTGGCCGTGCAGCGATGCGCCGGTCAGACGCGCGCCACAGGCGGGACATCGTGATGGCGGACCGAGAGACACGGCCACAAGCATAAGGTCTTTTGCGCGTTATGCCTCATGCCGTGCTCCCGCCACGCCCACTTGTTCAATCGGCGCTGGAAAAGAGCGTGGCCTCGGCATCATCTCGACGGCGTCGGCGTGGCCGGCCGACATGGCCGTTTTTCCTTGGCGAGAACGGGCGGTCGTTTCGCAGCCGGGGCAGCCGGCTTTGCCTTTCAAGCTCGGCGAGCATAGCGGCGGCGTCCTCGTTCTTCACTCGCCGCCCCAAGCGCTCACTAAGCAGGCGAGTAAAGCACGTCATGGCCACCGTGTTGGCGACGAGCCGCGGCCTGGCCGTTTGGGTTTCGCGATAGAGGCTGGCAAGCGTGTCCATGTCCAGGTCTGACCAGTCGCCGTTGCGTCCGCTGGATGCCGGGACACCTTCCAGCCGCGACAGAGCCTGCTTGACGTACTTTGTGGAGATGTCGATGCCGACGTAACGGCGTCCGAGTTTGGCGGCGGTGACGACCGTCGTGCCGCTGCCCGAGAACGGATCGACGACCAGTTCGCCGGGATTGCTGCTGACGCGAATGATCCGCTGAAGAAGCGACTCGGGCATCTGGCAGCCATGCCAGCCCTGGCGCTCGCTGAACGTTCCGCAGACGCGCGGGAACTCATTCCAAACGTCGTCGGGCATCTTGCCGAGAGGATCGGCACGCTTGTCGCTGTACTCGGTGTGGCGGGCACTGGGCACGCGAACCTGCAGATCGTTGAAGGTGAATCGCGTGGGATCCATCACGAAATAGAAAATGTGCGTGTGAGCCCTGGCGAATTTCAGGCGAGTGTTTTGGCCGAAGGTGTAATGCCAGATGATCCAATTACGCAAGTGCAGATCGAGCGCCCGGCCGATCATGCGGATTTCCGCGGCGTACTCGTCGCCGATGGCGATATAGAAGCTGCCCGTCGGCTTCAGCACGCGCTTGCAGGCCGCCATCCAGTCGTGCGACCACTGATAGTAGCGGTCGTACTCGACGCGGTCGTCGTACGTGTCGTAGTTATAGCCGATGTTGAACGGCGGATCGGCGAAGACGAGGTCCACACAGCCTTCGTCAAGATCGCCGAGCAGTTCGATGCAGTTGCCCTTATGAACGGAATCAAGTTTCAGCATGTCTCGTCACTGTTCGTAAAGCCCGAGTGATTTCCGATTACAGCCGCTGGATCATTGCTCCGCCGCGTGGCCGGTGTCCACGACCAGCACGCTGCGCAGGCTGTCGATGTCCACCGGCGGCTTGACGGTCAGAACGTACAGCAGGCTGTTGTCGCTGTCTCGCCGGGTCTCGATG
>JBECKQ010000347.1:0-2984 GCA_040235375.1 Phycisphaerae bacterium | reverse complement strand
CGACCTGCTTGCGGGAATCGCCGGCGAGTTGATCGAGCAGTTGCCGGACGTTGCGGACGACCAGGCCCTGAGTGATGTCCGGGGCATCATCACGCTGGTGGACGGGACCGTGTTGTCCGCTCTTCCCAGGCTCGTGCAAGCGATGTGGGGCGAGGTGAAAGGCGAGCATGGCATTAAGCTGCACACCCATTTCGAGTTGCTCAAGGGGGTGCCGGCGCGGATGGACCTGACCGACGGAGACGGCAACGAGCGGGCCGTACTGCAGGAGCATCTGCAGCCGGATCGGGTCTACGTCATGGATCGCGGTTACGCCAAATTCCAGCTTTTCGCCGACATTCTTCGGGTGAAATCATCGTTCGTCTGTCGAGTGCGCGACAACAGTGTGTACGAGATTGTGCAGGAGCGGGTCACGTGTCCAGAAGCCAAAGTCGGCGAGGTTCGCCGTGATCTTGTCGTCCGCTTCACGGGTGAGCAGGCGGTGAATGCCGGAATGGATCAGCCGCTGCGCCTCGTCGAGGTTGTGTGCGAGCCGCGTCACAAGGCGCTGAAGAATGGCCGCGGCGGACCGGATCAGGGAGAGGTGATCCTGATCGCCACCGACATCATGGACCTCGACGCGATGCTGATCGCGTTGCTGTACAAGCACCGCTGGGCGATCGAGGCGTTTTTCCGCTTTTTCAAGCACATTCTGGGTTGTCGGCATTTGTTGAGCCATTGTCAGAATGGCATCGAGATCCAGACTTACGTGGCGATCATCGCCTGCCTGCTGATTGCCTTGTGGACCGGCCGTAAGCCGACGAAACGTACGTACGAAATGATCTGCTTCTACTTCACCGGCCTGGCGACGGAAGAGGAGTTGCTGGCCCACATCGAAAAACTGCAGCCGCAGTCGTAACCGACTTCGCACGCCCGTGCCCAGCCGGCCGTCGTGCATGCGCCGATTTTGCCCGCGCTGCAGGCCCCTCCGCAGTCCAGGGAACCACCTCCGCAGTCAACGCAGCCGCGGTTGACAGAGCAACTGCCGTGCCGAACGGTATTGAACCTGTCCCGTTTTCTTCCCCGCAGCGTAACAGCCTGAAACGTGACTCGCGGTGCGCGTTATAGGGGTGAGGCAAGAGTGGGCTCATCGCCAGGAGTACGCCCGCATGCGGCGCCTCCGGCCAGAGCAGGTGAGGGGTGGACCAGGTGAACAGCAGAGAAGATCCAGGAGGCCTGCCCCGCCCCGGCGGATCTTTGACACGGCGGATCTTCGACAATCGGCAAGGGACAGGACTCAGCCGCGCGGCCGACGCTTGCCTTCGCGGCTTCGTGGTTCAGTGGCCCCGTCGCTCCGCCCCTCCGCCCAACCTTCTGCTCTCCTCCGCGACCTCCAGCCTGCCGCCTCCGGCCTACAGCCCTCTCCCCCAACGTCCGCTTTTCCGCACCACCGTTTTCGATAGCGCCAGGGTCGATCCCCCACCCTCGTTTTTGAGCGAATTCACCGATACACGGCGTTTTCGCATCCCCTGGCGCCACCGAAAACGCGGTTTTTATACGAATCGGCTGGCGCCCCCAAAAACGCCGGTCTCCCCTTCGGCCGACAGTCTGTCGCCTCCGCCCCTCCCCCACCACGCCCGCTTGTCGCCGACCCCCATGCTCGACCGCTCCACGGTTGACACACCACCCGCGTTTCTGAGCAAATTCACCGATAGACGGTATTTTCGGATCGGCTGGCACCACCGAAAACGCCCTTTTTATACGAATCGGCTGGCGCCTTCAAAAACGCCGGTCTCCCCAGCCGACAGCCTGTCACCTTCGGCCCTCTCTCCCCCTTTCTCACCTTCCCACCTTCTCACTTTCTCACTGCGGCAGCCGCCCGCCATAAGCCTCTCGTTGGCAAGCCCCGCCGACCCGCCATATAGTCGCACCATGTCCGTGGAAGGCACCGCCAACGACGCGCCGTGGACCATCACCCGACTGCTCGCCTGGACCCGCGACTACTTCGAGCGCAACGGCGTACCAGACCCGCGTCTGGCCGCCGAAATCCTCCTCGCCAGGTCGCTCGGCTGCCGCCGAATCGAGCTCTATACCCGCTTCGAGCAGGTCCCCGCACCAGCGGAGCTCGATCGCTACCGCGCCCTCATCAAGGACGCCGCCCGGCACGTGCCCATCGCCTATCTCGTCGGCACCAAGGAGTTCTACAGCCTCGAATTCGAAATCACGCCGGCCGTCATGATCCCCCGGCCGGAGACCGAAATCCTCGTCGAGCGCCTCATCGACTGCGCCCGGTCTCAGACCGGAGCCGAGCGCAAAAGCGAGGGCGACAGCAAGGCGGAGGGCGAGGGCGAAGCCGAAGGCAAGCGTGACGGCGAGGCCGACAGTGAGGGCAGGGGCGACAGCGAGGCTGGCAGCGAATTCGTCTTCCTCGACATGGCCACGGGCAGCGGCTGCATCGCCATTGCCGCGTTGAAGAACCTGCCGAACGCCCGGGCCGTCGCCTCCGACATCAGCCCCGAGGCGCTGGCCGTCGCCCGCCGCAACGCCGAACGCCACGGCGTGACCGACCGGGTGCGATTCGTCGAGGCCGATCGCCTGGCGCTCCCCCCGGACGCCCGCCCTGAAGCCGGCTTCCACGCGATCGTCTCCAACCCGCCGTATATCGCCCTCGATGAGATGCCACACATCGACCGCTCCGTCCGCGAGTACGAGCCGCGAGTGGCGCTGACAGACGAGGGCGACGGCCTGTCGTTCTACCGCACGCTCGCGGAGGACGGCCCGCCCCTGCTCCGCCCGGGCGGCGCCATCCTCGTCGAGGTGGCGGACAACGCCTCTGACGCGGTACGCACCATTTTCGACGCAGCCAACTGCTTCGAACACATCACCACCTGGAGGGACACGACCGGCCCGCACGACCGCGTCATGCACTTTCAACTGCGAACTGAGTGACGCCGGCCGCCCGATTTTCCGCGCGGAGCCGCCTGCTGTAAGATACGCGGCGCGCGGCG
>JBECKQ010000296.1:0-7709 GCA_040235375.1 Phycisphaerae bacterium | reverse complement strand
GTGGCCGCCGGCCCCGCCGGCACGATGGGTCGGCACAGCGGCCCCGGGCCCACGCTGACCATTCCGGCCGATCTGCCGTCGTGGGAAATCAGCTACGTCATAGCGGTGATTAACCCGGCCGGCGCCTTCAACGAGTTCTTCGACTGGAACAACGAGACGCTGGTTTTCGTATCCGTGAGCACCGGCAAGTAGCGCTGCCCTGACCGAATCGCCCGCGCATCACGCGCTGCGCTTCTTGATCGTCTCCGGCTCGCGCGCCATGCTCAGCGCCACGTCGTACGATATCTCCCCGCGCTGATAGAGAGCCAGCAGGGCGTGGTCCATCGTGATCATGCCGTGTTTCCGTCCGGCCTGCAGCTCGGTGTAGAGCTTGTGGATCGTGTTCTCGCGGATGTTGTGCCGCACGCCCTGCGTGCCCACCAGCAATTCGCAGCACAGCACGCGCCGCCCACTCTGCATGTGCGGCAGCAACTGCTGGGCGATCACCGCCTGAAGCGAGTTCGACAGCATGTAACGCACCTCTGACTGCTGCCCCTCGGGAAACGCCGACACCAGCCGGTGCATGGACAGCACGGAGTCTGGCGTGTGCAGCGTGGCGATCACCAGGTGCCCCGTCTCCGCCGCCATGAGCGCCGTGTACATGGTTTCCGGATCGCGCATCTCCCCCACGCCGATCACGTCCGGATCCTGGCGCAGCACGTGGACGAGCGCCTGGCGGAACGTGTGGAAGTCGGTGAACATCTCCTGCTGAATGACCACAGCGCGCTTCGACGTGTGCGTGTACTCGATGGGGTCTTCGATGGTGATGATCTTCTTGCTGAACTCCTCGTTGATGCGGTCGATCATGTAGTGAAACGTGGTTGTTTTGCCGACACCGGTCGGGCCGGTGATGATGATCAGGCCGTTCGGTTTGCGGGCGAGCTCGTCCACCAGCGGCGGCAGGCGCAGCTCGTCCCGCGAGCGGATGGCCGGCTCACTGAGGCGAATGGAAAGCTCCGGGCATCCGTTGCGGTAGTAAATCGTGACCCGCGCCCGGTCGGAATCGCTGAACATGGTGGAAAAGCACAGTTGCATGTCGCGCTCGAGAACGGCCTGCTGATCGGCGTTCAATCGCTCGCATGCCAGACTGCGGACTGCCTCGCGACTCACCGGGTCTCCCTTGGCCAGCGTGATCTCGCCGCCGACACGGAAAATCACGGGCATGCCGACGACGACGTGCACGTCGCTGGCCTCGAACTTCCGCGCTGCCTTGAACAGCATGTCCAGGTTCATCTTCGCTTCCTGCGAAAGAGAAATGTCGTGAGCCACTCGACAAACGACATGGATTGCAATCCGCCGATCGCTTCCGCCGCCGCCGCGAACTCCGGGCACAGCTCCAGGCAACGCGTGTAGCTCGCGTGCGCTGCACCGGTCATCGCCAGTGCCGCCTCGCAGCGGCCGCGTTCGTACCACGCGACGGCCGCCGCCGACTCCGCCTCGAGTGCCGACCTGATGTACATCAGCGCGTTGGTCGCCCGGCCGTAAAACAGGTAGATTCGGCCGATCACGATCCGGTCCCACCAATCGGCCGCCGGCTCGGCCAGCGACTTCTGAAAGCACGTATCGGCATTCGGCTCACCGGCCGCCAGCAGCACTTCGCCGCGCACCTGCCATCGCCAGGGCGAGCTTCCCGGCGCCTGCAGTGCGCCGTCGCTGCACGCGAAGCTCGCCCGGCGATCGTTCAGCCGGGCGCACGCCTGGGCCTTGGCGGCGAGCAGCTCGCCGTTCTCGCGGAACAGCTCGAGGGCCTTGTCGCTCCACAGCCGGGCCTCGTGGCATTCGCCGAGCTGCACGAGCATCTGCACCTGTCCCACCCAGGCCGGTATGATCGTGCGGTCCCGCTCCAGGCAGCGCGTGTAGAAGCGCAGGGCCTTCTCGAAATCGTTCACTCTGTAGGCCTCGGTCGCGCGGTGCAGGTAGTCATCCGCGTCGTACCGGCCGGCCTGCTGGAGTGACAGCTCACCGTCCTGCTCCTGCTGGCGCTCGCGAAGCTCGAGATTGGAGAATCTGCCTGGCATTCTTCTGCTCATTCAATATGACCGAACCGCGACCACGGGTGGAGCCGCAGCACGACGCGGCCGCGAATTTGCTCTTCCCGCACACGACTCACGCGTTCTATCGCCAGATCCACTCGCTCGTTGGCAAGGTTGAGAACAAGCGCCGGTACGCGCGACGGAACGATAAGGTACTCACCGCCGCGCAATTGAAATGACCACTGGCTAACGTGCCGTGGTCCGCCGCCGAGCGGTTCCTGCCCGTCGGGAATCGGCGCGCCGTTGACCAGCAACTGCCCCTTTACAACGTCAACCAGATCGCCGGGCATACCAACGATGCGGTCCACGTTGAAACCGCGATGGATGATCACGCCGCCTCCCCTGGACGGCCTGATTTCGTACATCACGACGTCGCCACGTTCGAATCGCTCCGGCCGAGTCCAATTGCCCTGGCACAACACGACGTCACCGTCTTGCAGCAGCTCGCCCGACGCCATTCCGTTGAGCTGCACCGGCGTGTAGAACTGCCGGCCAACCCAGCGCGTCGAGTCGTACACCACCGTACGAAGCATCAGGAACGCAACCAGCCCGATGAGCAACCGCGACAGTATCGAATACGTTGCCAATTCACCGCCCAAAAACGCAAGCAGCGAATAGGTGTGAACGAAGACCGCCCCCGCCAGCAACCACATTCCCCAAGGCAGGCCAATAGCGAGCACTGACAGCAGCAGCAACAGCAGCCAGGAAGTCAGCAGCAGCCAACCGAGGAACTTGCCGCCGAACTTGATATGGCCCACGCCGGGAACAAGCGACCAGAAAACAGCCTCCCAATGCACGCACGTCAGGCTCACCGGTACGCGTACGGGACGGCGGTCCCAGGCCGACCGGATGGCTGTGCCGAGCCCGTGCCACCGCCGGCTTACCGCCGTCCTCAGCCGCCAGGCCGACGCCCGCGGCGGGGCCACGAGCACGTCGTCCGCCAGCAGCACGCTCTGGCAGCGCACGCAGATGGCCATGCCCGGCATATTTTCGAAATCGCAGTTCACACATCGCATCGTCTTGTCGTCCGACCGCGCCGTTCAGCGCGGCTTCCGTACCTGATGCGCAAACGGTCACCCCGCGCGTTCGGAAACGTGCGTGTCGATTCGCACCTTGCCGTCCTGGCCGTAGTACTCCGACGTTCGATGCCGCTCGTCCTCGCGACCGACAATTTCGGCGATCAGGTCGGCCAGCTCCATGCACCGCGCTCCCTTCGCACCCTTCACGTGTACGGTCACCTTGCCGCCGGGGCTGATGGTGATGTCAAACTCGGGTCGTTCCATGGGTCACTCTCTTCCTTTGGCCGACTGGCGCCTGCCTACAGGCGGACGCGCACCTGCACCGACTGGTCCCGCAGCACCTGCTCGTCCACGATCGCGTAGTTACGCCGTTTCAGCTCGGATACCAGCTTGTGATAAGCGAACTGCTGCACCATGCGGCCGGCCACCTCCTCGCCGATCCGCTTGAGCTGCTTTTTGGTGCGACCCTCGCCCGTGACACAAACGGTGCACGCGCCGCGCTCGTCCTGGCCGAACTCGATGTGCACCCCGTCCTTTTCCAGCGATATGTGCAGGCCGCGCACCAGCTCTTCCGAGATGACCTCGCTGTTCTCGATCTCGGTCTCGACCGACGTGGTGTTCGTTGTTCGGGTCGGCGCGCAAGACGTGCCCCCCACGGCGTATCCCATGGCCGCGGCGGCGCCGAATACGGCCGCCGATATCGCCGGCCAGCTCGCCACGACCAGCGGCGTCAAAACCAGTACGGCTGACATTGGTATCTCCTATCGCAACGTGACCTACATCTCCAGCTTGCGCGTCTTCTGCTCGCCGTTGCTGTTGTCGTGATGAGAGGCATACCGCGCCCGGCCGTCGGCCCACGCGCGGAGCGACGATATGCCTTCGTGCATCGTCCTCGACAGCGGCACCGTCTCGCGAAGGCTCTTGAGCAGGTCGCCCGTCTCCAGGTCTTTTTCCAGATAGAACACGTCGTACAGCGCGCTGATGACCGCTTCCTCGATCTCCGCACCGCTGAAGCCTTCGCTCGCGTGGCACAGGGCGGGAATGTCGAACTTCGCCGGATCGCGGTGGCGCTTGCGCAGGTGAATCGCGAAGATCTCGGCGCGCTCGTCCGCGCTGGGCAGGTCCACGAAGAAAATCTCGTCGAGCCGCCCCTTGCGCAGAAGCTCGGGCGGAAGCTGCGCGATGTTGTTGGCCGTCGCCAGCACGAACACCGGCTTCTGCTTCTCGCTGAGCCACGTGAGGAACGTGCTCATGACGCGGGCCGTCGTGCCGCCGTCGGTATTCGCCGAACCCTGCGAGCCGGCGAAGGCCTTGTCGATCTCGTCCGCCCACAGCACGACCGGGGCGATGCTCTCCGCCACGCTGATCGCCCGGCGCACGTTCTCTTCGGAGGAGCCCACGAGGCTCGCAAACATGCGTCCCATGTCGAAGCGCAGCAGCGGCATGTTCCACATCCGCGCCACCGCCTTCGCACACAGACTCTTGCCGCAGCCCTGGATGCCCAGCAGCAGCACGCCCTTCGGCGCCGGCAGGCCGAAACGTCGGGCCTTGTCGCTGAAAGCGTGAGCGCGCTTCGCCAGCCATTCCTTGAGATTGTCCAGCCCGCCCACGTCCTTCATCTGCGTGGGCGAGTCGTAGTATTCCAGCAGGCCGCTCTTGCGAATGATCTGCTGCTTCTCGGAAAAGACGACGGAAACGTCGTTCGCGTCCAGCCGGCCGTCCTGCACGATTGTCTTCGCGAACACGTTCTCCGCTTCCTGCAACGTCAGGCCGAGCGCCGCCTGAATGAGCTGCTCGCGCTCCTTGTCATCCAGGGCAATGGTGACCTTGGGATTCTGCGACACCTCGTTGCAGATCCGCTGGAGCAGCGCGTCAAAGTCCTCCGTGTCGGGCAGCGGATAATCCAGAACGGTGACGTCTTTCTGCAGCTCCGGGGCGATATCGAGCAGCGGCGACGTGACGATGAGCGTCTTGTAGCTGTCCGACAGGGCGACGGCCACCTCGCGCAGCTTGCGTATGGCGGCGATGTTGCATTCCCGCGACCGCATGAACGGGTGAAAATCCTTGAACAAATACAGCGCGGGCTCCTTGTACTCGATCACCGTCTCCAGCGCTTCCAGCGGATCGGCCAGCCCTTTCATCCGCTGCGCCCGCTGGCTTCCGCCCGACTTCTGCAAGCCGGTCGTCACCGACCAGGCGTGCAGCTCCTTGTGCCGGCGGTTGCAGATGTCGCGCAGGTGCCGCTCGACGCGTGCCTCCTCCCACGTGACCACGTAGATGATCGGGTAGCGCGCCCGGATCAGGATTTCGAGCTCTTCCCGCGCGGCGAGCCGCCGCGTCTTACGCTTGACTGGCGGCGTCTTGGCTGTTTCCATCATCTTCCTTTCTTCGCCCCCGCAGCCGGCAGGCGAGCGCCGGCTCCTCGGGACACACTGCCAGGGCCACCTCGAACATCTCCTCGCCCAGCTCGTGCCAGTACATCCGGCCGTCCGCGCCGATGGTAATCGTGATCGACGCCGGCTCTCGGTGCGCCTTGTCCTTGCCCTTACCCTTCATGCCCTTCGCTGCTCCAATCGAGGTTGCGCGTCGCCAGGTGCCCGATCGCACGGCGCACCTCGCGAAGAGTCGCCAGCCGCCCAAGCGCCGCGTCGTCGCGCGCCCGCCAGCAGGGAACGTAGCCGGTCATCAGGTGAAACCTCGTCCCCGGCAGATTCGTGCTGAGCCAGTCGACGACGGGCGCGAAGCAGCAGTCCCAATGGCCGGGCATCAGCAGATGGCGGATATGCAGCCGGCATCTTCCCGCCAGCGCACCGAGGTTGCGCGTCAGCACCGCCATGTACGAATCCACGCCGGCCAGCCGCCGGGCACATTCGTCGTTGCCGAACTTGAAATCGACGAGGAAGAGCTTGATGACGTTCTCCAGGAGTCCGGACGTCTGCGCCGAGAAATACCCGTTCGTCTTCAGGATGAGCGGCAGCGGCCGGCGGGCCGCCGCCGCGATCTCGAGAATGGTGTGGACGTGCAGGCTCGGCTCGCCGCCGAGGATGTTGATCCACTTGACGCCACACTCCAGGGCCTCCTCGCAGTCGCGGGCAATCTCGCTCGGGACCACGAGCGAGCCGCCGCGCGGGTCGAAGCACTGCGGCGCCACATTGCAGAACCGGCACCGGAAGTTGCACCCGCTCAGCAGCAGTTGCAGCGTGGGAACCAGTTCCGCCTCCTCGCCGTAGCTCACGTACTTCTTGAAGCAGTACGTCTCCGTGCCCAGGCCGCAGGGGCTCGCCGCATCGGCCGAGCGGTCGGCCTTGCAGCTCACTTCGCAGGCCTGGCAGCTCTTGAGCGACGCCCGAGCCTCCGCAATGCGGAGCGAAATCGCCCGCCTGGAGATGGTTCCTGCGGTCGCTGTGATCACACGTGAACTCCCCGGTGTCCGATCGAGGCGCACAGCATGGCCTCTCCGCCCATTCGTCCCGGTCCCCTCAGTGGTTATTGCGTCGCGGCGACGAATTCTTACAGAAAGCGCCCCACAGGCCGCCCGGTGCGCTGACGCGCGTATACCCTTGATGTAGAATAGGTTGCGCGCGACGGGCTCCGGCCGGCGGAACCTCACTCGTTTCGTCCGACCGGGCCCCCGGGAGGCTGGCATTGCAGACCACGCAGATCGACTTGCTCAAGGCCGTCCGCGACAGCCGCAATCGACAGGCTTGGGGGGCGTTCTACCGCATCTACGCGCCGATGATCGCCAGCTTCGCCAAGCGGCTCAGCCTCACCGACAGTGAAGCGGATGATGTCAGCCAGGATGTATTGATGATCGCCCAGCGATCGCTGTGCGACGGCGTGTACGATCCGCGCAAGGGCCGCTTTCGCGCATACCTGTACGGCATCGCCCGCAAGCGCGCCTTCATGGCCGTTCGCGCCCGCCACCGTCCCACTCGCGCCCAGGCGACGCCGCTCGAAGACGGCGTGGACCTGCTCTCCAGCATCGAGGACAAAAGCGACGCGGTCGACCGCGAGATATGGGAGCAGGAATGGCGATACGCGCTGCTCGAAGAGGCTCTGCGGCAGCTTCGGTCGCAGCTCGGGGCCAAGGCCCTGCGGGCGTTCGAACTGTACGCCGTCCAGCGGCAGCCGGTCGATGCCGTCGCCGCGGAGCTGAACATCGCCCCGGCCAGCGTCTACACGTATAAAAACCGCATCCTCAAGGCAATAAGAAAGTGGGTGTCCGAATTCGAGGGCGAAGACGAATGAGAACCATTCATGCCGAAACCGACTGACGAGAAGATGGACCTCGGCGAAAGCCACGAAGGCGACGGCCGGCTTCTCGACGACTTGCGCGTGGTGCTCGATCGCCAGGCCGCGCGTCAGTCGCCCCCCGATCAACGGACCGAAGCGCGAAAGCCCGCCACCTGGCGCTTCGCTCACTACGAAGTCCGCAAGCTGCTCGGTGAAGGCGGCATGGCCCGCGTCTACGAAGCGATGGACACGGTCAATGGCACGGCCGTCGCCCTCAAGATCCTGCGAAAGGAGCTCTGGACCTCCGCCGACATCCGCGCCCGCTTCGAGGAGGAAGCGCGCAGCATGAGTCGCATCGAACACGCCAACGTCGTCCGCGTGTACG
>JBECKQ010000344.1:0-8105 GCA_040235375.1 Phycisphaerae bacterium | reverse complement strand
GCTTTTCTGCAAGTACTACGACGTGACCGAATCGGGCAACTGGTTCGAGCCGCGGGGCCACGCGCCGGCCGGCCCGAAGAACATCCTCCACGTGTCGAAGCCGCCGGCGACGTTCGCGAAGCTGCATGGCCTGAGCGTCGAAGAGCTCGAAAGCAAAGTCGCGACGTGGCGCCGCAAGATGCTGGACGCCCGCGCGAAGCGCGTGCCGCCGGGGCTGGACGACAAGATCCTCACCGCCTGGAATGGGCTCATGATCTCCAGCCTCGCCACCGGCGCCCGTGTGCTTGGCGAGCCCAAGTACGCCGAGGCCGCGAGCCGCGCGGCGGGTTTTATCCTCGACAACCTTCAGCGCGACGGCCGTCTGCTCCGCACGTATCGTGACGGGAAAGCGCAACTCTCCGGCTATCTCAGCGACTATGCGTTCTTTATCGAGGGGCTGATCGATCTCTACGAAGCGACCTTCGAGCGGCGCTGGCTCGACCAGGCCGCGGCCCTTAACGAGCAGGTGCTCCGCCGTTTTCGCGACGACGAGAAGGGCGGCTTCTTTTTCACCGCCGACGATGCGGAGCGACTCATCGCCCGGACGAAGAACCCGCACGACGGCGCCATCCCTTCCGGTAACTCGGTGCAGGCGATGAATCTCCTGCGCCTGGCGGCGTACTTCGACCGCCACCAGTATCGCCAGGTTGCCGAAGGCACGCTTCGCGCCTTCAAGCCGCTGGTCGGCGAATCGCCGGCCCAGTTCGAACGCCTGCTCTGCGTCGCGGACATGTATCACGACCGCGTCAAGGAGGTCGCCATCATCGGTGATCGATCCGCGCCGGAGACCGCCGCCCTCGTCGCGGCCGTCTTCGCCGACTTCGTGCCCAACAAGATCGTCGCCCAGGCCGACCCCGGCGCGAGCGCGAACGGTATTGCCATTCTGAAAGGCAAGACGGCCATCGGCGGCAAGCCCACGGCCTACCTCTGCGAGAACAACACCTGCCGCCCGCCCACGCACGATCCCGCGACGCTCCAGCAGCAGCTCGCCGACCGCTGATTTGTGCTTGACGAACAAAACTGTCACTGCACGAATCGCCGGCAACGCCGTCCGAGCCGCGCCCGTGAGGAAGCGGACTGGCGCCGTTGACCACCCCTTCGCCATCAATACTTCCAGCGAATGTGTCACCCTACGAATCGCCGCCGTCGCGGGACCGTGCCATGCCCGTGGCACTATGGCGATCGCGCAGGTGCGCACCCGGGGGGATGGGCGCGTGACGCGACGATTGGGCGGTGCCGCGCGAGCCGGATGGTTGTCGTTGTATCCGCTTCCTCACGGGCGCGGCTCGGACCGCGGCGCCGCGGCATCGACCGGGGACGGCGTTCCACACGTTTTTCGCTGCCAGACCGGTTGCGAAACACCGCGTCGGCATAGACAATGACCCCGATATCAGCAGGATAGCGACCATCGCAAGCGTGCGACGGAGACTTGGAATGTCGAGATATGCGTTAACGTGTTTTCTGGCCGGCGCCGCAACGGCGTGGCTCTGCCTGACCACTCGCGCCCAGGACGCGCCGCCTGCAACCACCCAGCCCGCGCAAACATCACAACAACAGCCCGCCCAGCCTTCCGATCAGTCCACCGATACTGAACAGACCAAAACCGAGGACGCCGTGCAGACGCCTCGCAACGTCCCCGTCGAGGACATCCTCAAGGAGTTCGAGAAGGAGCGGCCCAAGGCCCGCCCCGTCCTGCCATCCCAGACGGGCGATGAATCGACCGGCGAGCTCGTCACCAAGACGGACGATGTACGCTCCCACTCCCAGCTCCGACTACCCGACGGATACTTCCTCGTGGACCGCACCGGCCGGCTCCGCAAGGAGGGCGACTGGTGGGTCTTCGTCTTCGTCAGCGACAACAATCCCGACCAGTCGCCCGATCCCCCCATGAAACTGTTGCCGAACCGCATGCTCGAGCGAATGGTCCGCGAGACGCAGAACGGAACCGTCGACGCCGACTTCATCGTCTCGGGAGAGGTGACCGACTTTCTCGGCGAAAACTATCTGCTGCTCCGCAAGCTCATGCGCAAGCGTAATCAGGGGAACCTGTCGAAATGACCGATCAACCACACGCGACACCCGCCGACGGCACGCTGGGGATCGAGGTCCACGACGATCGTCCGAAATACACGCTCGTTCACCTGCGGGGCGAGTTGCACGGCCGTGACGCCGAAACCGTGCAAGACCAGCTTCACTCGCGAATCGGCGACCGCGAGGCGGCGATGATCGTCGACCTTTCCGGGCTGAGGACCATCGATTCCGGTGGGCTCAGCCAGTTGATCAGCCTGACCACGCACGCTCGCCTCAGCCAGACGAGGCTTGTGCTCGCCAGTCCGACCCCCTTCGTGGCCGGCGTCTTCGCCACCACGCGGCTCAACGAATGGTTCGACCTGGCCGACACGTTGGAGCAGGCCGAAGGCCTGCTCGGCGAATGACTTTCACGCGACACCGGCTCCAAGACAGCAGGGGACTCCTATGTTTGTCCTGAACATCCTCGCGGCCCTCTTTTTCTGGGTTTTCAATATCTTCTCCTCGCACTCGGTCGGCGTATGATGGCTGCCGGCAACCGCCGACCGCCCACCCCGGTCAACCCGCGACGCCCAGCATCCGATAACACAATCTGAGGCAAACTGCGCGCCCAGTGGCACGGGCTTCCAGCCCGTGATTCAGGGGCAAGATGCCCGTGCCACGAGCGAAGGGACTTCCGCATGCCGCAAGCGCCCGACATGCCGGCTCCCCCAACGAGCACGACCGACACGCCCGCCTCGCGCGCACGTCGCGCATGCGCCGCCCTGCCCACCACCGATCGAGACCTCCGCACCGCAACCGTCAATCTCTGCCTCCTCCGCCAACTGGAGCGCATCGCCGCAGCGTTCGAGATCGCCGGCCTGCCTCTCATGGCCCTGAAGGGCGCCGCCCTCCATCTCACGCTCTTCGATCATCCCGCGCAACGCCCGATGTCCGACCTCGACCTGCTGATTCGCCAACAGGACGCCGACGCCGCAATTATTCTCCTTGAGAAGCTCGGCTACCGCCCCGGCCGGCCTCTCGTTCACGCCGGCTTCTTCCCGCGCTTCCACTACGAAACCGAACTCGTCCGCAGGCGATCGATCCCCGTGCGCATCGACCTGCACGTACGGCCCTTCCGCCCGCTCCGCTACGGCCGGGTCGTACCCGAATCGTCGCTGTGGGATGGGGCACAACCGGTGCCCATCGGCCGCGCCACCGTTCTCGTGCCGTCTCGAGAGAACATGCTGATTCACCTGGCCGTGCACTCCGCGATCCACGGCAACGGTAGAGAGCTATGGCTCGATGACATTCGCCGTTGGATCGAAGCGCATCGCCACTTGCTTGATTGGCAGAACCTCTGCCAGCAAGCACGAGAGTGGCGCGTCACGCTGCCGCTGCGGAATGCTCTGCATGCCGCCGGCGTTCTTACCGGCGACCACATACCGCCCGAGGCGATCGACCGCCTGGTATCCGCCCGCATCGGATGGCGTGACCGCCTCGCCCTCCGGCAGGCGCCGCGCGACGCCGACCACCCGGCAGCCCACGTCATTGTGGACGCGCTCTGCACGCCGGGCATGTGGTACGTTGCCCGCTATCTGCTCGCCACGCTCGTACCCGACCGCAGGCACATGGCGGAATGGTACGACGGCCGGCATGCTGGCTGGCTCGCGACCGCACACGTGCTGCGACTGCTGGGCCCGCTGCTCCGCCGCTTCCCCCGCCTCTGGACGCGGATGTTCAAGACCGAGCTGCGCGACCGAAGCGACGGCGCCCCGGGCGTGTTCGCCTCGACGATGATCGCTGCTGGCGAACGCATCGCCACGTTCGCACCGGCCGGCAAGCTCGCCTGCCTGCGTCACTCGTGCCGGCCCAATACCAGACGCTCGGGCAGAAATCTGATCGCTCTGCGCGTCATTGATAACCGCGAGGAGCTCACGCTCGACTACGGCCCCCAGGCCTGCGACTGCCGCCGCTCGGCGAGCGAAGACTGTAGGCTCAACGACGACACCCACGCGAACCACGACGCGCCCCAGGAAACGCCATGAACGACCACGCGCACGAGCCGAATATCGAACCGCAGCGCAGCGCCGCACCCCCCACGGGCACCGGCCGCCGCGCCTTCATGGCCGATGTCGGCAGAAAGGCGATCTATATCACGCCGATCGTGCTGACGCTCACGGCCCGGCCGGCCGTCGCCAGCCCCCACTCGGCTTCCTGCAAGCCGCCCGGCGGCTCCTGCCGGATAAACTCCGACTGTTGCAGCAACAACTGCGATACCAACGTCTGTCTATGAACCCCACGGCAAAACAACGATGATCAGGCAGCGACACGATCACTGGACGCACGATCTGGCGATGACGACTCCCCACCGCCGCCCCGGCATCGCCTGTGAAGTCCTCGACGGCGAGGCTCTGCTCTTCGATCCCGATACCGGCCAGACCCATCGGCTGAACCGAACTGCCCTCGACATCTGGAACGCCTGCGACGGCCGGTCCGCCACCCACGATCTCGCCGCCCGCCTCACCGCCGACTATGCCGTCTCCTTCGATCAATCACTGGAAGACGTCGAGCAGACGATCGCCACGCTGGCCTGTGCCGGCCTGCTGACCGTGAACGGGTGACCATGCCGGACCTTGGTGCGACAGTCGAACCGATCCCGCTGCCTCGCTGGTCGCTCGTTCAGCGCCTGCGGTCGCTGGCGGCAGCTCGCCGCTCGGCAGCCGCACCGCGTGACATGCAGGACAACCCCCACGTCCGAATCGGCCCGGTTACGGTCGTCGTCGAAAGCGAGTGGCCCGAGCCGGCCGTCGACTTCGCCCACCTCTATGCCGATTGGCGTCAAACCGGCCCCCCGGCCGACGATGCGATCCGCATCAGCATACGGCGCTCCGGCCGCACCGCCTGCGGCGCCCCGCTCTACGAAGTCTCCGGCGACGGCGATGAGCTTTTCACCACCCTGCGACGCGAAGAGGTCCTGCCTTATCTCGAATGGGGCATCAACTACCGCGTGATCGCCCGGTGCAGCCGGTTCCTGCAACTGCACGCCGCCACGCTGTCGCGCGACGGTCAGGGCGTCGTGCTCGTCGGCGAATCGGGCTCCGGCAAATCCACGCTCACCGCTGTGCTCGCCGCCCGCGGCTGGCGCTACATGTCCGACGAGTTCGCCCTGATCGATCCCGACACCCGCATGCTGCATGCGTTTCCCAAGGCCCTCTGCATCAAGGCCGGATCGTTCGACATCGTCCGCCGCCTGGGCCTGCCTCTCTGGCAGCGCCGCCCGTACGTCAAGGCATTCAAGGGGCGCGTGGGTTACGTCCCGCCCGCCGCTCTCGACGTCGAGCCCGGCCCCGTCCCGATCAGGCTGATCGCCTTCCCGCGATACACCGGCCGGCCACAGAGTGCCAGTCAGCCCGTCCCCCGGAGCCAGGCCGCATTCTCCCTCGCCGCCAACGCCTTCAACCGTCAGGTCGATGGCGGCCGCCTCGTCTGCCTCCTGGGCGAGATCGTCACGAACGCCCGCTGCGTCGCGCTGGAAACCGGCCCGCCCGACCAGGGCGCCGACCTCCTCGCCAACCTCTTTCCCTCGTAGCAGCCAGTTCTCCGTGAGCCACCTCTTTTTGTGGCCATCACCGGATTGGGTGGCACGGTCTGGCGTACCGAACCGCAGCCAGGCCGTGGCGAACTGAGCCGCCGTCCGCGTGTGCCATTGCCCTCGGGGTGGCACAGGCTTCCACCCCGTGATTCATGGGCAAGATGCCCATGCCCCTGCCCCTCACCTTGCAACCCCCGTCGCCGGTGCTACACTACAGGGTGCGCTGAATTGGGCGGCGCGGTTTCAACAGATCCTGTAAGCCAGGAATGGATCACGCGAGTTGATCAACGGGCTTCGATTATTCTCCGGCGCAAGTCGACGGACAGGGTCCGTCTGCTGATCGACCGCAAGCCAGGAGGACACGGCACACCATGAACAAAGCTCTCGAGGAAGTTTCCGAACTGATCACGGGGCACGAGCTGGACAAGGCCGCCGACAGGCTTTCCGGCATTCGCTCGGACGACGACGAGCTCCAGATCGAGAAGCTCTATCTCGAAGGACACCTGCTCGAAAAGCAGCACGACTGGCAGGCCGCCGCCGCCAAGTATCGCCAGGTTCTCGAGCGCGATCCTGATCACACCGAAACGTTGTTCCGGCTCGCGTACATTCTCGACCTGCACGGCGACGATGACGAAGCCCTCGCCCTTTACGAGCGCTGCATCCAGGAGCCCCCGGCCCACGTCAATGCCCTCCTGAATCTCGCCGTGCTGTACGAGGATCGCGGCCGTTACGAGGAGGCCTACGACCTTGTCGAGAGCGTCGTCGAGCAGATGCCGAACAACATTCGCGCCCGCATGTACCTCAAGGACCTCGAAAGCTCGCTGACCATGTACTACGACGAGGATCGCGAACGCTCCCGCGAAAAGCACGGCGCCATCCTCGACATCCCCATTGGCGAGTTCGAATTCAGCATCCGCACCCGCAACTGCCTCAAGCAGAACAACATCCACCGTCTCGGCGACCTGCTGAGGGTCACGGAGGAGCGGCTCCTCGCCTGCAAGAACTTTGGCGAAACCTCGCTGAACGAGGTCAAGGCCATGCTCGACCAGAAGGGCCTTCGCCTCGGCCAGGCCCTCGAGGAAGGGCCGCCCGCGCCGCAGCGCACTTCCAGCCCCCTCGGCCAGCCGCTCGTTTCCGCGGGCGATCCGAATCTGATGAACCGCAGCGTCGCGGAGCTTGAACTTTCCGTCCGCAGCCGTAAGTGCCTCCAGCGCCTCGGTGTGAGCACCGTCGGCGAGCTGACCCAACGGACCGAGGCCGAGCTGCTCAGCACCAAGAACTTCGGCCAGACCTCGCTGAACGAAATCAAGCGTCGCCTCTCCGAGCTGGGGCTTTCCCTGCGCGAGTCCAAGGCCTGACGATGAGGCCGCGGCGCCGCCCTCGGTCCACGCCGAGAATGGCATGCCGGTGATCGAATCGTATTCGCACTCTGCTCCGGGCCGGCCGGCAGACGCGCGCGCCGATTCGCCGGTCTCCTGCCGCGGCGTGCCTCGGGCCCCGCTGCTCGCCGCGGCCGGCCTCGTCCTCCTCTTCGCCGGTGCCGGCTGCCGCGATAACCAGGTCGATCTCGAGCCTCCGGTAAGCGTCCGCCCCGTCCGCGTCCTTCTTGCCGACGGTGTGGATGCCATCCGCGTCCGCGTCGACGGCGCGTACGAACTCCGCAAAAACGGGACAGGTACGTTTTCCAGAACATCCGGCACGTCTGAGGGGACGGCAGGAGACCCCAAAAGCGAACCTGTCCCGCTTTTGCAGGCGAATGTGCACAACGGTACGGACCTGGCGTGGTCTCGAATCGATGCTTCGCTCACGATCGATGGTACATCCTTCGCCCCCGGCCCGCTCGAGCTCCGCACGCATCCGCACGGCACCATTCACTTTGACAGGACTGCCGGCGCGAACGATTCGGACGCCCAATATGCCGGCACGCTCGTGATCTACGCCGAAGAAGGCGTGCTGCGCGTCGTCAACCTCGTGGACATCGAGACCTACGTGGCGACGGTCGTTTCCCACGAATGCTGGCCGGGCTTCAAGGAGGAATCGCTGAAAGCCCAGTCTGTCGCCGCCCGCACCTACGCCCTCTACCAGATGAGCCAGCGGGCCGACTGGAGCTATGACGTGCAGGCTACCGAGGGCGATCAGGTCTACGCCGGCCTGCGCTTCGACCGCACCGGCCGGCGAGCCGCCGCCGCCACCGACGCCACGCGCGGCGTCGTCCTCGCCTGCGACACCGACGACGGCCTCCGCATCTTCTGCGCGTTCTACTCCGCCGCCTGCGGCGGAATGACGCAGTCCGTCGCCGCCATTCGCCCGGGCGATCCGCCGTTGCCCTTGCGCGGCGGCGTCCGCTGCGATTACTGCAAGATCGCCCCCGGTGAGCAATACCGCTGGGGCCCCACGAAGATCACCAAGGCCGAACTCCTCGAAAACCTGCACACGCGCGAGCCGGCCACCGCCGACTGGCAGG
>JBECKQ010000336.1:0-6868 GCA_040235375.1 Phycisphaerae bacterium | reverse complement strand
GTTCTTTCTCGACCAGCGGGGCCGGGCGAACGGGCGCGAGCTCTATGGCGAGTATTGCCAGGATCACCTGCCCATCGCCGAGCAACGTCAGGCAGTCGGTCACGCCGTCCGGGCCACCTACATGTATTCCGCCATGACGGACGTGGCCGCCCGGACCGGCGACACGAAGTACGACGAAGCGCTGCGGCATCTGTGGGGAGACATCCTCGGTCGCAAGATGTACGTAACGGGCGGCATCGGCCCCTCCTCGCACAATGAGGGTTTTACGAAGGCGTACGACCTTCCCAACGAATCGGCCTACGCGGAAACGTGCGCGTCGATCGGCTTGCTGATGTGGAATCACCGCCTGAACCTGCTGCACGCCGACGGGCGGTATGCGGACGTTCTCGAGCAGGGGCTCTACAACGGGGTGCTGGCCGGCATTTCGCTGGACGGCAAGCGGTTCTTCTATACGAATCCACTCGCGAGCCGCGGCGATCATCATCGACAGCCATGGTTCGCCTGCGCGTGCTGTCCGCCGAACATCGCCCGCCTGCTGACGTCGTTGGGCGGTTACGTTTACGCCGTCCGCGACCAAGCCTTGTACGTCAATCTCTTCGTCGGCAGCCGGGCGCGCGTCGAGCTCGACGGACAGACCGTGGTGGTTCGGCAGAAGACGCGATATCCCTGGGAAGGCAACGTCAAGATCGAGCTCGAGCCGGAGAAGCCGGTCGAATTCGACCTGTTCGTGCGGCTACCGGGATGGTGTCGCAAGCCGCAGGCGGCCCTTCTCGACAAGCGGATCACGGCTCCGGAGGTCGTCCGAGGTTACCTGCATTTGCGGCGCGAATGGAAGAAGGGGGACAGCGTCACGCTCGATCTGCCCATGCCGGTCGAGCGAATGGAGGCACATCCGCGCGTGACGGGGGATCGGGGCCGAGTGGCCTTGCAGCGCGGCCCGCTGGTTTATTGCGTGGAGGCAGCCGACAACGCTGCTGCGGTGGACACGCTCGCGCTGCCGCGGGATGCATCGCTTCGCGCGGTTTGGCGCTCGGACCTTCTGGGAGGGATCATGACCGTCGAGGGGAATGCATCGAGCGCGCCGCCGGCGGGTTGGCGCGGCCGACTCTACCGGCGGTCGATACCGCCGAAGCCGGTGAACTTCACCGCCATACCTTACTTCGCCTGGGGGAACCGGCAAGCGGGCGAGATGGCGGTCTGGTTGCCGGAGAGCCCCACCCTGTGCGAGCCGACACCCGAAGCGGCGATGGTCGTGAAGGCGTCTCATTGTTATGGCGGCGATACGATTGAGGCCGTGCGAGACGGTGTTACTCCCTCCTCGTCAAGTGATCGGGAGATACCCCGCTTCACCTGGTGGGATCATCGGGGGACGCGCGAGTGGATTCGGTACGATTTCCCCGAACCGTGGCGGGTGGGTGCCGTCGCAGTATACTGGTTCGATGATCGAGAGGCAGGCGGTCATTGCCGACCGCCGAAGTCATGGCGTCTGCTGTACCGGGACGGAGAGGCGTGGAGGGAAGTGCCCGGCGCTGACCGTTTCGGAACGCAGAGCGATGAGTTCAACCGCGTCGAGTTTTCTCCCGTAAGCACCAGCTCGTTGAGGCTGGAGGCGCAACTGGAGGAGGGTTACTCGGCAGGCATTCTCGAGTGGACCGTCGAAGAATACGAGTGAGTTTGCGCGTGTCGCGGCAGGTGATGCGCAGCGCAGGATGACCATCGATGATGTCGAATGCCCCGATTAGGAAGGTCGCCGTTGCGGCGATGTGCTTGATGTGCGCGGGCTGCAAGCAGCGAGACGAGAACAGCTCCGGAGGATCCGAGAAGGCAGCCGAGAAAAAACTTGTTGTCGGCTTCTCGCAGGTGGGCGCGGAAAGCGCCTGGCGTACGGCCGAGACGGAGTCGATCAAATCCGAGGCGGAAAAGCGCGGCGTGGAGCTCAAGTTCGCCGACGCTCAGCAGAAGCAGGCGAACCAGATCAGGGCAGTGCGGTCTTTCGTTGCGCAGGGCGTGGACGTCATCGTCATTGCACCGGTCGTGGAGACGGGCTGGGAGCCGGTGCTGCGCGAGGCGCAGCGGGCGGATATTCCCGTGTTCCTGGTTGATCGAGGTATCGAGGTCGACGACGAGAACCTTTACGTCACCTTGATCGCGAGCGATTTCGTGAATGAGGGTCGGATGGCGGCTTCCTGGCTTGCCAAGAAGATGAATGGCCAGGCGCAGATCGTGGAATTGGAAGGCACGACGGGCTCGGCGCCGGCGCTCGACCGCAAGAAGGGGTTCCACGAGGTATTGGCCGAGCATCCGGGCATGGTGGTGATCAAGTCGCAGTCGGCCGATTTCACGCGGGCCAAGGGCAAAGAGGTGATGGAGGCGTTTTTGAAATCGGACCGGGATCGCATTCAGGCGGTGTACGCGCACAACGACGACATGGCGCTGGGCGCGATCCAGGCGATCGAGGAGGCCGGCCTGGCGCCAGGAGAGGATGTGGTCATCGTTTCGATCGATGCGGTACGCGGGGCATTTGAGGCGATGGTGGCTGGCAAGTTGAATGCCACGGTGGAATGCAATCCATTGCTGGGCCCTCTTCTTTTCGAGGCCATCGAAAAACACCGGCGAGGCGAAAAAGTACGCAAGTACATGGAACAGAAAGACCAGCTCTTCGATCGGTCCGTCGCGGCGCAGGTGATTGATTCCCGGCGATACTGAACATCTTCTGGAGATGCGGGGCATCACCAAGCGCTTTCCGGGCGTTTGTGCCCTGGACAGCGTGGACTTTCAGGTGCGCGCCGGGGAAGTTCACGCCCTGATGGGGGAAAACGGGGCAGGCAAGTCGACACTGGTGAAGGTGCTGACCGGTGTTCACCGGCCGGACGCGGGCGCTCTCCTGCTGGCCGGAGGACGTTTCGAGCCATCCTCTCCCGCCGACGCGCAGCGTCACGGCGTCCACGCGGTTTATCAAGAGCTGAATCTGATTCCCACGTTGTCTGTGGCGGAGAATCTGTATCTGGGCCGTCTTCCGAAACGCTGGTACGGCGCCGACTGGAGAGCGGCGCGCCGGCGAGCCCGTCAGCGGCTTGCCGAGTTCAATCTGTCCATCGACGTATCGGAACCGCTGGGGAGTTTTCCGGCCGCGATTCAGCAGATGGTCGCGGTCATCCGGGCGGTTGACGCGAACGCCCGGCTTCTAGTCCTCGACGAACCGACATCCAGCCTCGACCGGCGCGAAACCGAGATCCTCTTCGCGAACGTGGCGCGACTCAAACAGGAGGGGCTGGGTATCGTGTACATCACGCATTTCCTCGCGGAGGTATATGAGGTCGCCGACCGGATCACCGTGCTGCGGAACGGTCGGCGCGTCGGCACCTTCCTGACGGACGAATTGCCGCGCATCGAACTCGTGGCCCACATGCTGGGCCGAAGCACGGAGGAGGCCACACAGCTAGAGACGCAGCGTCCCATGAAGACCAGCGCGGACGGAGCGGGCAAGTGTGTGCTTGCCGCTCAACAGCTCGGTCGGCGCAGAGCCATAGCGCCGTTCGACATCCGTATTCAGGAGGGTGAGGTCGTTGGATTCGCGGGCCTGCTGGGTGCGGGGCGCACGGAGGCGGCTCGACTACTTTTTGGTGCCGACCGCGCCGACGAAGGACAACTTGCCATCGGCGGTCGAAGAGTCAGGCGTCATGATCCGCGTCGGGCCGTCCGGGCGGGCATCGCGTTTTCTCCCGAGGATCGCAAGGCCAGCGGCATCGTCCCGGACATGTCGATTCGGTCGAACATCGCCCTGGTCGCCCAACGATTCCTCAGCCGGTTCGGCATCGTGTCGCGAGCTCTCCAGGACCGTGTCGCGGAGGAGTTTGTCGAGCGGCTGGGTATTCGGACGCCTGACCTCGATCGTCCGGTGCGGCATCTCAGCGGCGGGAATCAGCAGAAAGTAATCCTGGCCCGATGGCTTGCCTCCCGGCCGGTACTGGTGATTCTCGACGAGCCGACGCGCGGCATCGACGTCGGCGCCAAGGCGGAGGTGGAGGCGCTGATCGGAGAACTGGCCGATCGCGGCGTGGCCGTGGTATTCATCTCCTCCGAGTTGGAGGAGGTCTTGCGCCGCGCCAACCGGATTCTCGTCTTTCGCGATCGCCGCATCGTCGGCGAACTCGCCGGCAGAGACACCGACATGTTGGCGTTGATGAACGCCATCGCCAACCCGGACACGCAGGCTGGATGACGTGAGCCAGGAGCGGTATCTCACCTTTGTTCGTCCCATGCTGCAACGCTCGACGTTCGCGCCGCTTCTCGCACTGATCCTGTTGGTGCTGATCAACTTGATCTTCACGCCGAATTTCGCGCGGCTCGAAATCCGCGACGGACACGTCTACGGGGCCATCATCGACATCCTGCAGAACGGGACGCCGGTGATCCTCCTGGCCACCGGCATGACCCTGGTGATCGCCACCGGGGGAATCGATCTGTCAGTGGGCTCGCTGATGGCCTTGGCGGGCGCGGTGGCGGCTCTCGCCCTGACGCGTTACGACCAAGGCGCCGCGGTTGCGATTATCGCGGGACTGATGATCGCGACGGCGGCGGGCGCGTGGAACGGTCTGCTGGTCACGCGCGTGGGCCTCCAGCCGGTCGTAGCCACGCTGATCTTGCTGGTGGCGGGGCGAGGCATTGCGCAGAGCCTGACGCTGGACCAGAAGATACGCTTCGAGTATCCGGCATTCGAGTTCCTCGGCAATGGTTCACTGCTCGGCCTTCCCTTTCCGCTCTTCGTGGCAGGAGGCGTGTTCGCGTTGGTCCTGCTGGCGGAGCGCAGGACCGTCCTGGGCATGTACGTCGAAGCGGTGGGGGGCAACCTGCGCGCGGCGCGACTCTGCGGTCTGAGAGTCGATGCGGTGCGCTTCGCGGCGTATGTCGTCTCCGGGTTCTGCGCCGGGCTGGCCGGCCTGATTGCAACGGCGGATATCAAAGAGGCCGACGTCGCGAACTGCGGGCTGTATCTTGAATTGGACGCGATCCTCGCGGTCGTGATCGGAGGGACGATGCTGACCGGCGGTCGTGCCCGGCTTGTCGGATCACTCCTCGGCGCGCTCGTCATGCAGACGCTGACCGTGATGCTGCAGATGCGGGGCGTTGTGACGGAACACACGCTGATCCTCAAGGCGCTGGTCGCGCTGGCGGTGTGTGCCCTTCAATCGCCCAGGATTCCGGAGCTGTTGCGGCGCTGGTCCACGCAGGAGGTCCGCTCATGACGATTCCCCGCAGGCATCGTCCCCTCCTTGTCAGCATAGGGCTGTTCGCGGTGCTATATGCCGTTGCAGCGGTGCGCTACGCCGACGAAGGATTCCTGACGTTACGCGTCCTCCTGAACCTCGTGACAGACAACTCCTTTCTCGGCGTGCTCGCCGTGGGAATGACATTCGTGATTCTCTCGGGGGGCATCGACCTCTCCGTGGGCGCGGTGATGAGCCTGGCGAGCGTCTTGATCGGCGTGCTGGTGATGGAACAGAAATGGCCCCCCCTCCTGGCGATGTCGGCCGCTCTGGCACTGGGGACGGGGCTGGGCGCCGGCATGGGCTGCATCATCCACTTCGTCCTCATTCCACCGTTCATCGTGACGCTGGCGGGGATGTTCCTGGCCCGGGGCCTGGGTTTCCTGATTCATCTCGAGTCGATTGGAATCAATCATCCGCAGCAGGCCGAGTTGGCAAGTCTCGGGATAAGCTTCGGGCGGCACGGCTTCTTGCCGATCACGGGAATCGTCTTTCTGGTCGTCGTGGCGGTTGGCGCCTACGTTGCCGTCTTCACGTCGTTCGGTCGCTGCGTCTACGCGCTGGGCGGTAACGAGGAGGCGGCGGCGCTGATGGGTCTTCCGGTGCGGCGCACGCGCATCGGCGTCTACGCCCTGAGTGGGTTCTGCGCGTCCTTGGGCGGGGCCCTTCTCACCCTGTATCTGTCCAGCGGCAGTCACATCGAGGGTATCGGCATGGAACTCGACGCGATCGCCGCCGTGGTCGTGGGCGGAACGCTCTTGACCGGCGGTGTGGGGTCGGTGTTCGGAACGCTCATCGGGGTGCTTATGATCGGTACGATCTTGAACGTCATCACGACCTACGAAGGGGTGCTCAGCTCCGGACTGACGCGGGTCGCGATCGGCCTTCTGCTGCTCCTTTTCGTCCTGGTGCAACGCCTGCTCTCGCGCGGCGCGGCACGGACCGAGTGAGCCGACGCCGTTGCACGGGCGAGCGCCTGCCCGGCCACGTGTGGCGAATAGCCCGAGTGGAGAAGTCCGCCGGGAGGGGCCGGGGACGGAAGGCGAATACGCCGGGGCCAGTGTCGGACTGGGCTGTCATCGTCTATGATCCGCCGATTGAAGGGCCGCATCGTCGACGCAACAGGACCGACGCCATGTATGGATTCGAGAATAACCCCTGGCGATGCTGGGAGCGCACGACACTTGCCGGCGTGCTGAACGGTCCGGAGAACCTACTGGTCCGGCTCGCCGTTTACGATCGCAGGACGAGGATCTACCAGAGCGAGTTTCGCTGGCCGGCGCTCGTCCGCCTGGGATTCAACGACTTTGCCGGTCGATACGCTCAGATAGTGCTCCGGTTTGGCGAGGCGCGGTTCTCGTTCGAGGCTTGCAACGATGGCAACCGAACATACCTGATCGTTCGTTGTCTGGACGCGGAGAGGGCCGATGAGTTGGAGCTTCGGCTGGAAATACTGTATCTGCGTGACGACGGGGGGCAGATCGTCGCGCGCGAGAACGAGGTGCTGGCGCGGCGACATGGCCGGGCCTGGCGCTTGTGGTCCCCCTCGCCGGTGGCCCATCGGGTGGGCTCGGCGCTGACCAGTCCCATGCAGCGCACGT
>JBECKQ010000142.1:0-28292 GCA_040235375.1 Phycisphaerae bacterium | reverse complement strand
TTATCCTCCGGCCAGATGACCTTGTGGGCGGCCGGATAGAGCCCGGTGAACATGCTCGCGTGCGACGTGAGCGTCCAGCTCGTGACCGCGTGAGCGTTTTCGTACAACGTCGCTTCGCGGGCGAGCGCGTCGATGTTCGGCGTCGTGTCGCGCTCGTAGCCATAGCATCCGACGTGATCGGTACGGGTCGACTCGATCGACAGCCATACGATGTTCGGCCGCGCGATTTGCTTCGTCTGTGGTTCGTCTCTCTTGCAGCCTGCTCCGACCGTGGCGATGACGGCCGCGGTCAGCGCAAGCCGCACGGCAATCCCGACCGGCAATCGCGTTACCGTCCTCGACCCCCTGGCGATCAAGCTGCTGAAAACGAGCGGTGCCCTCATCAGAGGGCCCATTCTAGGACACGGGCGAGCTTTCGCGAGCCGGCGAGTAAAACGGCCGGGATTCCAGCTCGGTATTCAGCGCGCCGGGCTTGGAAACGACGATTTTGCTTCCCCTCGGACGCGGGTAAGGTCGAGTCGTTCGCTCCGCCTCCGGGATTCCCTGGTCGCCACGCCGGATTTTCCACTCGGATTGCCCGGCTTTATCCGCCTCCAGGCCCCGGCAGGGCGGATTGCACGCCGCCGGGGCGTTACGATAATGTAAGCCGGTTCGGCAAACGGCGAGAATGGAATCAGCCACTATGATTGTTTGGTGGATCAAACTTTTTTGGTGTTATCCAGGTTTCGGGCAGGGTTGCGAGCGACCCCATGGATGAGGTGATCACTCCCCTGGTACGATCGCTCGCTGATCTCAAGGTCGCCCAGAAGGGGCGCGTTCGGGAACTGACCGGCGCCCCGGCCGTTCAGCAGCGCCTTGCGGAAATGGGTTTCACGTCCGGCAGCGAGGTCCGCATCGTGCGACTCGCCCCGCTCGGTGACCCGGTGCAAGTGGCCGTCCGGAACTACCAGTTGTCATTGCGGCGCAGCGAAGCGCGGTGCGTGCTCATTGACGATCCTGCGTCCTGATACATCGATTCTCGCAAGACGAAAAAGGACGCCGACGGTGCAGCGCGCGCGTGCCGTCGTCGCGCTGGTGGGCAATCCCAACACGGGTAAGACATCGGTCTTCAACATGTTGACCGGGTCTCGCCATCGCGTCGCCAACTACCCCGGTATTACCGTCGAAAAAGTGACCGGATCTGTCATCGGCGCCTCGCGGCCGACCGAGCTCATCGATCTGCCCGGCACGTACAGCCTGGCCGCCCGATCTCCGGACGAAATGATTGTCGCCGACGTGCTGCTGGGGCGGTGCAACGGCCAGCAGCCGGTTTCCGCGGTGGTCGTCGTGGCCGACGCGTCGAATATCGACCGCAATCTTTTCCTCGCCACGCAGGTGATGGAGACCGGCGTACCCACCGTCATCGCCTTGAACATGATGGACATCGCCGAGCGGAACGGCATCCGCATCGACGTTGACCGCCTCGCCGCCCGGCTTGGCGTTCCGGTCGTCGGCGTCCGCGCCCGCAGGGGGCAGGGGCGTGGGGAGCTGGTTCAGGCGATCGAACGCGTGCTCGACGAGCCGCCGGCGCCGACGTCAATCGACTGGCCGGCCATCCTCGAGCAGGAGCTTGCGGCGTTTGCTCGCACAGTCACGGGCCATTTGCCTGCTGAACAGGCGCCGCCGCCGTACGAGCTGCGTCGCTGCCTGCTGGACGTCGGTGGATACTGCGAAAGAAGGCTTTCTGCGCACTGTGACGGCCCTTGTTCCGCCGCCTTGCAGGATCACCGCAGCCGCATCGAAGCCGCGGGATTGTCTCTGCCGAGCCTCGAGGCGGAGCTGCGTTACAAGCGGATTCAAACGCTCATCGACGAGTGCGTGCATTGGGACCAACCCGGCCGGCGGCGACTGAGCGAACGAATCGACAACGTGCTCACGCATCGGGTGCTGGGCAGTGCGATATTCGTCATCGTGATGGGCGCCATTTTCGTCAGCGTTTTCTCGTGGGCGGCGCCGTTGATGGACGCCGTTGACGGTGCCTTCGGACACCTCGCGGGCGCCCTGCACACGTGGCTGGGCGGCGGTATGCTGGCGAGCTTCGTCGCCGACGGTCTCGTTGCCGGCGTCGGCGGCGTGCTGGTCTTCCTGCCACAGATCCTCATCCTCATCGCCCTTATCACCATACTGGAGGACTGCGGGTACCTCGCCCGCGCGGCGTTCCTGATGGACCGCATCTTTCGCATGTGCGGTCTCGGCGGCAAGAGTTTTGTTCCGCTCCTGTCGTCCTTTGCGTGCGCCATTCCCGGCGTCATGTCCGCTCGCACGATCGAGAGCCGGCGGGATCGCATCGTTACGATCCTTATCGCGCCGCTCATGTCGTGCAGCGCGCGGATTCCGATCTACACGATCCTCGTCGCCGCGTTCATCCCCCCTCGGATGGTCGCCGGCTTTCTACCGTTGCAGGGGCTCGTGTTCGCCTCGCTGTACTTCTTCGGCATCCTGACGGCCGCCGGCATCGCCCTCGTCTTTAAGAAGCTCATCTGCCGCGGCGAGGAGTCGGCGTTTCTTCTCGAGCTGCCCAGCTACAAGCTGCCCTCCGCCCGGACGGTGGCCGTGCGGGTATACGATCGCGCTCGCGGCTTCGTCCTGACCGCCGGCACGATCATCCTGGCGATGAGCGTCATCATCTGGGCGGCGGTTTACTTCCCGCGATCGCCGGTCGTCGAGCAGCAGGTCCGGTCGCGGTTGGCTCAGCAGGGCGTTACGGACGAGGACACGATCGAGAAGACCGTGGCCGGCGCTTACCTTCGCGCGAGCTATCTCGGTCAGCTCGGCCGGGCGATTGAGCCGGCCGTCAAGCCGCTCGGCTGGGACTGGAAGATCGGCACCGCCGCCCTGGCGTCGTTTCCGGCGCGCGAGGTCGTCATCTCCACGCTCGGTATCATCTACAACCTCGGCGCGGATCAGGACGCCGAATCGGAGATTCTCCGCGACAAGCTGCGCACCGCGACGCATCCCGACGGCTCGAAGGCGTTCACGCTTCCGGTCGCGCTGTCGATCATGGTTTTCTTCGCGCTGTGCTGCCAGTGTCAGGCGACGCTGGCGGTCATCAAGCGCGAAACGAATTCCTGGCGCTGGCCTCTGCTGACCTTCGGCTACATGACGGCGTTGGCCTACCTGGCCGCGCTGCTCGTCTACCAGTTCAGCGCGCACGTAGCGGGAGCCTGACCGATGTGGTGGGAATACATCATCATCTTCGCCGCCCTCGGGCTCGCCGTCTCCTACGTCGTGTCGGTGATGTGGAGAGCGTTCGATCGGGCCGATGCCTGCGGCTCATCCGGATGCCGCTGCGGGCCGCACCGGGCCGACGCCTCTGCGACCGGTCGGCGAGTCCGGGTGACGCCGCTCGTGCAACTCGGGTCGCGCGTCGACGATCATCGCTCCGGCTGAACGTCCGGACTATTCGGGGAAGTTGCCGCTGTTCCCTTCCGCCGACTGCTGACGCTGTGTCGCGGTAAGCACCAGCTTCACCAGGTGAGCGACACCGTCCGCCTCCATCTTCTCCATGATGTGTGATCGATGGGCCTCGATCGTCTTCGGGTTCACCCCCAGCCTTGCCGCGATCTGCCGGCTTGAATGGCCCGCAACAACCAGATCCATCACTTCGTGCTCGCGCGCGGTCAGGCGGCTGATCCGCTCACCGATATAGGCCTTGTCCGACTGCGCCTTTCGCGCGGTGCGATCCCGCGCGATCGCCGCTTGGATCTGGTCCAGCAGCACCTGGTCGCTGAATGGCTTCTCGATGAACTCCGCCGCCCCCGCTTTCATCGCCCGCACTGCCATGGGCACGTCGCCGTGGCCGGTAACGATAATGACCGGGATATTGATCTGTTCCTGGTTAAGCCTCTCCTGAAGGTCCAGCCCGCTCAGCCCCGGCATGCGCACGTCGAGCACGAGGCATCCCGGTACCGAAGCGTCGTACGCGTCCAGGAACTCCTGGGCGCTGCCGAACAACGCAACGTCCAGACCCACCGACTGGATCAGCCAACGGAGCGAGTCACGCACCGCTTCGTCATCGTCCACTACGAATACCGTCGGCTCGGTCTTCATGTGCCAATGCTCCTTCCGCGATCGGCAGGCTGAACAGAAACGTCACGCCGGCTGTCTGTGCCGCCTCCATCCACAGCCGTCCGCCGTGATCCTCGATGATTGACCGGCTTATGGAGAGCCCGATGCCCATGCCGCGCCCTTTTGTCGTGTAGAATGGGTCGAAAATACGCTCCGCGGTTGCCTGGCTCACCCCGCAGCCCGTGTCGCTGACGGAGACGATCGCCTCCTGGTCGAGCACCCGCGTGCGAAGGTGAATGCACCGATCGCCGTCGTTGTCCCCGATGGCCTCCGCACTGTTGAGCAGCAGATTGAGAACGACCTGCTCGATTTGAATGGCGTCGGCCCCGACGGGCAGCTCCGACGCTTCGAGATCGACCTGCACGGCCACTTTGGTCCGCGTGGCAATCGGGTCGAAGAAGCTCACCGCTTCGCGCACGATCCGGTTCAGGTCATCGATCTCCCATTTTACCGGTTCCGGCCGGACGAAACGCCTCACGCGGCGAATGATCTCCGCGGCGCGTCGTCCCTGCTCTCCGACGGCCTTCAGGACCTCGACCAGCATCGGCGTATCGAGCGAGCCGGTCTGAATCCGCCTCAGGCTGCCGCTCACGTAATTGGTGATGGCGGACAGCGGCTGATTCAGCTCGTGGGCCAGGCCGGCGGCCAGCTCTCCCAGGGTCTTCAGCCGATCGACGTGCGCAAGCTGCGCCTGGTGCCGCCACATCTTCTCCTCGGCGGCCTTGCGATCCGTGATGTCCAGCGCAGTCACCAGCACTGCGGGCTTGCCCTCGTAAACCAGCATGGCCGCCGAAAGGTCGAGCCATCGCGTCTGGCCGTCCTTCGTGATGATCGGCGCTTCGTAGCGCGTCGGCACGGCCTCGCCTCGCTGCCGCGCAAGGCCGCGCTGGCGAATCAGCTCGCGAAAATCCGGATGCGCGTTCATCCAGAATTCCTGTTCGCACAGTTCCGCCCTCTTGTAGCCGGTGATCTTCTCAGCCGCCGGGTTTGCATACTTGATCCGCGTGCCCTGGAAGATGAACATTCCCGCGCTCAACGTCTCGGCCAGCGTTCGAAACTTCGCTTCGCTCTCGCGCCGGGCGGCCTCGGCGCGCTTCCGCTCGGTGATGTCCTCGACGATCGAGACGAATCGTGGTGACGCGCCGCGCGGCATTCTCACGAGCGCGCAGGTGAGCTTGGCCCACATGATCGAACCATCGCGGCGCACGTAACGCTTTTCCATCGTGTACGTGTCGTTCGATCCGGACAGGAGCACGTTCATCTGGGCGACATCGCGGTCCACGTCGTCTGCGTGCGTGATGTCCTGGAAACGGAGCTTCAGCAGCTCCTCGCGGCCATAGCCGAGAATGTCGCACAGCTTGCGATTGGCGCGCAGGAACCGTCCGTCGCTGCCGACGTTCGCGATGCCGACCGCGGCCTGCTCGAACGTCGTCCGGTACCGTTCTTCGCTTTCCGTCAGCGCCGCTTCGGCGGCCTTCTCCGCCGTTACGTCCAGAATGACGCCCTGTCGAAACGCCGGGCCCCGCCCGATCTGGACCAGCACGCTGTAGTCCCGGCACCAGACGATCCGGCCGCCGGCGACGGTCATGCGGTACTCGTTGACGCAAGGCCGACCCAGCTCCGACCGACTCGCCCACGCGCGCTCGAGGCGCTCCCGGTCCTCGGGCAGGATAAGACTGCGCCAGAGTACAGGATCGCTGTATATCGACTCCGGATCATGACCGAGGAGTCGCCTGATCTGTGGACTGAGGTACGTCGGCGCGCCCGGATCGTTTACAGGCGCCATGTAGGTTACCGCGGGCAGATGCTCGACCAGTGCGCGGAAACGGGCCTCGGACTCCTGCAATGCCTCTCTCGCCCGGATGTGTTCCGTCAGGTCCGTCATCGCGCCGATCATTCGGACCGCTTTTCCCTCGCCGTCACGAATGATGAAACCACGATCCCAGACATGCGCGTGCCCGCCGTCCTCTTTCCGAAAGCGGTACTCCTCGCTCCAGTAGCCGTCCGATCCCGCGAATGTCTTCTCCAGGCTTTGCTCCACGCGCGCGCGATCGTCCGGATGGATCGCCTTCGCCCACCAGCCGTAGGAAGAGAAGGCGTCCGGTGCAAACAGCTTGTGGTACTTCGGGTTTCGCGATGACTGATCCGCCGTGATGTTCCAGTCGTAGACCGCATCGCCCGTCGCCTCGCTCACCAGGCGATATCGTTCTTCGCTTTCGCGCAGAGTTCTCTCGCCGCGGCTGCGTTCCGTCACGTCCCGGGCGATGCCGCACAGGCCGAAGACCTCGCCACTTGCGTCGCGCAGCGGCACCTTCACCACGTCAAACACGTGCTCCCTGCCCAGCACCGGGCGCACGTCTTCATCTTTGACAATCTCCCCGGCGAACACGCGCTCGTCCGAACAGCGAATTCGCTTGCCGGCCTCGCGGCCGAAGAGTTCCTCCTCCGTCCGGCCGAGCAGCGATTTCGCCGGCAGTCCGAACAGCCGCTGCATGGCCGGATTCAGCTGCACATACCGGCGATCACGGTCCTTGATGAACAAACAGTCCGGCGTCGCATCGAACAACGCGCGAAAGCGATCCTCGTTTCTTCGCGACGTCTCTTCCGCCAGTCGGTAGCGTCGCAACGTCCGCCTTTGATACACCAGCAGCGCGACCAGCACGGCCGCGCACAACGCCAGTGCTGTCGTTGCGACGACGGTCAGGTTGCTCTCGCCGAACGCGCCGCTTTGCGCGAGAGACGTGACTGCCTGCGATGAGGAAAGGATGGGCAGAATCGCGGCCAACGTCCGGTCTCCCGGCAGAACTGGCCCTGCACGACCACGTCCGCATCCTAACAATTGGGCATACGAGACTCAACCAAGCGGCTTCATGAGCCGCCGAGATTCTCAACGAATCAGAAAGCCGAATCGGCACCTGCGAGATTATATAACTAGCTGTTTCTCAGTCGCGCGTGGGTGGCGCCGATGTGGCATTGGCGTCCGTCATGGCAA
Source organism: Phycisphaerae bacterium (assembly GCA_040235375.1). GTDB lineage: Bacteria > Planctomycetota > Phycisphaerae > UBA1845 > UBA1845 > JBECKQ01. The sequence continues at coordinate 21,193 of JBECKQ010000142.1, read as the reverse complement.
GATGCCCGCATTGCGCCGCTACGGAATCCTTCTCACGCTCAATTGCTTCGCCGCTGCGTCCACGGCGCTTCGCAACAACATCGCCACCGTCACGGGACCGATTCCACCCGGTACCGGGGTAATCACCGTGGCAAGCGCTTTCACGTCCTCGAAGCATACGTCGCCGACGATGTGCTCCTGGACGCCGCGCGCCGGATCGGCCGGAATCTGGTTGATCCCCACGTCAATCACAACCGCGCCCGGTTGAACGTGCTCCCCGCGGATCAGTTCCGGCACCCCCGCCGCGCAAACGAGCACCTCGGCTGATCGCGTCAGCTCCCCCAGGTTCTCCGTGTACTTGTTGCACGTGATGACCGTCGCCTCCTCGCACATCAATTGCAGCGCGATCGGCTTACCGGCCACGTTGCCCTGGCCGACGACGACCACCCGGCGCCCCCGCAGCTCGACGTTCGCCTCCCGCAGGACGGCCATGACCGCCCGCGCCGTGCACGGCGCGATGATCGGCGTGCCGTAGAACGCCAGGCCGATGTTCGCCGGGTTCACCCCCTCGACATCCTTGTAGGGATCGATGGCGTACTGCGCCGCCGGTGCGTCGAGGTGCGGCGGAAGCGGCAGATTCAGCAGAATCCCGGTGACATCCGGATCGCGGCTCAGGCTCGTCAGAAATGTCCGCAATTGCTCATCCGTGCTGTCGGCGGGCAACGCGTGCAGGCGGAAGTCGATTCCCAATCGCCGGCAGCGCCGCTCCTGCGCCTGGGCGTAGACAAGGCCGGCGTGCGGCCGGCCCACGAGGACGGTGTCCAGTCGGACGATCACGCTCCGGCGTCCGAGCTCCTCGAGGCGTTCCACCGTCTCGTGCCGGAGCCGCTCCGCGAGGGCCGTTCCATTGACCACTGTTGCTGTCATGGATCTCCGTCGCCGGTTGCGTCACTGTCCGAGGCGTCGCAGGGGCGCCGTCAAGGCGCGGATGACCTGCTCCCGGTGGTCCGGCTGCCCCCACACGTACCAGGCCGCCACCAACCCGCCGCCGATGCATCCTACGACCAACCCGAGTTTGATCCACCGGACCAGCCGATGAAACCGCCGACTCAGGACCGGGTCGCCGGACAATCGCGTCAAAAACCGCATTCGCGAGGCGATGCTCGAGTGCCGCCAGCTTCGCTCCTCCGGCGGAATGCCGTTCAGTACGGCCACTTTGCGCAGCGCCTCGAGGAAGACGCTGGCCCCCGTCGAGCAGATCGCCCCCTCCGGCGGCCGGCCCGGATCGTCGTGAACGGGGCACGGCAGTCTGCACGGCGGCTCGTCCTTGACCGGCGTCGCGCACATCGCCCCGAACGTATCCGCCTGGCGCTCGAAACGGCGCGATATCCATCCGAACAGAATACCCCACAGCGGCACCGCGGCCAGCAGCCCGATCAATTGAATCTCGTCGTTTGTCAGCGAGCCTGCCGGATTGCCCGGATCCCAAACGCGCACAAGCACCTCGATCAGGCCGGAGACGATCAACGTGCTGATCAGGGCGAACAGCAGGAAGTACTGAATGTGATGATGACGCACGTGCCCTGCCTCGTGTCCGAACACCGCCTCGATCTCCTTGTCGCTCATCACGTCGAGCAGCGCGTCGGAAAGCAGGATGTAGCGCACTCGCGGAAACAGCCCCATCACCGCCGCGTTTACCATGACGCCGCCGCTGTGCCACACGAGGATCTCCCGGACGTTCAAGCCGATCCGCTCGCAGAGGTCGAGCAGCTTGCCACGCAGCGGCCCGTCCGGCAGCGGAGATGTCGGCCAGATGAAGCGCAGCATCACGGGAGCGAGAACGAACACCGCCACCGCCACGGCACCGAGCGTCACGTCCGGGGCGCCGGCGAAGCCGAACTTGCGCGCCAGCCAGTCGCCGTAGTCTCGGGTCGCAACGTACGCCACCACGATGATCGAGAGCGGCAGCGACACGATCAGCATCTGATGGCGAATGTGGAAGACGATGTACTGGCTTTTCGTCCACCGCGCCGGGCCGACGGACATGTTCCGACTGGCGCGCTCCATCGGAAACACCACCCACAGCGTCGCGATCAGGGTGACGAAGTATGGCGCCAGCGCGCACAGCGCTGCAACGCCGGGTATCGCCCCGAGAACCGGCACGGCCAGAAGGAGATCCGGCCACCTCGTCAGGAACAGGTCCACGACGACGCAGCCCAGGATCATCATCCGCAAAGCGAACATCCCCCAGTGGTAGTACGTCAGCGGTTGCTGCGGTTTGGAGCGGTTCGCTTGCAGCCGCAGCAGCGCCGATCGCTGGACGATCCACGCCACGCCCGCGAACAGCGGCACCTTGCCCCAGACGATCGCCAGCACCCAGGCCGGGTGGGTGACCACCGCGGACCCGCCGTGGGTCAGCCACCAGAGCAGCAGCACAAAAGCCACGACGATCTGTAAGTGCATGAATACCAGTCGATTAGTAAAGTTCGCCGCTTGGCCCCGACGCCGCCCGGCGCGTCCCCCGCCCGCCTGGTCTTCCGATGTCCCGGCCGGCATCTTGGCGTCGAAAGCCGCCGCGAGTAACATCTAACGTCTCGCGGCTCTCCGCGCTATTGTCCGTGACCATAGCCGGAGCACAAGCCGCAGCTTTCGCTTTCTGGAGGAACGAAGATGTACACGCGTGCCTTGCGCTTATTGTCCGCCTCATTGTTCGCCATGCTGTTTGCTGCGCCGGTCCTGGCGCAGGATCAGCCCGGTCCCGATGCTCAACAGGAGCAACCGGTCGTCGAACCGGACCAGGTGGCGCCGGATCAGGACGCACCCGATCAGGCGGCGCCCGAGCAGGTCGCGCCGGAGCAACCGGTGCAACACGGCTTCAGCCGCGTGCCCGAGCGCCAGGCGGGCTTGACCGACGAACAGCGTCACCGGCTCGAACAGTTCGAGGACGAACTGTTCGACAAGCTCAATCTTGATGACGATCAGGCCGCCGCCATCGAGTCGTACTTCAACGACGTGCTCGCCGAACCGGAGCAGATGACGCCGGAGGAGCAGCGCCAGCAACGGCTCGAACGCAGCGAGCGGATGAGGGAGCTCGTCGACGAGATGCGCGATGCCCAGAGAAATCAGGATCGCGATCGCGCCATGCAGTTGCGGGAGGAGATATCGAAGCTGCGCCAGCGCAGCGCCGGTCGGCCCTCTATGCAGCAGCTTGTCGACAACATCCGCGGCAAGCTGGACGAGGATCAGTTGCCGAAGTTCGACCGCATCGTCGCCGATTACAGCGATCTGCTGCGTGAGCCGGAACAGCCGGAGGTCGTTCTCCGCCGCTATCACCGCGCCGCGCAGTTGATCGGCCCTTCGCCGGAGCAGCAGACCCAGATCCGCGACATCATCGTCGAAGCCACGCGCAACATCCGGACACCGGAGCGGGAGGGCGGCGACACCGCCGAGTATCTCAAGTCGGTCAAGGACGACATCATCGGCGTTCTCGACGACCAGCAGGCTGCCCGGTTCGAGGAGAAGCTTGCCGAGCTCGAACGATCAGAGCAGGGTCACCAGCGCGGCGGCCGGCGCTTTGGTCGCGGCCATCGCCCGCAGCAGGTGCAGCCGGAACAGAACGCTCAGCAGCCCGACGAAGAAGTGGATCAATCGTCCGGCGATCAGTACGACGAAGGCGACGCCACGGATGCCGGCAACAACGACGAACCGCCGGATGAGTAGACCGGCAGGTGTGCGAACAGGCTCAGGGTTCAGCGGGCACTCGGGGAAACGCGCCGTGGCGCTTGCCGCCTTTGCTCGCTGAACCTCGTGTATCAGCGCCCAAGAGCCGTGAGCAGGCCGCGACTTGAACCGCGCGGGCCGGCCTCATTTCCGCTCCAGAGATCCGCAGCGCGCTACTCGGCGCTCGAGCCCATGCCCACCTTGAACGCGGTGGCCATCGCCAACAGAAGAAACAGGCCGTCGATCGGGTCGAACATTGCGCTGAAGAACAGCGCGACCCAGCCTCCTGATCCCCCGCCGGTTTCCGAGTCCATCGATCGCTGCAGGTTCGCCAGCATTTCCTCTTGCTGACGCTGGGCCTCGTCTTCGATCCGTCGGACTTCCGCTGCCCGCTCGGCAACCGGAACGGCCTCGACTTCAGTCGTTGCCTTCGCGTATACGACTTTCCACCGCGCCTCTTCGGCGGCCTCGTCCTCCTCGTCGGGGGAATCCGGCCCGTACATGGCGTCGTTGGCCTGGTGGTAGATGAGATAGTCGCGCACGTACTCCGCGTCTGCGTAGCGTCCCTCGTTTTCCCACTCATCGAGCCCGGCCAGTTCGGCGTCCAACTCCTCGTCGCTCAGCGCCTTGATCGTTTGCAGGTGCTCCTGCGTCAGTTCTTCGCGCCGATCGCACCACGGCAGGAGCCCGGCCTTGTCGCCCGCCCGCTGAGCGCGGTGCTCGGCGAGCCGCCATTCGCGATCCTCTCGATTCGATGTAGCCAGCTCGTCGCGGTACTTCTGCCACAGGCCGCGAATCTCCTCATCGCCCATTTTCGCGGTGATCTGCTCGACCTCGTCGGCCACCTCGTCCCACTGTTCCTCGCGGTCGCGGTCATTGTAGGCATGCCGTTCCGCCAGTTTCTCTTCAATCATCGCCTGCTGGACGAACGCGCGTTGAATGTCGGGATCCTGCGAATTCCCGGAGAATATGGCGTACAGAACGAACACAACGATCGCGATCTTGCCCAGAACGATCCCAACGAGCGCCATGCCCACCGACACAAGGCCGGCCAGCCCGTTTTGCTTGCCGTAGCCGAGCACCATGCCGTAGCCCGCCGCGGCCCCGACGCCGATCGCGATCCAGCTCAGCTCGTAGCCGGTAATCACCGCCACGATACACCAGACCACTGCGCCGATGATTGCGCCTGCGCCGCTGAGCAGGCACCCGATGGTGAACCGTCCGCCCGACTTCGCCAGCTTGCCGAGCGTCGCCCCACGTTTCGGTTTCGCAACCGGCTGTTGCGGCGGTGCGGCGAAGTTGTACCCGCACCGCAGACAGGTCATCGCGCTGGCGGCCGTCGGCGACTTGCACCTCGGGCAGTTCTTCTGGTGATCGAGCACCGCCGACCGCGCCGTGGTGTGCGCTGACTGTTCGGCGCTGAACAACTCGTCGAGCATCGAGTCGCCGTCGCCAGGCGACTCGACGGGTCTGCTGGGTGCCTGGGCGGGGCGCGGCGCCGTGGGAGCGGTCGCCTTGCGGGCCGGCGACGATGACGAGGAACTCTGCGCCAGCGCCGCCGAGGCCTCGATCTGGAAACCGCAACGCGGGCATTTGAATCGCCGGCCGGCCGCGGCGGCCGGGATCTTCAGCTTGGCGCCGCATTGACAACGAAAGACAGTATGCGAAGACGAGGATTCGGCCATGGCCCTTGAGTCCTTTCCAACTCAGATGCCCGACCGAGAATCAGCATACCGAAACGCTGTTACGTTTCCAATACATGGCCGCACGAAATGACCACGCGCCAGCGACGCGGCTACTAACAGTGTTCCTTGAGTGTGGGAGCACCAAAGGCAGCGACGCTCGACGCGGACGGGGCTTGGTAGTTACCCGCGACGACGCGCCGGAGAATGCGGACGGGCCAATGAGACGGCGCGACAAAACGGCGCGCGCGGCCGTTTCCGCCGCGTCGACTCGATCATGGCCGCCAGCGACCTGACTTCGGACGCCAGTTGCGACGATCGGGGGTGCAGCATGGCCGTTGCGGCATGCCCGTCGGCGGTGGTCCGCTGTGGCGTGCCGGCCTTCGTCGCCGTGATCAGCGATCGTATCTCCTCGACCGCCGAGCGGTTGTTGTTGATGATCCTATCGAGCTCGCGCGTTCGATCGATGAGCCACGCGGGCACTTCCCGGGCGCCCTTGGCGCCGGTGGACGTGCCGTGACGAGCCGCGGGTGGTGTCCGTTTTTGGGTCCGGCCCTTCATCTTCTCCAGCGTGTTACGCAGCGCGACCGACAATCGGCCAGTCCGTTCCGCCTGGTCGGCGAACTGTGCCGTCGCTTCGTCCGCGTTCGAGGTCGCCATCGGGGCCGATGAAATGGCGTCGCGCGTTTGCGATATCGCGGCCTTGGTCTGCTCGATCGACTGCTTCGCCAGCTTGGTCATCTTCTCCAGGCGTTCGATCGCCGGCTCCACTTGAGCCTCTGCCTGCGCCGCTCGCTCTATCAAGGCGTGCAGTCGTTCTTCGGCATCAACGGCGCGATCGACGATTGATCGCAGAGCTGCATCTGCCGCGTCGAATGCCTGTCGGGCGGGCCGATCCAGTTGCGCGACCGCCGGCTTAACCCCTTCGCCGGTCTCTTTCGCCTTGCTGCCCAGGCCTCGAAGCTGCCCTTCCACCTCGACCGCTCGGTTCGCGATCGGATTCAGAGCCGCGTTTGCCTCCGCGAGCTTTGCTTCGATCTGCTGCTCGAATCTTCGGCGCAATCGCTCCTCGACGATCAGCAGGTCGTCTGCGCGGCGCTCGACGGGCTGCCGCAGCGAAGGGTGCTGCTCGAATTCGGCGGAGGCCGGCGTCACGTCGGCGCCGCCCATCATCTGCGTGATGACGTGGCGCACGAACGATGCATTCAACATGTGCTGATCGGCCGCATACGCGCTGAGCAGCGTGTTGTCGCATACCGTGTTGATCAGCCGCGGGAGCCCCTGGCTGTACTCATGGACGAGCGCCATCGCCGATTCGTCGATGATCTCGTCCGGAAAGGCCGAGCCGGCGACGGTCAGGCGGTGACGGATGTAGCCGTAAGTCTGCTCGCGCGTGAGCGCCGGCAGGTGGAAGCTGCGGAAGATCCGCTGCCGAAGCTGCCGCATATCGTTCGCTTTGAAGCGTTCGCGCAGCTCCTGCTGCCCGACAATGACGATTTGCAGCAGCTTGGCGTCGTCCGACTCGAGGTTGCCGATCATCCGCACCTGCTCGAACGCCTCGCGCGAGAGTGCCTGGGCCTCGTCCAGCATCAGGACGACCGGTCGATTCTGCGCAAACTGCGACAGCAGATAGTCCTGAAGCATGCGAATCAGCTCGATGTTCGACGCTCCCGCCGGCGCAGGGATGTCGAACTCCGCGCAGATCGCCTGCAGCATCTCGTTCGCCGAGACCTGCGTGTTGTTCACGCATGCGAACGCGATCCGGTCGCCGAAGTGCCGCAGCATTAACCGCGTCACCAGCGTCTTGCCAGACCCAACTTCGCCGGTCAGCAGGACGAACCCCTTCGCCTCGCTGATCGCGTAGATCAATGACGCCAGGGCCTCCTCATGGTCCGGCGTAGAGAAGAAGAACCGCGGGTCCGGTGTGTTGTTGAAGGGCAGCTCGCGCAAGGCGAAGAATGACGCGTACATACTGAGCCCTCGGTCCCGGCGCAGCCCGGGGACCTCCGGATGAGGTCCCTGCCGGCGCCCGGCGCTCGGAATATCGGTCTTCTTATGGGGCCCCTTGAGGCTCGCGGGCCGATCGCCGCCGATAAAAGCCGTTTGGCCGCATCACACCGCCCGCTCCGCCCCCGCTCCCTCCCTCTTTGCCCCTTGCCTTCTTTATTCAGCAGACCCCCCTTGAACCCGATAAACCCTCGGGAAGACCGATAGTCGGCGGACAGGCCGCCGGTTCATGCGAGTCCATTGCCCGGAGATCGCCGTGCCCAAGGCGACCCGCACTTACTTCTTCGCGCTCGCTGTCATCCTCCTCGTGTCGGCAGGCTGCCAATCTTCGCACCGCGACGTGGTCTCCTTCCTCAAGGCACATGAGCACGAGGTCTCGGCCATCGAGTATCGTGTCGGCATCCCCGACGACATCGCCATCACCGCGCCGCAGGTGCTCGAGATCGACGGCGTCTCTCAGACGATCCGTCCGGACGGCAAGATCGCGCTGCGGCTGCTCGGGCCGGTCAAGGTCGTCGGCATGACGGACAAGGAGATCGCCGCCAAGCTCACGACGCTCCTGGAGCCGTATTACGAAACTCCCAAGGTGGCCGTGCGCGTCACCGGCTACCATTCCAAGGTCATCTACCTGGCGGGCCAGGTGCTTGGTGCAGGAGGGATTCGCGGTGGCGGCAATGGCGGCTGGGCCTCGGACGCATGGACGTCCATTCCTTATACCGGCCGCGACACCGTCCTCGACGTGCTCGCCCGCTCGGGAATCTCCTTCATCGCCTGGCGGTCGAAGGTCCAGGTCATTCGCAGCAGCCCGCACGAGGAGGAACGGCGCCGCATCCTCGTCAACGTCGACCACATGATGAGGACCGGCGACACCAGCAACAACATCCTCCTCGAGCCGGACGACATCCTCTACGTGCCGCCGACGCCGCTTGGCTGGCTCGGTCTGCGCATCCAGGAAGTCCTCTTCCCGCTCCGGCCCGTCGTGCAGGGCTATACCTACCCCGCGACGGTTATGGATGCCAACGACGTCTACGAAGATCGAAACGACTGACCCGCCGCCTGCAGGGTGAATATCGAATCGGGACATAAGAATGGGACGAATCGCTGAAGCGCTGAAGAAAGCCGAGGCCGAACGGCGGCAACGCCTCGCGGAAGACGGCGGCAACCTTGCCGGCGCCACCGCCCTCGCCGAGCCCGATCCCGCCCCGAGCGAGCCTTCCGTCACGGACTACGTCGAACTCGCTCCCCCGCACGAGCCCGTCGCCATCGACCACGGCGTCAACGAGCTTCTCGTCCCGTATTACGACCGGTCGTCCATCATCGCCGAACAATACCGATCCGTCCGCACCCGACTGCTCACGCAGAATCCGCAGAACGAGCACCGCGTGCTCGCCATCACCAGCGCGATACCGCGGGAAGGCAAGAGCGTCACGACGGGGAACCTCGGCGTCATTCTCGCCGAGATCCGCCACTTCAAGGTGCTCTGCGTGGACGTCGACTTTCGCCGCAGCAGGCTCGGGCAGCTTCTTGCCGTTGAACGCGGTCCCGGCATGGCCGACCTACTCCGCGGCGACGCCAAGTACGAGGAGGTGATTCGCCCCACGCCCGTTCCGAATCTCTTCTTCGTCGCCGCCGGCTCGACCAACGGCAGCAACGCCGCCGAACTGCTCGCCTCCCACCGCACCGCGGCCGTCTTCCGCCGGTTCCAGTCGGACTTCCACTACACGCTTGTCGATACGCCGCCGGCCACCACCGTTACCGACGTGGGCATCATCGGGCAGATGTGCAGCGGCGTCATCCTCCTCGTCCGCCTCAACTTCACACCCGAGCCCATGGCCAAACGGGCGGTCCGCCTGCTCCGCGTCAACAACATCCCCATCGTCGGCTGCATGCTCATCGGCCACGAGGATTGCACCGCCGGCTACGGCTACTCGGGCAAGTACTACTATTACCGCTACTACGGCGCCCGCGAGAGCGGGAGGAGATCGTGACCACGGTCCTCACCGAGCCACCCCTTGCGGCGACGGCGCGCGCGGCCGCTCTCGATCATCCGCGTCCGGCCGACGAATCCTCGCGCATCGAGGATCGCTTCATCATCTGCATTGCCAGCAGTTGGGGGCGCGATCCGACCAGCAAACACCACATCATGCGCATTCTCTCCCAGCGCAACGACGTGCTCTGGGTCAACTACCACGGCTCGCGCCGGCCGGGGCTGACCTGCCACGACTTCCGCACGATCTACGACAAGCTTCGCCGGCTGACCGCTGGCGTGCAGCCGATCAACGAGCGCATGTCCCAGATGACGCCTTTTGTCATCCCCGGGGCCTCCGGCCCGACGGCCGCCGCGCTCAATCGACGGCTGGTCGTGAGCCAGATCCGCCGCGCCCTGCGCCGCCTCCGCCGCCCGCACCAGGCGGTCCAGCTATGGATGTTCGCTCCCGACGTGGACTACCTGGCGGGCGCGTTCGACGAGGAATGTCTCGTCTACTACTGCGTCGATGAGTTCAGCCGTTTCGAAGGGTTCGACGCGCAGGCCATCGCCGCCGCGGAGCGGCGCCTGATCGACAAGGCCGACTGCGTCATCACCACGTCGGCGCATCTGTATGATTCGAAATCGGCGCTGCACCCAAACGTGCATTTGGTGCGCCACGGTGTCGACCACGCCCACTTCGCCCGCGCGGTCGGCCGCGACCTGCCGGTGCCCGAGCCCATCCGCGACATACGCGGGCCGATCGCCGGCTTCGTCGGCGTGGTGCTGCACTGGCTGGATCTTGCCCTGCTCGAGGGCGTTGCCCGCGCCCTGCCCGACGTGTCCTTCGTCATTGTCGGCCAGTGCCTCGTCGATGTCTCGCGCCTGGCCGCGCTCGGCAACGTGCACTTCGTCGGCCAGCAGCCGTACGACGACCTGCCGGCCTATGCCGCCGCCTTCGACGTGGGCCTGATCCCCTTCGTCCGCAGCCCGCTGACCGACAACGTCAATCCCATCAAGCTCCGCGAGTACCTGGCGGCCGGCCTGCCGGCCGTCTCGACGAATCTGCCCGAGGTGCGGCACTTCGCCCCGCACGTCCGCATCGCCGACGACGTGTCCTCGTTCGCCGCCGCCTGCCGCGCCGCCATCGCCGACAACGCGCCCGCGGCCCGCAGCGCCCGCAGCGCCGCCGTCGCCGACCAGGACTGGCCCGCCGTCACAAGCCGCATCGAACGCATCGCTACCGGATCGCGATTCCTGCGCCGAGCCGAAGAACGCACCTTTCGCTGGCGTCCGTTCAGACGAAACAACGCCGAGGGGTCTGGAAGCTCCTGAGCGGGCTACTGTGGCTCGATGCTAACGAAGTTACCTGTTACTAGCTGAATCAGGTAACTTCGATAAGTTCGCTAAAATTCGGGTTTTGTTAGCAGCCTGCGCCACTCGGGGCGGCGCTAGCGGATTTTCGTGAGCTCGCGAGCATCGAGCATGTCGTATCGGTAGGCCCGGTCGGATGGATATCCCGCCTCGGTCGTGACGCACTTGCCGTTCGCGAACCGTATCGTGAGCGAGCGTTGACCATCATACCCCTCGAGACGAAAGCCCTCTTCTTGCTCATGCCATCGCCCAAGAAAGCAATACGACCCGATACACACGCCATTGTCATTGCAGGGAGCAGGCGGGTCATGTTTGCATTCTATGGTGCAGATTGATCGCTTGAACAGACGAATGTCGTCGAACCGTCCATCGCACTCGCCTGTGAAGCGATGCAGGAGATTGAAGGTTGAGGTCTCCCACACTTCACGCAGAAGAGCGGGAAGAGACCAGATGAGAGCGAGCGTGCCGTAGTCGGCGACGAGGCCGATCCAGAAGTACCGCATCGTGCGCTCGAAGCATAGAAGCCCCATAACAATGAAGAGACCTCCAATGAGTGGTACCGGCGAAACGAATCGGCCAGTCCGGCGAGTGGCGTAGATCGAGTACCAATTCCATAGGGCAATCCAGAAGCCCAAGGCAACCGCAATGGATGCAGCTATCGTGAGAATCATCTCGCAGCTCGCTTCGAACTGATGAAGCAACTGAAGATGCGAGAACGTCCACACGACATAGCTATTTCTCTCGCGGGATGTAGCGGTCGGCGTCGGCGAAGAAGTCGATCGCGCGGAAGTGGGTGAGAAAGCGGGCGCTGTGGGCCGCTCCCGAGGGAATGTGATAGCTATCACCGGCGTCGTATCGCCGGGTCACGCCCTCGACAGTCAACTCCATGCTGCCCTCGACCACGATGCCCCATTGCTCGCCGTGACTGTGGGCGGCGACCTCGCCGATCGGATCGATGTCCAGGAACACGATCTGGTGGTCGCGGGCCTGGGAGATCCAGCCGCGGACGCCCTTGAAGGGGATGTCCGCTTCGGGCAGGCGACGGATCAGTTCGGGGAATTCGTTGGGAGTCATGGATCGCTCCTCGATTGTCAGCGCGTCGACGGTGTCACAATATGCCACCGCACTGGAAATCGACGACGTTTCGCGGCCGCCTGAAGTGGCACGGGCATCTTGCCCGTGATTCACGGGCTGCCAAGCCCGTGCCACTCAGAGCACTGCTCACAGAGCAGTGGCACACGGGACCAGAAGCCACGACCTCTGACGCTCAGCCGGGATACGCCAGCGGGGCGCCGGGGCCGAGCGGTATTCCCAGCGCGAGCCAGATCACGATCAACGCCGTCCAGCACAGGCCGTAGGCCACGGAATACGGCAGCATCGCCGACAACATGCTACCCATTCCCGTGCGCGGCGCATAGCGCTGCGCCACCGCGATGATGATCGGCAGGTAATAGTTCAGCGGCGTCACCACGTTGGTGATGGAATCGCCCACGCGATAAAGGCCCTGCGTCACCTGCGGCGACCATCCCAGAATCATGAACATGGGAATGAAGACCGGCGCCATGATGGCCCACTTCGCCGACGCACTGGCCATGAACAGGTTGATCGTCGCCGCGACGATGATGAAGCCGACCATCAGCGGGATGCCGGTCAGGTGCGTGGCCTTCAGCACGTGGGCCCCGCTGATAGCGATGATCATGCCCAGGTGCGACCACTGGAAGTAGGCGATGAACTGCCCGGCGAAGAACGCCATGACGATGTACGTGCCCATCGCCGCCATGGTGTCGCTCATCATCCGGGCGGCGTCGCGGTCGCTGCGGACCCGACCGGCGACGATGCCGTAGGCCAGGCCGGGCACGGCGAAGAAAATCGCCAGCAGGGCGACCAGGCTGTCGAAGAACGGCCCGAGGCTTTCGAGCGTGCTCGCCCCCGGCCGGGTGTCGATCTCGTGCAGCGGCGCTCCGGTCGGCACAACCAGCAGGGCGAAGACGACCAGCGTGACGACGACGGCCACGCCGGCTGCGACCAGGCCGCGCGACTCCCGCGGCGTGAGCGGTTCGAGCTTGTGCTCGTCGGCGTCGGGCGCCGATTCGCGGGTCCAAGGGCCGAGGTGCGGCTCGACGATCCGGTTGGAGACGAAGGTGCCCACGACAGTCAGCAGCACGACGGAAACCGCCATCAGGTAGTAGCTGGCCGTCGCGTTGACGCGGTAGGCCGGGTCGTACAGCCGGGCGGCTTCGGTGCTGATGCCGGCCAGCAGCGGATCGAGGGCCGTGACCAGCAGATTGGCCGAAAAACCGCCACCAATTCCGGCGAACACCGCTGCAAGCCCGGCAAGGGGGTTGCGGCCCATCGAGGCGTAGACCATGGCCGCCAGTGGCGGAAGAATGACATAGCCGGCGTCGGCGGCGGCATTGGACATGATGCCGGCGAAGATGACCGCCGGTGTGATCGCCCAGGCGGGCACGGACACGACCAGCGCCTTGAGCAGTGCGGCGAACAGGCCGCCACGCTCGGCGACGCCGATGCCGATCATGGCCACGAGCACCGTTCCCAGCGGTGCGAATCCGGTGAAATTAGGGACCATTTCCGTGAGGATGCGGCGAATGCCTGCGGCATTGAGGAGATTGACCGCGGCAATGGTCTCACCGCTGGCCGGATGCACGACGCTCGCTCCCAGCACCGCAGCGAGCCACGAGGCGATCAGCGCCGCCACGGCGAGCAAGACGAAGACAGTGATCGGATCGGGCAGGCGATTGCCCGCGTGCTCGACGAAGCGGAGCACCAGCTCGATGAAGCCCTGTCGGGTGGGGCCCGTGGCTTGCGGATGTGCTGGCGGCATGGTGCGTCCTTCCTGCGGCCGCGGGATCGCGACCGGCTCTGCTCGCGGAGCACATTATTGATGACCGGCGTGGCACCGCAACAACGGGCTGCAATTGAGCGCCGGCGGCTGCCGGCTAGACTACGAGACTCCGGCAAGGCAGGCCGGCCGTGGCCTTGCCCGAATTTCGGATCACGGGAGCTCTTTACCGAATGACCACATCCATCGTTGGCGAAGCACCGGCGCGTGAACACACGGCGGGCGGCTCCGGAGGTATGACGAGGCTGCTGATTCTGTTCACCCTGTCGGGCATGGCCGGCCTCATCTATGAAGTCGTCTGGTTTCAGCTTCTGCGACTGACGATCGGCACGGACGCCCAAAGCCTCGGCATTTTGCTGGCGTGCTTCATGGCGGGTCTGTTCGTCGGCAGCTTCTCGTACGCGCGCGTCGTGCCGGCCAAGTGGCACCCCCTGCGCACCTACGCGGTGCTCGAGCTCGGCATCGGCGCGATGGCCCTGGCGATGCCGTACGCGATCGGCTGGATTCGCGCGGCCTACCTGTCCCACGCGGCTTCGCCGCAGGCGACATTGGTCTGGCGCTGTCTCATCGCGACAGGACTGCTTCTGCCGCCCACCATACTGATGGGGGCCACGCTGCCGGCGCTGGCGCGTTGGGTCCGATCGGACGAGCGACAGGTCGGGTCCATCGGCCGGCTGTATGCGATCAACATCATCGGCGCGGTTGTCGGTACGCTGGGTGGCGCGCTGGCGCTGCTACCCTGGCTGGGCGTGGTCGGCGCGAACATGGTGGGTGTGGGGATCAATGCGTTCGTCGCGCTGGTGGCCGGAACGATGCGGCTCGACTATCACCCGCCGCATACCGCAGAGCTGGCGATTTCTCGCGACGTGACGGGCGGACTGCCCGTCTACCTGGCGTACAGCCTGAACGGCGCCGCAGCTCTTTCGTTCGAAGTGCTGTGGTCGCGGCTGCTGTCGATGGCTTTCGGGGCCACGGTTTATGCGTTCGCGCTGGTGCTGGGAGTGTTTCTGCTCGGCTTGGGGACCGGCGGCGTCGTGGGAAGCGCCTGGGCGCCCCGACTTCGCCGGCCGAGGCGGGCGTTCGCCGCGCTTCAGCTTTCCATTACGGCGGCGATCGCGGGCACGCCGTGGCTGATGCACGTCGCGCCGCTGTGGTTTATCGATTTCGACACCGCGCACGCCGGCGACCCGTGGCTGCTGACGCTGACGAACCTCGTGCGGGCGACGGCGATCGTCTTTCCCGGCGCATTCTTGTGGGGGATGTCATTCCCGTTCGCCCTGGCGGGCCTGGGCAAGGGTTTGGGCGACGCCGCCCGGCCGGTCGGCAAGCTCTACGCGTACAACACGGTTGGGGCCGTGATCGGCTCCCTGGCGACCAGCTTTGTATTGATCCCGCAGTTCGGCAGTTCGGTCGGCACGGCGCACGTGATTCTGCTGCCGGTGGCGGCGGCGGTGGTTCTGCTGCTGCCGGCGCGGTGGCCGGGGTGGATCAAGTTCGTGTTTGCCCTGGCGGTAGTGGTCGTGGCGCTGGCCACGCCGCTCGCCTCGCTGGGGAACGAGCAACTCCGTGATTCGTTGCGTCGCATCGATGACGTACCCGTCTTCGTCTGGTCGATCGTCGGGGCGGCGGTGGTCGGCGTGGGGATGATTCTGGCGACGTACGTGCGCTACTGGTGGTCTTTCCTGCTGGCGTCAGCGGCGATCTGCGTCGCGTTCACGACGGCGGTGCCGGTGCAGCTTTACATGTTCGGGCGTTACTACGCGTATCGAGGGGTCGGTCGCGAGTTCGCCGAGGTGCTCGCCTTCGAAGAGGGGGCGATGGAGCCCGTGGTCGTGTTCCGCGACCTGAACGGCACGTTGCAGGTGGCCATCAACAGCAAGGTATGCGCCTCGACGGTGCCGGAGGACATGACCGTGCAGCGGCTGCTCGGCCATCTGCCGGTCATGCTCAGCAGCGATCCGTCGAACGTGCTCGTGGTCGGGCTGGGTGCGGGCGTGACGGCCGGCGCGGTATCCGTGCACGACGCCGTCAAGCACCTGGACATCGTCGAACTCGAGCCGAAGGTCGCGAAAGCGGCGCGGCTCTTCGGCGACTACAACGCCCACGTGCTCGATAATCCGAAGACGAACGTCATCATCGAAGACGGCCGGCACCTGATATCGACGACGAAAAAGAAGTACGGCGTCATCACGTCCGACCCCATTGCGCCTTTCCTGGCCGGCTCGGCCATGCTCTACACCGTGCAGTACTACCAGGCGTGCCGCGACGCGCTCATTGACGGCGGCGTGTTCTGCCAGTGGATGGGCATGTCGGGCATGGACGACGAGAACGTCAAGTCGCTTCTGGCCGCCTTCGCCGAGGCGTTCCCCGGCGGGACGATATGGATCACGCAGTATGACGTGGTGATGGTCGGTTCGACCAAGCCCATGCACATTGACGTGCAGAGCATCGCCAGGCAGCTTGCCGCGGAGCCGGTGGTCCGGGAATCGCTCGCGGAAGTGGGCCTGGGAACGGTGGACAACCTGCTGAGCTGTTTCGTGTGCACCTGCAAGTCGCTCAGCGGTTTTCTTCAGGGTGTCGTGCCGAACCGCGACAGCACGCTCGGCATTCAGTACACGGGCTGGATGGCGTACTACGAGCGTCGCCTGCTGCCGGTCGAAAGGCTGTTTGTCGGGCTGCGCGATTACGACCCGAACGTGTTCATTCTGCCGGCGGGCGAGGCGCAATCGTTCCGCGAGAAGATCGAGAAGGAATGGTCGCGGTACGAAAAGGCGCTCGAGCGACGGGAGAAGGCGCACGCGGAACGCATGCGGCAACGCCGCGCCGAGGTCGGCGACTAAAAGCCCCCTCCGTTGCAGGGACGGCCTTCGCCACGCGCGCGCTCGCGACTATTGCCCGTTCGTCGTGGCATCCTCCGCGGCGGGCTCCTGTGGTACCGCCTTCAACGCGTCCTCGATCGCCTTGATCAGCTTTTCATCATCCGGCGCTGTGCGCGGTGAGAACATCTCGATCGGCTTGCCGTCGGCGTCGATTAGGTATTTCTGGAAGTTCCAGGCGACCGGGCCGGCCACCTTCGGGTCCGGGTACTTCGTCAGGAACGCATACAGCGGGCAGATGTCATCGCCCTTGACGCACACCTTGGCGAACAGATCGAAGGTCACGTCGTATTTCGTCCGGCAGAAGCGCTTGATGTCGGCGTTTGTCCCCGGCTCCTGCTGAAGAAAGTCGTTGGCCGGAAACGCGAGGATGCGTAGGCCGCGCTCCTTGTACTTGCGATAGAGCGGTTCGAGCCCCTTGTAGTTCGTGTCGGTCAGGCCGCACTTCGACGCGACGTTGACGATCAGCAGCACCTTGTCCTTGTACTTGTCGAGCTTCACTTTCTCGCCGTCGATCGTCGTCACCTCGAAGTCGTGGACGGTCTTCGGCGCGGCGGCGGCTTTAGATTGCGGCTTGGTCGAGTCATCCCGCGCATGAGCCGTGACGGTCAGGAACATACTGACGAACAGGCAAAGGCCGACTCGTGAGAACATGACATTGCTCCCTTCTGCTGCCCCGACGACATCATTGACATCGTTCAACGGCCGTTACGACCGTGGGCCCGATTCGAACAGGTACGCGCAATCCTCGATCCGGTTGCGCCCGTTGCTGTAGACCGCGAACCGTGCGCGGCGCCTGTCGCTCGCCCAGATGGCGGCCGACCCGACGCGGCCGTCCTTCGCCACGGCATATACGATGACCTGGAAGTTGGGCCGGCCATCGTCGCGTAGCAGCCGCGGGTTCTTCGTATGATCGACAATGCGGGTCAGCACGACAAGGCAGGCGTCTTCCGGCGACCGGCCGTTGCGCATCTGCTCGACGATGGCGAAGGAGCCGCTGTTGAGGATGACCGCCTCACCGCGACCGGTCGCTCCGGCCGCGCCCACTTCGTTGTCCACGTAGAGGCCGGCGCCGATGATCGGCGAGTCCCCGACGCGGCCGGGAATCTTGTACGCCAGGCCACTGGTCGTGGTGACGGCGCTGACTTCGCCGGCCGTGTTCACGGCCGCGCAGTGAATCGTGCCGTGGCTGGGGACATCTTGCGCCGCCTCCCCTTCCGCGGGGACCCAATCATCTTCCGCGGAAAGGTTCTCCTTCCAGTGCAGCCACATTTGCCGCGCTTCGTCCGTCAGCAGGTCCTGCTCCTTGAAGCCGTGCGCCCGCGCGAAACGCAGCGCCCCCTCGCCCACGAGCATGATATGGTCCGTCCGGGCCATGATCACCTGCGCGACGCTGGACGGATGCACGATGTTCCGCAACGCGGCGACCGCGCCGGCGCGATGCGTCGGTCCGTGCATGACGGCCGCGTCCAGCTCCACGACGCCGTCTTCGTTCGGCAGGCCACCGAAACCGACGGAGTGATCTTTCGGATCGGCCTCGACGATATTCACGCCGGCGACGACCGCGTCGAGCGTGTCCGCTCCGCTGCGAATCATGCCCGCGGCCTTCTCCGTCGCCGACAGGCCGTTCGCGCTGGCGATGACCACGGGCCGATGATCAGACTCCGCTTGTTGTGCAATCGTGGGTTGGGTCATCAGTGCTGTCGCGGCCGTTGCAGCGGTCGCCTGAAGGAATCCGCGCCGCGTCATCTCCATGGGCATGATAGGGTTCCTGTGAAAGTTGTGTCGCGATGGCGTATCCGTCTTCAAGCAGGGGCCGGCCAACGATTGGGCGGTCAATCCTGCTGAGCACTCACAAGAGCAATCTGCTCGAGCATCCACTCGCGGTAGGGATGACCGGGCTGCATCTGCAGCGTCATGCGCCAATGGCGAGCGGCTTGGGCGGCGTTGCCGGCCTCCCAGTAAGCGATGCCCAGGCGGAATTGCAGATCGGGGCGATCGGGCCGTTCGGCCGTGGCTCGCTTCAGGTAGTCGAGATAGCCGAGCAGGTCGCCGCGCTGATTGTGGCGATCCGCGATCTTGACGTACGCGTCGGCCAGAATGATGCCGCTGCGCGCGGGATCGCCGTCGGCGATGGCCTGCATCTGCGCCAGGTACCCGTCAAGGTCGTCGGCGCCGTACAGAGCCTCGGCAAAATCGCTGCGGAAGCGGGCGACTTCTTCAGGCGACAGGTCCGAACGGGGGAGGAAGGACTCCACCCGCTTGTAGATCTCCACCGCCTGCTGATAGCGTTGCGAGCCCAGCCAGAGCGCGGCGTATTCGAGTAAAAGCCGCGGGTCGTCGTTCTGCTGCGTGGCGAGATCGAGTTGGTAGACGGCCGACTCGCGCGGGGCGGCCAGGAATCTGTCCGGCTGGTCCGGTACGGCCTCGATCAGGTACCAACCGTTCACAATCTGGCCCGGCTCGGCCCCTTCGGCGTCGATCGTGCGAACGTGGCCGAAGAGGTCGTCGAGGTGCAGGTAGGCGCGGCCCATGTCCGCATGCAGTGAGGGATCGTCGAAGCCCGAGGCCGCCGCCTGTTCGAACTGCTCGACGGCCAGGGCGTAGTGCTGCTCGCTGGCGTACAGCCGGCCCAGCTCGACCCGCGTTTCGGCGCGATCGTCGAGTTCGATCGCCTTTTTGTAGTGCCGCTTGGCGTCGCTCGTCTGCCCCAGCGCGGCTTGGGCCTTGGCGAGGAGCCGTTGAACGTCTGCCGAGTCGGCGTCGACGGCCGGCGGCTGGAGCTGCTCGATTGCCGCTTCGTACTTGCCGGCGTCGATGAGCTGCCGCGCATCGATGATGGCATTGCCGGTGAGGGGAGCGTCCGGCGCCTGTGCCAGGGCAAGCACGCCGCCGGCCAGGGCCAGGGCGAGGCACGTGCGGTGGATCGAGAGCATGTGCGGATTGCGACTCCTTTTGGACCGACAGCGGCGTTTCGGTCCGCTACTGGGGCCTTTATAACGCGGTGTGACGCTTTGCCAAGCGGAGCGACGTGGGGCTGCCGGCCGCCGGTCCCGTCAATAACGGAGGCCGGGGCCCAAGGCTGGAACTGCGACCACTGGCGCGGTGGCGTGGTCGTCGCCGCGAGCGAGAAAGAGCTGTGTTCCAGCCAGGAACACCGGCCTGCCCATGGGTGAGTGGAGTTCCCCTCGCCCCCACCACCCCTGTCTGCGAACGACCAGACTTTCTGTGGGGACTCTACGCGGTGCGTGTTAGGAAATGATGGCCCGCGTATTAAGTTTGCGCTAACAGCCTGGCATATCCGCGGCATTCGCGAGAGCGCGGCGGAAGCGTTGCCTACGCCACCATGTCTCGTTTGACGGCGGCCACCAGGCGGTCGGCCAGTCGTGTGGGCTCCGGCAGGCGGAATCCCACTGCGCAATCCAGCACAAGTTTCTCAGCGGAGGCCAGATCGACGTTGTGGCCGACGCTGACGAAGACAGGCTTCACTCCCGTGCGCGTCCGCAAAACAGTGCCGAGGATTTCGTCGCCGTCACAAAGCGCGGTACGCGAGCCACGCCGTTTGCCGGGCTCGCCGTGCGTGCCGACCAGCCGGCTCTTGGCGCAACCCACTGTCGGTATACCGGCCAGCAGACCGACGTGACTGGCGATGCCGATGCGCCGCGGATGAGACCGGCCGTGACCATCGTAGATCAACGCGTCTGGCGTGTGGCGAAGGCGTCGCAGGGTGGCGATGACGGCCGGCGCTTCGCGAAACGACAGCAGGCCGGGCACGTACGGGAACGCCACCTTGTGCACGGTGACCTGCTGCTCCACCACGTTCTGCTCGACCACGTCCCATATGACGACGGCGGCGATGCAGCCGGAGCCGTCCGGCGTGAACGCGAGGTCGGCCCCGGCGATGAGCCGGACGGGACCGCGAAGCGGTTGCTCGCGGATGGCCGGTGCGAGTTGCTTCTGGATGGCGATTGCCTGCTTCGGAGTGACTGACCACCGATGCGGAGCCCGTGGGATTTTCATCGCCGGCCAGTATAACCCGGCGCAAAACAAAAGCCCGGCTTTCGCCGGGCTCTTGAGGAGGAGGACGCAAAAGCAGGAGGATAAAGTTCTATGGAATCAGGAACGCGTCTGTGGCGCTCCGCTGTGTTTCCGTGCCGGTGTAATAGTTCAGACCCTCGGCCTCCCAGATGTTATCGTGCTGCGGGCCGTGGATCGGCGTCTTCATGAACTTCACGGAGCCGTCGAGAAAGAGAACGTTCTGCCCCCGGCCCTCGTGCGCGGCGGAGTTCATTTCCGATCGTGAAAGCGGCCGGTAGTGTCCGCCCTCGAACATCGGGTTGCCGTCAGCCACGACGGCTGGCGGAATGGTGAACTGTATGGTCATACGCGGCGCGGGGCCGTTGAGGTTCTGTATCGAATAGAACCGCAGCCGGGCGTTGCCGAGAAACGCGCCCGGGTTACTCACCGCGGTCTGGTCGTCCGGGGCGGCGACGCGGCTTGTCGGGCACACCATGTCGCGGGGCTGGATGATTTTGATGGTGATGGCCGGCTGCAGGTGATACCGGTTGGGCTGAACGAGCCAGTTTGCCCCTGTTGGCATCGTCGGCAGGTTGCCGTCGTTCTCCATCGAGTAGCTGCTGAGGCCGCGGTACAGGCCCGCCATATTGTCGGCGCAGAGCGCTTGAAGCCGTCGGCTTCGCGTGCTCGCCGCGCCCGGTCCGATCACCCC
>JBECKQ010000039.1:0-22351 GCA_040235375.1 Phycisphaerae bacterium | reverse complement strand
CGTGGTCGCGCAACAGGCGGGCAGGCTTGCCGGGAGCGCGGGCGCCGGCTCGCGACCCTTGAACTTCAGATAGGCGACGTGCCCGTCGGCGAACGCCACGTTGAAGTCCCAGCCAACAGAGTGCCATCCGGGACCGTCATGTTTTCCGGAAGACGGTTTTTCGGCACTGGCAGTGAGGGCAGGAGAAGAGCCCTCCGTCCAGCAATAGCGGCCTGCGTTCTCGATGTAGAGGACCGTGCTCTCGGGGCGCAGCAGCTTCGACAACGGGCGGAGGTACGGCGAGTTGCTATACATGCGGCAGGAATCGTCGGCGTCGCTCGCAATCCAGGTGGCGTTGGCGGCGTACGATGTGCCGAAGTGATCGTACGAAGTCAGCCTGCTGTCGCGCCATTCCTTGTAGTGATAGCCGGCAAAGCCGTTGTCGCAGGGGCATTGGTAGATGGCGGCATCGATACGGGTGTCGGACAAAGGCGTACGGTCGGCGGGCCCGCGAAAGCCACTCTTGTAGATGACGTGGTTGAGTGGGCGGTGGTCGGAGCCCATGCCGGCATCCCATCCGTAAGGGCTGTTGACCTCTGCCGCGGGCGCGGGTCCGCCGCGGCCGGACCTGCCGCCGTAGGCGTAGTTGGCGAGGCGAACGGACACGGGCGACTTGCGGCCCCAACTTTCGCTCGGCGCGACAGGGATGGCGTTTTCGTTCGGATCGTCGGCGGCGTAGGTGAGGCTGGCCATGGCAATGCCGTGGAGATTCGCCGCACAACGTTGCTGCTTGGAGCCGTAGTCCACTTTGTTCAGGGACGGTATAACGATCACCATGAGGAGGGCGACGACTGAGATGATTATCAATAGCTCGACAAGACTGAGGGCTCTTCGTTGTGCGCGCATTTTCGGCGTTTCCATGAATATCCTCCCGGCCGGCAGACCGGCCAGTGTCTTATTCGCGGCAACGTGGCGAGGCTCCAAGTTTTTACGAACTTTGCGAAGCGGACAGCGTTATGGGCCCGGTCAGCGTGTCGCTGACTGTCAGCGTGTGGACGTCAGGCGGCAGAGGACCGAACCGCCGCTTGCGACCACTGGATCGTCATCGTCCGCCGCAGAAGCCAGACCTCGCCACTGTCCCACGATTTGATGGGACCTTCGCCGTTTTCGGAGATCCTCAGGCCGTTGCCGCAGAGTCGTGGCAACGGCCCGCGTGTGACAAGCGTTCGTCCGTGACACAACGCGGCAGCCGCCGGCTTGCCCCTGAGCCCGGGCTTACAGCGAATTCAGCTTCTCGCCTTTCAGGCTCAGCGTTACACTGAAGTTAGGCGCGGTTCGGGCCGAACCCCTCCCCAATTCATCTTGCGCACCGACGACGGGGTTCGAGGCAGGCCGCTGCCACGGAAACGACGTGTCGCGTTGTGTGCCTTGTGCGATAGGCGGATGACTTCTGCCGTGCGGTGTGTCGGCGACGATTGGGCTGCGTATGACCACAACGATCCGCGGGCGTGACCGACATAACGACCGGCGCCGAACGCGGAAGTGCCCAAGCCCGGCGCTGTTTTTGGTTCTGGCCGCTGGCGTCGCCTGCCTCATGGGCTGCAAGGCCTACCACGCCATGCCGCTGGATCCGGAGGCGGTGCGCGCGGCCCTCGCCCCGCCCAGCGCGGCGGCGCTCCGCATCCAGGCCTCCGAGCTACACCATCCGGCGCTGGCCCCCATCGCGTTCGACGAGCGTAACGGACTCTCGCCGGATGAAGCCGCAGTCCTGGCTGTCCTGCTCAATCCCGAGCTACGGGCCGAACGCGCGCGGCGGAGGCTGGCCCGGGCGCAGTTGCTCGAGGCCGGCCTGCTGCCGAATCCGACGATGCTCTTCGGCATGGATTTCCCAATCCAGACCGGCGGAGGCCCGCGTCAGACCGTGCGATCCGCGGTCAGCGACGGCCTCCTCTCGGGCGTCGAATCCGGCCTCTTCGGCAGCTCCTCCGGCAGCTCCGGCGGGTCCACGGGCGGCGGCGCCGCGTCGAGCGGCGGCCCCTATGTGAATGCCTACAGCTTCGGCTTGGAGTACGACATCAGACGTCTGATCACGCGGCGTCCGCGCATCAAGCAGGCCTCCGAGCACCTGGCGGCCGTCGAGCTCGATGTCGCCTGGCGTGAGTGGCAAAAGGCCCAGGCGGCCAGGACCGCAGTGTACGCCGTGGTCGCGCTGGACGCGCAGGCCGCACTGGCTCAGCAGATGCGCGAACGTTTGCAGGAGAACCTCAAAGTGGTGCGACAGGCCGTCAACCTGGGCCTGATGACCGAGTTGGACCTGTCCGCTGCGGAGACGGCCAGCAGCAAGGCCGAGTCGAATCTGCTGATGGTTCAGAAGAAGGCCGCGGAGCGCCGGCTGGCGCTCAAGCAGACGCTGGGCCTGCCGCCAAACGCGGCGTTCACACTGGAGCCCGATATTGAGCTGCCGACGCATTATACACCACCTTCGTTGGCGCAGTTGACAGAGGGGCTGCAACAGCGGCGACTGGATCTGGTCGGACTGCGGCGTGGCTATGAGAGCCAGGAAGCGGCGGTGCGCCTGGCTGTTCTGCGGCAGTTTCCCAAGATCATCTTCGGCGGCAACCGCGCGCGGGACACGTCGGACGTGCAGTCCCTCGGAATGACATTCTCGCTCGACCTGCCGATTTTCGATCACAACCAGGGCCAGATCGCGATTGCGGAAGCCACACGCCAACGTCTGTTCGATGAGTACGTCACGCGAGTCTTTCAGGCCCGCGCCGATATCGCCACGCATCTGGCGGATATCGAATCGGTCAACGCGCAGATCCGGACAGCGGAGAAGGCCGTACCGAAACTCGAGAAGCTCGTGGATACGTACCGCAGAGCGGTCGACATCGGTCAGGCCGACGTGCTTAGCTACTACACCGCCTGGAACGATCTGACGCAGAAGCGCCTGGATGTGCTGCAGTACAAGCAGATGCTCATGCACGATCGGATCGCGCTGGAGCTGGCGGCCGGGATCTACGGCCCGGAAGTATCCGCGAGGACTTTGCAGGAGGAGAGAGGCGGAACGTCCACATCCCGTCAGCCCGCAACGAATGCGGTGCGGCCATGAGACGTATAAGCTGGACCTGGATTACCGCGGCGGGACTGATCGCCGCGGCGGGTGGTTTCGGCGGTGCCCACTGGGTGGCGACGCGGACGCGGCCCGCTCCGGCGCCAACGCCCCGTGCGCCCACCACGCAGGCGGCCACAACTCGCGCGGTCACAACGCGGCAAGCCACGACGCGTGCGGCGCCGTCGCCACAGGGGGGACCGGTCGCCCGGGTGGTCGTGGCGCCCATTGTCCACGGCACCATTCAGGAGACGCTCACGGCCTACGGTGTGGTCGTTGCTGCGGTCGGCAAAACGGACGTCATCAGCGTGCCGTTTGAATGCCGTGTTCAGCAGGTGCTCGTCAGCGAGGGGCAGCGCGTGGACGCCGGAACGCACCTGATCGACATCGAACCGAGCCCGTCCGCCTCGCTCGAGTTGGAGAACGCGAAGGCTCAACGTGATACAGCCAAGGCCGAGCTCCAACTGGCCAAGGAGCGCTTCAAGCTCAAGCTCAACACGCGCCCCGATGTCGTCAAGGCCCAGCAGAAGTACGACAACGCACGGCGGCGCGTGCAGAACCTCGAGGGGCGCGGCATCGACAGCGCGCGGTCGCTCAGTGCCAAAACCGCGGGCGTGGTGACGCACGTGGTCGCCCGCAAAGGTCAGATCGTCGCGGCCGGCTCGACCCTGATCGAAACAGTTGGCGAAAACCAGATCGATGTGCGGCTCGGGATCGAGAGCGAGGACGTGAACACGCTGCACGCCGGACAGGCGGTGCGGCTCGTGCCGGTCAATGCCCGCGGCGGCGGGTCGGTCGCCGGCACCATAAATCTCGTCACCCACCGAGTGAACCCGAGCACTCGCCTGGTGGACGTTTTTGTCCGGCCGGCCCCCAACAATCAGCTGCTCCTCGACCAGTACATCGAAGTCCAAATCGTTGTCTCGTCCGCCACGGGCCTGCTCGTCCCGCGGGCAGCGATCCTCCCCGAGCAGGATCGGTACGTGCTGTTCACCGTCGGTCAGGGCCACGCTGCCAAGCACGACGTCATACTCGGGCTGGAGAACGCCCAGCAGGTGCAGGTGCTCGGATCAGGACTGCGCCCCGGACAGGAGGTCGTGGTCGTCGGCAACAGCCAGCTCAAGGACGGCATGGCAGTCAAGCTGGAGACGGCGCCATGAGCGCAGCGGAGTGGGTGCAGTCCCACCGCCGGTCGATCCTCTTCGTGCTGGTTTCTCTGGCCGTGGCAGGTGCCTTCAGCAGCTTCACGCTGCCGGTGGGGCTTTTCCCACAGGTGAGCTTCCCACGCATCGTCGTCGACCTCGACGCCGGGGACCGCACCGCCGAGCGCATGATGATCGAGGTGACCCGCCCCGCCGAGGAAGCCGTGCGCGGCGTACCGGGCGTACGCCACGTTCGTTCCACCACCAGCCGGGGCAGCGCCGAGATTTCGGTCGATTTCACCTGGGGCTGGGATATGGTCGCGGCCCTTCTCCAGACGGAGTCGGCCGTCAATCGCACGCTGAGCGCATTTCCTTCCGGCACGACGTTCGAAGTGCGGCGCATGGACCCAACCGTCTATCCCGTGCTGGGCTACAGCCTGACCTCGAACACGCAGTCGCCGGTCGCGCTGCGCGACCTGGCCGTGTACCAGATCCAGCCCGTGCTCTCCACGGTGGCGGGTGTTGCCCACATCGGTGTGCAGGGCGGCGACACGGCTGAGTACCAGGTAGTCGTCGATCCGTCCAAACTCCACGCCTTCGGGATGAGCGTCGAGGATGCGGCTCGGGCATTGTCGGCGGCCAACGTCGTAACGGCCGTCGGTCGGCTCCAGGAATACGACAAGCTGTACCTGATTCTGTCCGACACGCAGTTCCAGACGTTTGACGAGATCCTCCAGACCGTCCTGCGCTCCGGTGTCAATGGCTCGGTCCTGCTGGAGGACGTTGCGACGGTCAGCCCGGGCGTTGCGCCCAACTGGACGCGCGTCACCGCGGACCAGCAGGAGGCCGTTCTCTTCCAGGTCTACAAGCAACCAGGCGGCAGCACGGTGAGGATCGCGCGCGAGGTGGCAGCCAAGCTGGCCGAGGTGCGGCAGCGCATCCCGCCCGACGTGCACGTGGCCACGTGGTACGACCAGAGCGACTTGATTCTGTCGTCCGCGGGCAGCGTACGTGATGCCGTACTCATCGGCGTCGCATTGGCAGCGCTCGTCCTGTTCGTATTCCTGCGCAATCTCAAGGTGACCCTCATCGCGGCCGCAACCGTGCCGGTGGTCTTGGCCACGACGATCCTGCTGCTGGCCGTCCTGCACCGCAGCTTCAACATCATGACCCTGGGGGGCATGGCGGCCGCTGTGGGACTGATCATCGACGATGCGATCGTCATGGTCGAGCACATCATCCGCCGGCTGCGTGGCGGCGGCGGGTCGCACCGCGATCGCATGCTGCTGGCTGCTACGGAGTTCACGCGCCCCCTCGCGGGCTCCTCCGCGTCGACGGTCATCATCTTCGCCCCGCTGGCATTCCTGTCGGGGGTGACCGGCGCGTTCTTCAAGGCCCTGTCGCTGACCGTGGCGGCCAGTCTGATTATCTCGTTCTTCGTGGCCTGGCTGGCTCTGCCGGTGCTGGCCGTATACACGCTCCGGCGAAAGGACGCCGAACAGGAGGAAGGCGGCCGCATCACGCGCGCCGTGCATGCTCGATACGAGCGGGTCATGCGCGCCGTGCTGGCGCGTCCGTGGCTGGCGCTGTTCTTGATCCTGCCGCTGCTGGTCGGCGGCTGGCTCGCATACCGACACATAGGCACCGGCTTCATGCCCTCCATCGACGAAGGCGGATTCATTCTCGACTACCGCGCGCCGCCGGGTACCTCCCTGACGGAGACGGACCGCCTCTTGCGGCAGGTCGAAGACATCCTTGCCCGCGCGCCCAGCGTGCAGACGTATTCGCGGCGCACCGGCCTGCAGTTGGGGGGCGGCGTGACGGAGGTCAACGAGGGCGACTATTTCATCCGGCTCAAGCCGTTTCCGCGCCCCGGCATCGAGACCATCATGAATCACGTCCGCCGCGAGATCGAGCACAACGTCCCCGGGTTGCAGATCGAGATGGCGCAATTGATGGAAGATCTCATTGGCGACCTGACCGCCGTGCCCCAGCCGATCGAGATCAAGCTCTTTTCGGACAATGGCCAGCTACTGGGTAAGCTCGCTCCACGCGTGGCCGCTGCGATCAAATCCGTTCGCGGAGTCGTCGAGGTGAAGGACGGCATTGTCGTGGCTGGTGACGCGCTGGAGATCCGCGTGGACCGCGAAAAGGCGGCGCTGGAAGGTGTTGATCCCGACGACGTGACAAAGATCCTGAATGCCGACCTGAGCGGTGTCGTGACCACGCAGTTGCAGAAGGGGCCTAAAATGATCGGCGTACGCGTCTGGCTGCCCCACGCCGACCGCGACACGATGCGGCGCATCGCCGCCTGCCGTCTCCGTGCACCCGACGGCCATCTCTTTCCGCTTAGTCGTGTGGCCACGCTCAAGACCGTCACCGGACAGCCGCAGATCACGCGCGACAATCTCAAGCGCATGGTCGCCGTCACGGCCCGCATCAGCGGCCGCGACCTGGGCTCGACCGTCGCCGACGTCAAGAGGGTGCTACAGCGTCCGGGACTGGTCCCCGATAGCGTCTATTATCAACTCGGTGGTCTGTACGCGCAGCAGCAGATCGCGTTCCGGGGCCTCCTCATGGTGATCCTCGCCGCGGTCGGGCTGGTCTTTGCGCTGCTCTTGTTTCTTTACGAACGCTTTCTCGTGGCGATCGCGATGCTGCTGACCACGCTCCTGGCGATGTCCGCCGTCTTCATCGGTCTGTGGCTGACCGGCACCGAGCTCAACATCACGGCGATGATGGGCATGACGATGGTCGTCGGCATCGTTACCGAGGTCTCCATCTTCTACTATTCGGAGTACGACGCGCTGCACAGTGAGAAGCACCGGCACCGTCGGTTGATCGCAGCCGGCCGGAATCGGATGCGGCCGGTCGCGATGACGACATTCGCCGCCATCCTCGCGTTGCTGCCGCTCGCGCTGGCACTCGGCCAAGGCGCCGCGATGCAGCAGCCGCTGGCGATCGCGATCATCTCGGGTCTGGCCGTGCAATTGCCGCTGGTGCTGATCGTGCTTCCAGCGACGCTGGTCACGTTCCGCGTCCGGCTGCGGAGCCGGGCGACAGGACTCTAAATCTCTGTGGTCTGCATGACGGCGGACAGCTCTACGGGCCGGTCAGCGTGTCAACGAAGTCAGCCAGGTCCGCGGTGTCCACGTCGGTGTCGGCGTCGAAGCGCATCGGCTCACAACCTGCCGCGGCGGGGCCGGCGTCGGGACCCGTGTAGCAGCTCTGGAAGCTGGCGAAATCGGCCAGGTCGATGTCGCCGTCACAGTCGGCGTCGCCGAACGCGCAGATGACGGCGAACTGGATCGCAGCGCTGCCGCCGGCCACTCCGTTGCCTGACGGCAGGGAGGTGAGGCTCTGGGCATCGGTGATTTCGCCGTCGAGCTGCTGCCCGCTGTTGACCGCGGTCAGCGCGTCGCTGATGGTGAGCGTGTAAATGTCGGGTGGCAGGGGTGCGGCCGCCGTCAGCGTGACCTTGTTGTCGCTGGCCGAATAGGTGTACGTCACCGACTGGGCGCCGCCGGCGGCCCCCACGAGCGAGAAGTCGGCCGCAGACGCGTTGACCGGCGTGTGGAAGGTGATGTCCACCTGGTCGGGGGCGGAGGCCATTTCGACAATCTGCCCGGGGTCGGGGTAGGTCTCGACGATCTTGGGCGGGCCGGGCGAGTAGGCAGCCGTTGTTCGACCGCTGGTGAGAATCCACTCGTCGGGATCGAGGTCGACGGTGGTGGCCGGCGCGGGCAGAGGGATCACGAAGTTCTGCGGGTCATGGTCGTCGAACGCCGTGTAGGTGTCACCGTTCACCACGATGTCGATAGGCATGGTGAAGCGCTGGTAGGCCGCATCCTGGGTCTGGTCGATCGAGAGCAGCAGGTAGTTCTGGCCGTGAATCTGAGCATTGGTCCAGCCCCATTGGTAGGCCGGCGTGCGCTCGCCGTATATCCACTCGGAGAAGAACCAGCTCAGATCGCCGGTGGGATAGAACGGCTCGCAGGCGCCCTGGAAGTCCTCGGTGCTGGCGGCGCTGTACTGGAACGCGGCGCGATACGCGGCCAGCGCGTCAAAGAAATTGTCATCGCCGAGCACGTGCCGCAGCATGTGCAGCACCCAGGCGGCCTTGTTGTACGTGGTGCTGGTGTCGAAGATGGCATTCATGTTGGCCACCTCGGCGTCGGTGACGTAGACGCTGCCCGCGCCGGTGTATTTCTTCGTGGCCATCACGCTCTTCAGGGCGGGCAGGCCGGAGCTGCCCGGCTTGCGTTCCGCCCACAGCGCTTCGGTATAGGCTGCAAAACCTTCGTTGATCCAGATGTGGTTCCACGTATTGCAGGTGATCATGTCACCCCACCACTGGTGGCCGAGCTCGTGGACGGTGACGCTCTCGCTGAAGGTGCCCTGGGCGGTGAAGGTCTGGTGCTCCATGCCCCCGCCGAACTGGCACTCGTAGATGCCGTACTTCTCGGTGATGAACGGGTACTCGCCGTAGATGTCGCGCAGCACGTAAAGCATGTCCACCGCCTTGCCCCAGGCGGCGCGGTTGCTCGGCGTGTCGCTCTCCGGGTAGATGTAGAAATCGACCGGCATGCTGCGGCCGGCCGACGGCGTGTAGTACTCCGTCCACGTGTTGTAGTTCGTCGCCGAGAAGCAGACGAGGTACGTTGAGATCGGGTAGTTTGTCGACCAGCGGTAGCGCAGCCGGTTACCCGAAAGCGTGTCCACGCCCTGCAGCGTGCCGTTCGACGCGGTGACCATCGTGTCCGGGGCAATGACGCCCAGGTCGAGCGTGAACTTGTCGCCGTTGTCGCCCGGCTCGCCGAAGTCGCCGTCCTTGCACGGCCACCAGGTGTAGGCGAAGTACGACTCGCTGAGCGTGTAGACGATGTCTTCGGTGTTGTGCGTGGTGAACTCGATGGAGCCGAAGCCGCGCGACTCGGCGTGGCCGGAGTAGGCGATCGTCAGCGTGAACACCTCGTCCATGGCGTAGGTGCGGTCGAGGGTGACGACTCGCGTGGTCGTGCTGGGCGTGGAAAACGTGACGGGCGTGGAGCCGTTGATGAGGATGCTGGTGACGTTGTACTGGCTGCGCAGGCGAAAGGTGAACTGGCTGAGGCTGTTCGACCTGCTCTGGATGGTGAGGGTGTTGGTGCCGATCATGTTGTCGTACTGATCGGGAAGGATCTCGATCTCGAGGTCGCAGTGGAGCACGTCGGTATCGGTGAGAGCCTCGCGCAGGCCGGCCGCGAGCATGCGGTCGTATTCGGCTTTCCAATCTTCGCGCATCTGTTCGCGGATGTATTTCTGCTGGAGAGCCTGCGCCTTGCCGCAGCCGACGATCGCGGGCTGGGCGGCCGGTTCGAGTTGCGGATCAGCCTGGGCCAGCGCCGCTCCCGCGAGCGTTGTGCTGGCAAACAGGCTGCACATGATGATGAACCGGCGAGGGGAAGAACGGTCGGCGTCGTGTGTCATTCCTTTTCGCGCTCCTTATTGCCCGTGGTCACGGCACGGGCGCAGGCCGGGGCTGATGACGTTTGCTTGATGACCTTGAAGGCATCGATGCGCGAGCAACATTGCTATGGCCCATCTTATGAAACCGGCTAGACGGGAACAATGCGGTTTGGCGCGCCGATATCCTTTTGCTGCTTCCTGGACGAGCTCGCGCGCTGACGGACAAACGGCGTTCTTGTCGCGGACACATGACGGAATCAATCGCGCGAGGCAGACGCCCTTGCGTTGATTGCGCCCGATCAGAGCCGAGCGGCGCACGCCGCCGGACGATGGCCTGCGCGAGCAGACCGCAGGCATCTTCATCGGTGATCACGCGATTACCTCCTTGCTCTGCCTCTACCCGACGAAGCGGTCGGGCGGCAGGGTGTGGACGGGGCCGCGATACAGGGCGGCCGCGAAGACAGTGGCGGCGAAAGCGTGCGGCTTCGCGAGCGCGTCCAGACGGATGACCAGCGGGCTGCGATCGGGCCCGGCGGGTGCAATCGTCAACTTGGCCTTGTCAAAGCGGCAACAGATGTCGGCGGTCGTCAGGTCGATCGAGCGTTCGAGATGCAGCGATTCGCGGAACGCCCAGCCCCATTGGACGTCGAGGCGCCCGGGATGGATTCGGTAGTAGCGCGTCTTCAGGCGATAGCACAAATACAGGAGAAGAATCACGGCCATGTAGATGGCCAGGGCCCGCAACGGGCCCACAACGCGCTGTGCGACAATCATGCAGCCGAGAAGTAGCCAAAGAACGGGCTGAGGAACAAAGCCGATGTATCCGAAACGCGGTCCGGTAACTTCCACCTCCGTCGAGATGCCGATCGTGTCCACGAAGAGATCCAGTTCGGTCGCGCTGCCATCGCACGACAGCGGCACGTCAGCAGTGGTTCGCTCTGCTTGGCGCAGTTTCACGTACTTGGCCTTTTGCGAGGCGCGTCGCGGCAGTTGCTGGCGGAGTCGGCGGGCGCAGACAGGTCCGACCGAGCACATCGGGACGATGATGGCGATCGCGATGGCAATGTGGCCCACCAATCGCGCAGGCCACGCGAAGTAGTCCATTGTCGAAAACCACACGCCGCCAACGAGAAGCACGACACACGGGAACGCCCCGGTGAACCCAATCGCCATGTCGGTCGCTCCCCGCCAGTGCGGCGCGATGACCAGACGCAATCGATCGAGGTCGGGTGTCGGGCTGGCCGGCGGATCTACGTCGTCCGGCCTGGCGGCGTACTCGGGGCGCTGAGCGGGCGCGGCCGTTTCGTTGCGGCTGTCTGTGCCGGCCAGCGATGGGTGGGATGTGTCAGTCGGAGATTCCATCGAGCGATCTACTGCGTTGGCCCGGAGGCCCCTCGCACGTCGGCATGATCTTACGGCGCCACGAAGCCCAGCAGCAGAAACACCACCAGCGTCAGCAGTATGCCGAACAGCAGCCAGTACGCCAGCGGCAGCGGCTGCATAAGCCGGGAGGCGCGCTTGGCCGTCTGCTTGTGGGCCGTGGAGTTGTGGTCTCGTTGAGTCATGGCGAGGTACGGTGGTCAGTCCTCTCGGGTATCTGCCGACGGCGGTTCAACAGGTTCGCCGCACTCCGGGCAGCGGTCCGCGGTGGCTGGGACGAGTATGTAGCCGCAATTGCGGCAACGTCCGTGAGCCGCGGCGACGGACGGCCATGCCTTTCGAATGCGCGATCGCTCCCAGGCGATAACCAAATACGCAGAGACGAAGCCCGCGAAGGCGCTGCCCACCCACGTGCCGGCCACGCGGAAACCTAAAACAACCAGGATTCCTGAAGCAACTCCCAAGGCAAAGCCCGTGCCGAGAAGGATGCCCGCCAGGACGGCGATACGCTTGCGCCGGGAGTCTCGTCGAAGGTACTCCTGGCGGAGGCGTTTTTCGGATTCGGCGTCGTCAATACCGGGCAGTTCGTCGAGCATTTGTACACTCTGAGCAGCCAGGAGGCGGCGAGGCCGTCGGGTTCAGATCAGCGTCCAACTCGCAACGGGACCATTGTACTCAACAGGACCGTTCGCTCGAAACTCCGCCCGGAGCCCACAAACGCCTTTCGCAGATGGCCGGCCATTACGACGAGCTAAGCCAGAATTAACCACGTGCTTATTTCGGGCGGCCACAATTGGGGCGACCGTGGGAAGTGCGCGCGGCTTTCGGCACGGGTTCGAGGGGTATTCGGCGATCTCGGACAAGACAGGCCGCGCGGTGTGCCGGGACAACGAGACCCGGGAACTCAGCACTCGAAAGGAGAATGATGATGAGCAGAACCGCGAAGATCGTGACTGTGACGGTATCGGCAGCTTCTGTCGCCTTATTGCTGGCGACGTTCACGGCGTTCGCCCAGGAGCGCGGAGGCGGCATGATGATGCGGGGTCAGCAGCAGATGTCGAAGCCCATGATGATGCGTACGCGCATGCTCATGAGCATGCACGTCAACCCCCTCGACCCGAATGCCGTGCTGGCGTTGAAGGACCAGTTGAACCTCACGGATGATCAGGCCCAGCAGATTCGCGACATCGCGGGCCAGGCGCGCGAGAAGGTCCGCTCCGTGCTCAACAGCGAGCAGAAATCCGAACTGGAGAAGGTGGAGAAGACGCCGAACAGCTCGATGGCAATGCACAGAATGATGGGCAGCATGCGCGGCGAAATGGGCCAGGGCATGCAGGGCGGCCAGATGGGCCACGGCATGCACGATCCGGGAGCGAACGTGTCGTCCAACGGCTGCCCGATGATGCAGGCGATGAAGAACATGCAGGGCCAGTAGACCCGCCATTCCTGGGGTGCAGATAGGGGCCGTCGCAGAGAAACGCGCGTCGGGAGACCTGCTCGACCGATGCTTGCCCGCAGGCGGATAAGCGGTCGGGAGTCGTTTCTGCTCCGGCACGGTAGGCGTGCGCGGCTCGGGAGAAAGTCGGCTCTCAACCCCTTCTGCTTTTGTGGCCTGCGGAAGGATTGGCGGCTGCGCCGCATCCAACAATAGGGGTGAAAAAGTGAGTGCTCGGCCGGTCACTCGAAGAGCCAGAGTCTTTGTGCGCGAGCGGGCGCCGGACAGCGTGAACCCCGGCCGGGGTGAGGAACGGAAATGAAAGAGGTAAAGGCATACGTGAGGCCCGATGTTCTCGAAGGGGTGATCCACGCGCTGGAGCAGGCCGGGGCGCGTGACATCACTGTTATTCGTGTCGATGCGCTGGGCGTGCTGGCCGACCTCAACGAGGACGAGCACCGCATCATCAGGCAGTACGACACGAGGTACTCGCGGATGACGAAGGTGGAAGTCGTCTGTAAAAGCGAGGAGGCCGGGCTGTTTGTGGACGCAATCAAGAGCGCCGCTCATACGGGCAGGTCCGGCGATGGGCGGGTTTTCGTGGCCCCGATCGAACGGGCCGTGAATATCCGTACGCATGCCGAAGGTGACGGGGCACTTTGAACCAATGGGATCGAACGGCTGACGGGTGAGAGAGTTGATCAAACGCGATGAATTATGAAGACAGGCCAGTCGGAGCATTTGTCGTCAGCCTGATCGCCGGGCTATGGATGCTGGCCATGGGCGGCATGATGGGCTGGGGATACATGGGCTCGCGCGGGTGGAGTGGCAACATGTACGCCGGCGGTCCGGGCGCCGGCGGCGCCTACAACTGGATGTGGGCCCACCACCAGTGGATGCACGGCTATGGAGGCGGCGTTTTGTGGTTCTGGCTGGGGACGGCCGCCGCGATCCTCGTGCTGGTCGGGGCGTTTGCCATGTATGCGCGGCCGGCCACGGCGCCGCGCTGGGGCGTGGTCGTCCTCATTTCCTCCTGCGTGGCGCTGCTGGGTGGAGCCGGCGGCCTCTTCGCCGGGATCCTCGGCATGGTCGGCGGCGCTCTGGCGATGGCTTGGAAGCCGCAGGGGTGATGACGGGGGCACGTTGCCGCGCGATCGGCGCCGACCAGGGAGACTATTGTGCGCAGTCTCAGCGTGACGCGAACCGGCTTCGCAATGGGCGCATCGACGGCCTTGCTGTACCTGGCGTGCATGGCTATCACCATGACGGCGCCGAAGGAGTTCGTCGTTCACTTTTTCAACAGCATTCTGCACGGAATCGACGTCGGGCCCATCATGCGCTGGCGAATGCCCTGGTGGGAGATGGTGATCGGCGTGCTGGAGGTGTTCATCTTCGGCTGGCTGTTCGGCGCCGTGTTTGCCGTTCTGTACAGCATCGGGACCCGGTCCGGAGGTGACGACCATGCCTGAGCAGTACGCCTACGGACACTGGGGCATCGCCATCACGATGATCGTCATCAGCCTGTTCTTCATTCTCAAGTTCATCCCCATGCGTACCGGAATGCAGAAGCGATCGGGTGGGGCGCTGATCGCGTTTATCGTTGCGCTCTTCAGCGAGATGTACGGGTTTCCGCTGACGATCTACCTGCTGGCCCACTTCTTCGGCATTAAAATCTCCCTCGGGCACATCAGCGGCCATCTGCTCGGAGACCTGATTACCTACCTGGGTCTTGGCAACGGCTGGTTCATCGTCATGCTGGTGAGCAACGTGCTCCTGATCATCGGCATCTCGATCATCAGCGACGGCTGGGAGCGAGTGTACAAGGCACAGGGGCGACTCGTCACCGACGGAGTCTATCAGTACATGCGTCACCCGCAGTACACCGGCATTTTCATCATTACACTGGGATTCATGATACAGTGGCCCACGCTGGCGACGTTGATTCTTTGGCCGTTCGTCATCGTCATGTACTACCGGCTGGCCAGGAAGGAAGAGCAGGACGCATTGCAGCGCTACCCCGTCGCGTACCGCGAGTACATGCAGCGAACGCCGATGTTTTTCCCGAAATTGATCCGGCACGACCACCAGACATCCGGCGCAGGGCGTTGACCATTATCGAGGTGGTGCTTGCCGGACCGGCGAGGCCTGGACAGTGAAAAAGACCAACCCCGGCACATCCACGAACGGCGACGTCGCTCGAGACCCGGTGTGCGGCATGAGCGTACCCGCCAAGAACGCCCTTGAGCACGAGGGGCAGACGTACTACTTCTGCAGCGCGCACTGCCGGGCGAAATTCCAGGAGAGCCCGAGGGCCTATATTTCCAAGGCCGCCGAGCACCCTCCGCACAAAACCGAGTCCACAGACGAGCCCAGCCGGGCGGAGAGGAACAGCGCGGCCCGGTACACGTGCCCGATGCACCCCGAGGTGCGCGAGAGCGAACCGGGGGCATGCCCGAAGTGCGGTATGGGCCTCGAACCCGTCTCTCCCGTACACCGCAAGGAGCGGAAGACGCAGTACACCTGCCCGATGCATCCGGAGGTCGTGCAGGATCATCCCGGTTCGTGTCCCAAGTGCGGGATGGAGCTCGAGCCCATGACGCCCGAGGCGGAGGGCGAGGAGGAGGATACGGAACTCCGCAGCATGACGCGGCGATTCTGGGTGAGTGTAGCGCTGTCGGTTCCGCTGCTTGTGATTGTCGCCGCGTCGTACATACCAGGCCGGCCGTTGTCGGCGGTCATCGGTCCGCGCGTGCAGCCGTGGGTCGAGCTGATTCTGGCGACGCCGGTGGTGCTCTGGTGCGGCTGGCCGCTTCTGGTTCGCGGCTATCGCTCGGTGGTCACGTTCAACCTCAACATGTTCACACTGATCGCGTTGGGCGTGTGCGCCTCGTGGGTGTACAGCGTGGTGGCGACGGTGGCGCCCGGGGTTTTCCCCGCGTCGTTCCGCATGGCGGAGGGGACGGTGGACGTCTATTTCGAGGCGGCGGCGTTCATCACGACACTGGTGCTCTTGGGGCAGGTGCTGGAGATGCGGGCGCGGCGGAGCACGAGCGGGGCGATCCGAGCGCTGCTCGGCCTGGCGCCGAAGACGGCGCGCCGGCTGGCGCCCAACGGCTCCGAAGAGGATGTGCCCCTGGACGAAGTGAAGATCGGCGACCGCCTCCGCGTCCGGCCGGGAGAGAAGGTGCCGGTTGACGGCAAGGTCATTGAGGGCCGAAGCACGATCGACGAGTCGATGATCACCGGCGAGCCGATGCCCGTCGAGAAGAAGGCGGGCGACAACGTCATCGGAGCCACGGTCAATTCGACCGGCGGGTTCGTCATGGAAGCGGGACGCGTGGGCAGTGACACGTTGCTGGCACAGATTGTGGAGATGGTCAGTGCCGCGCAGCGGAGCCGGGCGCCTATCCAGCGGATCGCCGACAAGGTCGCGGGATACTTCGTTCCGGCCGTCGTGCTGGCGGCCGTCGTCACGTTCGTCGTGTGGGCGCTGGTGGGTCCGTCGCCGGCGATGGCTCACGCTCTGGTGAACGCCGTGGCCGTGCTGATCATCGCCTGTCCGTGTGCGTTGGGGTTGGCGACACCGATGTCCATCATGGTGGGGACCGGTCGCGGGGCCCAGGCGGGCGTGCTGATCAAGGACGCGGAATCGCTCGAAACGATGGAGAAGGTCGACACGCTGGTGGTGGACAAGACGGGGACGCTGACGGAGGGCAAGCCGCGATTGGTGACGGTGCAGCCGGCGGACGGTCGGGAGGAAAAGGATTTGCTGCGGCTTGCCGCCGGTCTGGAGCGCAGCAGCGAGCATCCCCTGGCGGCGGCGATCGTGGAAGGGGCCAAGGAGCGGGGCGTGGAAGCCGCGGAGGGATCCAACTTCGAGTCGCTGACGGGCAAAGGCGTTCGCGGACAGGTCGATGGGCAACACGTGGCGCTGGGCAATCGCAGACTGCTTGATGATTTGAAAATCGATGCCGGCGACTTAGCCAAACGCGCGGATGAGCTGCGCGCGGAAGGCCAGACGGTCATGTTCGTGACCGTCGATCGGAAGGTGGCGGGCCTGCTGGGCGTGGCGGACCCGATCAAGGAATCGACGCCGGAGGCGGTGGAGTTGCTGAGGGACGACGGCGTCGAGATCGTGATGCTGACCGGCGACAACCGCACGACGGCGGAGGCCGTCGCCCACCGTCTGGGCATCCAGCGGGTGGAGGCGGACGTGCTGCCCGAGCGGAAGAACGAGGTCGTGCGACAGCTTCAGGAGGAGAACCGCATCGTTGCCATGGCCGGCGACGGGATCAACGACGCGCCGGCGCTGGCCCAGGCGCACGTGGGCGTCGCGATGGGCACGGGAACCGACGTGGCGATGGAAAGCGCGGGGATGACTCTGGTGAAGGGCGATCTGCGGGGCATCGCCAAGGCGCGGCTGTTGAGCCGCGGGACAATGCGGAACATCCGCCAGAATCTCTTTTTCGCGTTCATCTACAACGCATTGGGCATTCCCGTCGCGGCAGGCGTGCTGTATCCGGTGTTCGGACTGCTGCTGAGCCCGGTGATTGCGGCCGCAGCGATGAGCTTCAGTTCGCTTTCCGTGGTCGGAAACGCCCTGCGGTTGCGCACGACCACGCTTTGAATCGAGGAGGCTGAACCGATGGAGACGATAATCTGGTTTCTCGTGATCGGGGCCGTTTTCTACTTCATGATGCGTATGGGTGGCTGCGGTGCTCACGGCCACGGAGGGCACCCCCAGCATGGTGGCGGGGTGGGACACGGAGCAGGCTCGGAGGGTGGTGGGGCGTGGACCGTCACCGACCCCGTCTGCGGAGCGAAAGGCCCGGCCGGCACTGCGGCCGCCAGCGCGGAGCACGACGGCAAGATGTTCTACTTTTGCTCGGAACAGTGCCGCGACAGGTTCGTCCAGGAGCCGCGGCGCTACCTTGCGGCCAACGAGACACCCGCAGGAGGTCACCATGGCTGTTAAGCAGGTATCATATTATCGTACATTGGACTGGAGGATCGTTGGCTTTGCCTTGGCGTGCTTTTTAGCAATCACCTATGTGCTTTGTGTGGGCTTCGACCTCGTTTTTCCCGGGCAGGCGATGTACACGACGTGGATGAAACTGCTGCCGGGGTTCAAGTGGTTGACTTGGGGAAGCTTTTTCCTCGGTCTGATCGAGAGCTTCGCCTATGGAATCTACGTCGCCTTGATCTACTGCCCGCTGTACAACCTGTTTTCCCGCACGTTCACCCCGGCGCCCCGGTAGCCGAGCCGCCACCCAACCTGCTGCCTTCACCGTTCGGACTGATGATGAGCCTGCTGTATCAGGCAGCCGCCAGAGGTGCCAGGACGACGCCGTCGACGTGCATCTCCCGCTTCCGCAGTCGGTCACGGACCCGCACAACGAAATTGCGCACCTTCCACTGGGTCGAGATCGAAAAACGGATCGAAAAAGACGGGGTTCTGGATCGAAAAACGGGGGACAGGTTCGTTTCCCGCGATCGACGTCGCCGCGCCTTTCATTTCAAGCGGTTTTATGGCGACTGCGGCCAGGCGGTTTCGTCGTCACTGCGGCTCGCTCTCCCGTGCAACGTGATGTCCGCTTCAGTCGTACTTCATGTACCCGCATTGAGTCCGGGATCGTGCACATCGAGACGATTTTATTCCATTGCCGGGAAGACGCCGCCCTCCGTGGTGTATATCGGAATGGAATCAGCGCTCCGATCGCTCTCGGCAGCCGTTCCCTTCTGTGTAGCCGGGTGCAATGGTCGGAGAGACAGAGGCCCCATCGGTCGACTACTTCGCGGCACAGCGAGCCGCGACCAGGCGCGGCAACGGCCCGATCTGTATCGTTGGCGCCTGCCGGCCCTTCGGGGCCCATCGGATCCAACGATGGGGGCAGCCGCGTATGTCACATTTCGATCGAAGATGTGCACATGGCAACGCGCCCGGAATCGTGGGCGTGTCTTCATTTTGAGGGGCTGCCGAAGCGTGCTGTTGTTCGCACGACGGCAGGACAAGGCAGTTAGACAGGGCACTACGAGTAAAGGTATCCAGATATGTCCACGCGCGTCTTCCTTTTCCTTGTTGTGTGTGCTGTCGTCGTCTTGACGATCTGGCTGGCGACGCTCAGCGGGCGCTGGGTCCAGATCCTCGATCCCCGCATCGTCTTCATCGACGGCGATCCGGTGTTGCCGTAGCCGGGATGAAATCGTGAGCGAGCGCCTCTCATATGTTATGCGCGCGTGTGCGGACCACTCCAACCACGGTTCGTGAGCTCGTGGCCGGGATACTCAAGGCGCCGGCGAGTTCATTCTGCGCGTGAGCGACAACCTGATCTACCCGCGATACGCGCCGACTTCCACCGGGATGACGGCGGGGACCTTCCTGCCTTGCAGGGCGTCGTGGATCGTCTGGATCGTCAGCTTGCCGATCTGCCGCGGATTCTGGATCACGTCGCCGTAGATCGCGCCGGACTTGATCTTCTCGCGGGCCTCGGGCGTGGCATCGTAACCGACGATCGTAATCTGCTTCGCCTTGCCGGCCGCCTCGACGGCGGCGAGCGCCCCCAGCGCCGAGTCGTCGTTGATGGCGAAGATGCCGGCGAGATCGCGGTGCGATTGCAGCAGGTCTTCCGTCACGCGGACGGCGCGGTCGCGCTTACCTTCCGCGGAAAGCTCGGCCACGATCTCGATCTCGGAGTGATCGGCGAGGCCTTCCTTGAAACCGGCCACCCGGTCCATCACGCTGGTCACTTCCGGATGCGTGAGAATCGCGACCTTGCCGGCGCCATCGAGCGCTTCGGCCATCAGCTTCGCGGCCACGCGACCGCCCTGGCGATTGTCCGAGGCCACGTGCGCGACGACCTTGCCGAGCGGCGACATGTTGGCGATGTCCGCCGTGAACACGGGAATGCCGGCTTCGTTGGCGGAAACGATGCTCGCGCCGACGCTCCGCGAATCGCACGGGCAGACGACGATCGCGTCCACCTTCTGGACGATGAACTGGTCGATCTGGTTGGCCTGCCGCGCGGAATCGAACTCGGCCGTCGTGATGATGAGCTTGTAGCCGAGGGACTTGGCCTCCTCTTCCAAGCCCGCACGAAGGTCCTGGTAGAACTGGTGCTGAACGGTCAGCAGGGTGACGCCGATGGTCTTCGCATCGCCGGCCGGAGCGCTTTGCGCGACCGGGGCAGTGGCTTTGCTGTCGCCCGGCCCGTCGCGGGACGTTGGCGCCTGGCGGTCGCCGGGTTCGCATCCGGCGACCAGACAGAGGGCGACGATAATCGTCACGAATTGCAGCGTCCGAGACCGCTCAATCAGCATTAGCAATACTCCCCGGTCGCATCGAGACGGGCACAATGGTGTTAACGTGTCATCACGATCTCTAAGCTTAACCGTCCCGCCCAAGGAGTGGTAGGGGGCGAAGCGGCGTCGGGGACAGCGGTTTCAAGGTTGCGTTCTGCCGCTGAACACGGGACAATTCCCCCTCGAGGTTCGGGTCGTTTTGACAATGTGCTGACGATAATACACTGAAGAAAAGCGTCCCGGGCGCAGGCGCGAGGGGAGCAGGGTGAACCTGGTGCGGCATCGGTGCTCGGGTGGACCGCCTTCGGCGGATCTGCGAATGCGCAGGAGCGTCACACCGGGCCGGGCAGGAGCGACGGGGATGTTTACCAGATGGAGCCCGCTGCGGGTCACGCTCGTCTACGCGGCGTTTGGAACGGCGTGGATACTGGCGTCGGACACAGTGTCCTCGTGGCTTTTCCCCTCGCTGGAAACGTTGGCGATCGCGCAGACCGCGAAGGGGCTTCTCTTCATCGGCGTCACCGCCACGCTCGTTTACTGGATGGTGGATCGCACGGCGCAGGACCTGCGCCGCAACGAGGCGCGCTACAGCGAGCTTTTCGGCGACCATCCCGATCCTATGTTCGTGGTGGGGCGCGACGGCTCGATTCTGGAGGTGAACCGGGCCGCAATCGAGCAGTACGGCTATACGCGCAGCGAATTGCTCGCCATGAAGTCGCCGGAGCTGGCTCTGACCGCTCTGCGCGAACAGGCCGCAAACAACCTGCAAAGGACGAGCGACGCGGGCGCCCAGTTCGAAAGCCGCCATCAGAAAAAGGACGGCGGCGAATTCCCGGTCGAGATCAACGCGCGATCGATCAGGCTGCGCGGCTCATTGTGCACCCTGTTGAGCGTGCGCGATGTTACGGAGCGGCACAAGGCTGAAGAGCACGTGCGTCTCAGCGAGGCGCGCTATGCGCTGGCTCAGCGAATCGCGGGAGTCGGCACGTGGGAGTGGGACGTGGCCACGGACCGCGTGCTGTGGACGGACGAGGTGTACGACATCTATGGCGTCCCCAAAGGGACTCCCATGGCAAGCGCGTCCGACGTCGAGGGACGGATTCATCCCGAGGACGTGCCCCGTTGGCACGAATCGCTGCGGGCGTGCCTCGAGGACGGCGTCGAGCACAACCTCGAGATGCGCATCGTCCGGCCGGACGGAACCGTGCGTTGGGTCACGACGCTGGGAGACGCCCAGCGCGACGCGAGCGGCAAGGCTCTCCGCGTGCTCGGCGTGGTCATGGATGTGACCGACCGCAAGCAGGCGGAGAAGGAGCGCGTGAAGCTGGAGGCGCAGCTTCGCCACGCGCAGAAGATGGAGGCGGTGGGCCGGCTGGCCGGCGGCGTGGCCCACGACTTCAACAACATCCTCA
This sequence comes from Phycisphaerae bacterium, assembly GCA_040235375.1. GTDB lineage: Bacteria > Planctomycetota > Phycisphaerae > UBA1845 > UBA1845 > JBECKQ01. Next base: position 1,144 of record JBECKQ010000039.1, on the reverse strand, counting down.
CGGCCATTCTGGGCCACATCGAGCTGAGCCGGGCGAGCGTGCCGGAGCGAACGCCGGCCACGGGGCCGCTGATCGACGCCATGGGGCAGATCGAACTGAGCGCGGAGCGCGCCGCGGCGCTCACCCGGCAACTGCTGGCCTTCAGCCGGAGGCAGGTGGCCAGGCCGCGGAGCATCAGCCTCAGCAAGGTGGTGACGGATCTCGACAAGATGCTCGGTCGGCTCATTCCGGCGACGATCTCGCTGGAGACCGACCTCGAGCCAAAACTGCAGCCGGTGTGGGCGGATGCCGGCCAGTTCGAGCAGGTGATCGTCAACCTGGTTGTGAACGCGGTTGATGCGATGCCCGGTGGCGGGCGGCTGACCATCCGTACGGGCGATGTGGACATCGAGGAGCACGGAGTCATCGTGCCGCACGTGCTGCTGGCTGTGACGGATACGGGCTGCGGCATGGACGCCGAAACGCAGGAGCGCGTTTTCGAGCCGTTCTTCACGACGAAACCGATGCACGAGGGCACGGGCCTGGGGCTGTCGACCGTGTACGGTATCGTGAACCAGGCGGGCGGGCGGATCGAGATCGACAGCGAAATCGGCCGCGGGACCACCTTTCGCGTGTACGTTCCGACGGCCGCGGAGTCTCCGGATGCGGCGGAGGACGCGGACGCGAGCGTGCCGGCCGCCGGCGGCGATGAGACTTTGCTGCTGTGCGAGGATGATGCGGTGGTGCGCGATCTGCTGGCTCGCTCGCTCCGATCGGCCGGGTACACGGTTCTGGTGGCGGAGCATCCGACGACGGCCGTGGCCATCGCGCAGGAGAGTCGACGGCGGATCGATCTGTTGATCACGGACGTGATCATGCCGGAGATGAACGGGCGCGATCTCGCGCTCGCAGTCAAGGCGCACCGTCCCGACCTGCCGGCGCTGTTTATTTCGGGATACCCCGAGACGGTCATCGGCCACGCGGAGGTTCGCGACAGCGCGGTCGAGCTGTTGCACAAGCCGTTCACACAGGCGGAGCTGCTCGCACACGTGCGGCACATCCTGGATTCCAGCCGGCGCGAAGCACACTTGAGATCATGAATGCGTGCGCGGCGCTGCGCCGCCAAGCCTCGTAAACGCCCATCTCTTGGCGTTTGGCCCGCGGT
>JBECKQ010000037.1:0-17595 GCA_040235375.1 Phycisphaerae bacterium | reverse complement strand
CGACCCGCGATCAGAGTGGATGTTCATTTCGATAATGTCGTGCCCGTCCAGCTCACTCGGCGCCACGTGGAGGCGCGCGGCGTAGTGTCGATGAATGCTCTTGTCACCGGCGTCGCTCTCGTTCTTTGCCGCCTGTTGCCCATGCCAGTCCTCGTACACGAAGACGCCGTCACCGGACCACTGACCCAAAGGAATCGCGCCGGGCGCGGTCCACGAGCAACCGGTTCCCAGCAGAACGAGCGCCGCACACGCCAACATCGCCGCGACCGGCATCCACCACTTGGCCGTTCTCATCGTTGTTCCTTTCTCGACGGTGGGATTCGTTCGCTGTTCAGCGCGGGCCGCGCAGCCGGCCCGCGATGACAGCGGGCGAGATTATAGTCGAAAATCGCGTCGGAAGAATCCCCGGCGGATGGATGATAACGAGGCGAGAGCCACCTCGCACCAGGCGACCCTCGCCTCTCCACGTGTTTTGCCCTGCCTGCTCTTTTTCCGTCAGCTCTTCGCCGCCGTGATCGCAATCCGCTTCGGCTTCGCCTTCTTGCTGCGCGGCAGGCGGATCGTCAGCACGCCGTTGGCGTGCTCCGCCACAATCTTGTCCGCATCGACGCCCGCCGGTATCGCGACGCTGCGCTCGAACCGGCCAAACCGGCGCTCGCTACGGTAGACGCCGCCGCTCTTCTCCTCGGTCTCCTCTTTCTTCTCTCCCGAGATGGTCAGCCGGTCACCGGCGATCGAAACGTCGATATCCCTCGGATCGACGCCGGGAATTTCGGCGCGGACAGTCACTTCGTCGTCGGTTTCGAACACGTCGAAGGCCGGCGCCCAGCCGGTCATCGATCGCAGCGCCCCGCCCCAGATGTCACCGAAGTCGTCGTCAAAGAAGCGGTCGAACAGCCGATCGATCTGGCTGCGGAACGCCTGGAGCGACTGCTGCGGTCTGGCCGGCGCGATCTCGTGCTCGCCTCGCTTGTTTCTCCAGCGGATGAGGTTCACGATTGCTCACCTCCTTCCGTTCCGTTCCCTCGCCGCCAAGAACGATGTCGTTTACTTGCTGGTGACGGTGATCTTCCTCGGCTTGGCGGCTTCGGCCTTCGGAAGATGCAACGTCAGCACCCCGTTTTCGTATGCGGCATTGATCTTGCTCGCGTCGATCAGCTCGCTGACCTGGAACGTGCGGTAGAAGTCGCCGACGCCATATTCGCGCCGCAGATAGCTGGTACCTTCCGGCTGGCGATCATGCACCGTTCCGTGAATGGTCAGCGTGCCGTTCTCGAACTGGATGTCGACGTCGTCCGGCCGCATGCCCGGCATGTCCGCGAGCACGGTCAGCTCGTCCGCGGTCTCGATGATGTCCACGTTCGGATAGAAGTACGGACGGCTTCGCGTTCGCTCCACCTGCGTGGTCGCGGTCTCTTCCGGACGCTTATTGAGTGCCGATTCGGTTGTCATGGCAATTGCTCCTTTGTTTTCGTTGCACGCACCTGCTGAGCAGAAACCGTGCGGCGGTTACTTTTCCGTTGCCTTGATCTGAATCTTGCGCGGCTTGGCCGCCTCCGCCTTCGGAAGCGTTATCGTAAGCACGCCGTTCTTCAACGACGCCTCGACGCGGTTCGCGTCGATGTCCACGGGAAGCCTCAGAACACGACTGAACGCGCCCGTGCCTCGTTCGCGGCGATGATAGACCACATCTTCCGGCTGCCGGGCCTTGCGCTCGCCCTTGATGGTCAGCTCGTTGCCGACGACGGAGATATCGAGGTCTTCGAGTTTCAGGCCCGAAAGCTCCGCCTCCACACGGACGTTGTGCTCGTCCTCCCAGATGTTCAGGGCCGGAAACGCAGGCGACATCGGCCATCCGAACCGGCTACGCCCCGGAGCGCCATGAAGAAACTCGTCGAAGAGGTGCTCCACCTCGCCCCGCAGGGCATTGATCGGGTCCATTCCATTCGTGCGACGCGTCAACATCTGCCACCTCCCTTTCCCGTTGAAATTCCGTTGGTGGTCTTGTTTCTCTGTCACATGCCGCCGGCCATTGCCGTGCAGCACCGTTGCCAGGAAGTGAGGCAAAGGCCGTACCAGGCAATGAGCAGGCTGGCCGAAGATCGTAAGTGGCTTGTTTTACGGCCAGTTACGGCGCGACCGCTTTCGGGCGACATGGCCGGCGTCGGTCATTTTGGCAGGTACAGAAAGGCAGGAATCCCGGTCAGTAGCTGTGCTCGCCAATCTGCACCTTGCCCCGGAAAATCCAGTACACGACCGAGGTATATGCCAGAACGAACGGCATCCCCAGAAGGGCGATGATGGCCATGATCTCCAGCGTCTTGGGTGACGATGACGCGTTGTAGATCGTCAGGTTCCACTTCGGATTAAGGCTCGAGGCAATCAGGTTGGGGTACAGCGCGACCATGAAGAGAAAGACGAACGCCGCGATCGTGCAGGAGGAGGAAATGAAGGCGTACATCGGGCGGTTCTGATAAATCGCCCGCGGGATGTTCGCGATGGCGAGCACGTTCAGCACCACCACCACCCACGCCCAGGGCAGGTGCTCGAAGTTGCGGATGGCCGATGGAATCGTGGCCAGCGTGAATATCGTGGTCAGAACGTAAAGAACCAGGAAAACGCCGAAGGTTCGCCATATCCAGTTGTGGATCTTCTCCTGCAACTCGCCGGTCGTCTTAAGATAGAGATAAATCGAGCCGTGCATGGCGAACATGGCCACGGTGAAGGCGCCGACCAGAATCGGGTAGGGCCGGACGAGGTCGATGACCGACCCCTGATACACCATGTCAGAACCGATGGCGATGCCCTTCATGGAGTTGCCAACGGCCACGCCGAAAAGGAAGGCGGCCAAGGCGCTGGCGGCGAAGAACCCGAAGTCGAATGCGCTTCTCCACACCTTCGAGTCGCGCTTGCCGCGGAACTCGATGGACACGGCGCGGAAAATGAGGGCGAACAGCAGGAATATGAACGGCAGGTAGAACGCGGAGAACGCCGTCGCGTACGCGTACGGAAACGCGGCGAAGAGGGCCCCGCCGAAGGTGACGAGCCAGACCTCGTTGCCGTCCCACAGCGGTCCGATGGAGTTGATGAGCACGCGCCGATCATGGTCGGTTCGTGCGCCCAGGTGCATGATGCCGACGCCGAGGTCGAACCCGTCGAGAATGGCGTAGCCGGTGAGCAGCACGCCGAGCAGGAAGAACCACAGCAAGTTCAGAGTCATGTCCGTCAAGGCTCCTCTGGCGTGTCGTCCTTCTTCTTGTCTTCGCGCACATCGGTCAGCGACTCTCGCGAAGCGCGATCGCCGTACCGCGCGGCCGTATCCATCCAATGGTCTTTCGGGCCCTCGGCCGGCGCCGCCTCGATCTTCTCGGGCCCGGTGCGGATTTTGCGGTCCATCACGAAGAGCCACACGAGGAAAAGCAGCAGGTAGATCAAGGCGAACAGGAAAATCGAGGTGAGCACTTCCGCGCCGGAAACCGACTCCGACGCGCCGTGCGCGGTCTTCAGCAGGCCGTATACGATCCACGGCTGGCGGCCGACCTCGGTGGCGTACCAGCCGGTCTGGTTGCTGATGACCGGGCCGGCCACGGCAAAGACGAAGATCCACATCAGCCAGCGCTTCTGGAACAGCGTGCCGCGCCATTTCAGCACGATCGCATAGACAGTGAGGATGATAAAAAGCACGCCCAGTCCCACCATGATGTGATAGAACTGGAAGGTCATGTTGACCGGGGGCCAGTAGTCGCGGACCGATTCTCCCGGCGGCACGCCGCCGGGCACGATCCCCGGGTTGTCGAGCGACATCACCGGCGTGTGGAAATTGCCGTGAACGAGGAAGCTGAGCCCGCCGGGGACCGCCAGCCCGTAGCGAACCGTCTCCGTCCTCTCATCCGGAAAGCCGAAGATGTGAAAGGCCGCCCCCTTGCCCGGTTCGCTGTGAAAATGCCCCTCGAAGGCGGCCATCTTCCCCGGTTGCATCCTGGTGATCATCCGTGCCTGGAGGTCGCCGGAGACGATCGCCCCGATCGAGAAAACAGCCGCGAATGGCAGAGCAATGCCGATGCTCTTGCGGGCAAAGTCTTCGTGGCGACCTTTCAGCAGGTAGTAGGCGGACACGCTCATGACGAAAAAGCCGCCGAGGATGAACGCCCCGATCAGCGCGTGAATCAGAGCATCCATGGACGACGGGCTGAAGACGACGTTCCAGAAGGCGGTGAGCTCCGCCCGCCGGGTCAGGCCTTCTCCGGTCACCTTGTATCCGGCCGGCGTTTGCTGCCAGGCGTTGGCGATGACGATCCAGACGGCCGAGAACATCGACCCGAGCGCGACCATGCACGTTGCGAAAAAGTGCATTCGCGGCGAAACGCGATCCCACCCGAAGATCAGCACGGCCAGAAAGCCGGACTCGAGAAAGAACGCGAAAATGCCCTCCGCCGCCAGGGGCGAACCGAAAACGTCGCCGACGAACCGCGAGTACGCCGCCCAGTTCGTTCCAAACTGGAACTCCATCACGATGCCGGATGCGACGCCCACGGCGAAAATGAGGCCGAAAATCTTGGTCCAGAACTTGGCCATCACCTCGTATTGGCGGTCCTTCGTCTTGAGGTACATCCCCTCCATGATGGCCAGTTGCACGCCGATCCCGATCGTCAATGGCGGAAAGAGGTAATGAAAGCCGATGGTCAGGGCGAATTGCAGTCGAGACAGGAATACGGGATCGAGAGCCATGGCGTCTGCTCCGCGAGGACCGGCCCGGCCGGCGAATCTATGTGGAGATTACCCGGACAGGTGCAAAAGGCAACACCGCAGGTCGGCATGCTGCATGCCTTCCGACAGGCGGCGACCGGGCCGGGCGCATCGCCTTGGTGTCACTTTCCGTCACTAACAATTCTGACAGCAGGTCCGGCCCTGTGCGGATGTTAACGCCTCTATTATCCATGACAGGGCAACCCGGTCGAAATCTGATTCACTTACCTTGCTGTCGAGGCACGCCAGCCTGTAGAATGCTTCATTCGGGCTATCGGGGTGTTAATCCAGGACAACCTGGCCGGAGAGATGGAAGCTGTGACCGCCATCCGTACGTGTCCGCTACTGATCGCCGTTGGGCTCGCGACCCTCTGGATTCCAGGCGCCAATCGGGTGCGGGCGGACTCGTGCCCGTACGCGTGCGGGGATCTGGATGGTGATCAAACCGTCGGGATTCTCGACTATTCGCTCTTCGCGGAATGTATTGGCGAGGCGCCGAGCAGCTCGCCGACCTGCCTCTGCGCGGACCTTGACGGCAGCGGCACGGTCGACCTGCACGATTTCGCGCTGCTGTCGCTCGTGTTCCAGGCAACTTCCGACGAGGCTCCACCTGGATGCACCGGCGCGATCGGATCGACGGCCGACCTGATGGCGTATCGGCCGCAGCACGGCGCTGGTTACGCCCCCTTCATCCGCACCACCATCGCCGATGCGGACGAGGAGGACGCGACCGTCGGCCCGGGAATTCGCATCAACGGGCAGGGCGACATCGACCCCAGCGGTGAAGACGACCTGATCGAAATCACGGTGACGATCGATCCACCCGGAGCGCAGCTCGCGCTGCGGCGAAGTGCGGCGGCGCTGCACGCCTGGACGACGCGCGACAAGCAGGCGGGCACGGAGATCGCGTTCACGTCAGACAAGACCGCGGCGCTGCCGTTCGCGCCCACGGCGACGGAGCTGACGCTGTGGATCGAGTGGACTTCCCCGTCGCCGGGTGTTGCCGAGCTGGACGTCGAGCCAGTTACGAGCGACGTGGCCAAGGACACGCTCGTGTTCCACACGTTCCAGAGCATCGTGATGGCGCTGGGAGGCGAGGACCAGGTTCCGTCCGATCCTGCCGATCCGAACAACGGCACGTTCGTGGTCGCTACGGCGTTTTACAGTCTCGGGCTGGACGTGCACATGTACGACGAGGACAACGTGGGGGCGGACGGTTCCGGGGCCGTATACAACGAAGTGGCGGACGCGATTCAACATCGCGGCGTCGGTGAGGTGGTCATTTTCGGCTACAGCCACGGCGGCGGTTCGACGTACGACCTGGCGGACCTGCTGGATATCAATCGCGCGGGGCTGGGTGTGTTCGAGATCACTTTCACGTCCTACGTGGATTCGGTCTCGAACAACTCCGACGTTGACGTGAGCCAGGAGCTGCGCCGCCCGCCGAGCACGGACTACCACCTGAACCATTATCAGCACGGCTCGTTCTTTCAGGACCTCGGCCTCGACGGCGGCCCGGTTACCGATTCGAATCCGCCGCCGACGGGGCTCGACGTGGAGACAACGATGTGGGGCGCGAACGCCACGCACTTCATCGTGGATGATTACGTCCAGGTGCGGAGCCTGATCGAATCGTCGCTCCTGGGTCTGGTCGCGCCGTAGCGCGAGGCTATCGGAAGAGAATGATGAATGCCATGAAAAGCAAACCATTGGCGGCATTGCGAATCAGACGGCACACCGCGGCGAGCATTCTGCTTGTCCTGTTGTCGACCTTGCCGGTGGTTGCCGTGGCCGGCGACGATCCCTCTGCAACGATTGCGCCCCGGCCCGACGTGCAGGCGCCAATCACGCAATTCGCCGATGCGCACAATGAAGCAGAGCGCGGGGCAGCGCTCGATCAACTTGCCGGCCTGGCCGACACCGACCACGAGATGCTGGTCCGCCAACTGGTCTTCTTCTCGAAGTCGGCGAGCAACGAGAAGGAGACCATGGCGAGCGGCGCCGTGATCGCGCGACTCGGCATTTCCGATCTGACGATCGCGCGGGCGCTGGTTCCCCTCCTCGATACGACCGATGAATCGCTCGCCAAGTCTGTCCGCAATATCCTCGGCGGCGTTGAAGGCCGAGCGGCCGGCCGGCGGCCGGACTTCTCGATCTATCGCGAGATGATTGCCGATAAGCTGCGCGCCCACGGCGAGCCGCCCGCCGGGCTCGTCCGATACATGTATGAGTCCGATCCCGGCGAAGCCCTGCTGGCGATGATGCGCGCCAACCAGCTTCGCAAGCCGGAAGAGATCAGGCCGATCCTCTGGGCCGAGCACGTCGTGTCGGACGTGCTTTGGAAACAACGCTTCGGCTTCCTGGCGCCTGATGCGGTCGAGCCGGCCGCGATCGACGAACTCTCTCGCCTGTCGGATCACCAGGCGTGGTGGGTGCGGCTGTACGTCGCGGAAATACTGCGGCAGCATCCAGCATTTCGGACGCCGCAGATGATTGCCCGCCTGAGCGGCGACCCCGATCCTTTCGTGCGCGAGGCCTCGGCCGGACTGAACGACCAGCATGAGTAAACCGGCAGACGCGGTGTCACTCGCCGGGTCATTCTGCTAAACTGCACTCGCTGTTTCACAGGGTTGAAGGAGAAGGAAGCAAGCATGTCGCGCGTCCTCTGCACCTGCCTGACGGCCGGTCTGATTGCCATCGCATCGGCCGGCGAGGCATTGGCCGATTCGGCCGTTCATGTCTCGCCCTATCCCGTGATCGCCGGTGACACGGTGACCGTGCAGTACGATCCGACAGGCCGCGTGCTGGACGGCACCGGCCAGGTGTACATGCACTACGGATTCAACGACTGGAATCCGACGAGCGGCACCGACCCGATGAGCTGGATTTCGCCCGAGGGCGTGTGGGAGCTGACGGTCACCGTGCCGTCCAACGTATATCAGTTGGACCTGGCGTTCACCGACAACGGCGACATCTGGGACAACAACGACGATTCCGACTGGCACGTCTTCGTCCGGCGCAGCGCGTCGCAGTGGAACATCGAGGGCCAGCTTGACGACGCCGCCGTGCTCGTCGCGCAGAACAACGGAATGGAACTGTACGCCGGCGTGCACGGCACGGTCCTCTACGTGGCCGCCCCCAGCGCTGGCAACGGCAACGATCATTTCATTTTCGTCGCCTCGCCGCCCGGCTCGCTGCACTCCGCGCCGTGGGACAAGAGCGGACGGGTGGCCAACTGGGCCGCGTACATCGGCAACGAGTCGGACAACGGCTGGATCGGCTGGTTCAACGCGGCCGGCGCCACGGAGGTCGCCCGCGGCGCATGGATGGAAGGCACGATCGATCTGGCCGCGGAGTTCGGCACCATGCCGAGCCAGATCTACCTCGCGTTCGCCGCGTATCCAAGCGCCGACGGCTCGGCGCTGCGGTACGACCTGCAGGTTCCCGCCTCCGGCGACAGCGACGGCGACGTGGACGCCAGCGAGTACGTGCAGATCGATGTCAGTTCGATCGTGGTTGGATGCCCGCAAAGGGACCTCGACGACGATTGTGACCTGGACAACGATGATTTCGCGGTGTTCGCCGGTTGCCTCGGCGGGCCGGGAACGGCGTCCTGCTCGACCGCCGATTTCGATACCGATGGCGACGTCGATCTCGGTGACTTTGCCCTGCTGCAAGTGGCCATGAGCCCTCCGTCTCAGAACGAAGGCGTAACCGCGGAGGACCTCGGCGAAGACGCCACCCGCTTCTATCCGGACAACGTGACTCTTTCCGAGTTGCCTCCGTCAATGTCGATGGAGAGCGACCCGGTGGTGATCGGGTCGTCGACGCCGCCGTGGTCGATCCAACCGGAGTTCTTCCAGTCCGGCGATCGCCAAGTGGCCTACATCGACATTCCCGACAACACGAGCCTTTATGGCACAGGCGAGGTGTGCGGCTCGCTCCTGCGCAACGGCCACACGACGGAAGCGTGGAACACGGATGCGTACGGCTATGGCCCGCGCAATCCCAGCCTGTACCAGTCGCATCCGTGGGTGCTGGGTGTCCGGCCGGACGGCACGGCGTTTGGCGTGCTGGCGGACACGACGTATCGCTGCAAGATGGACCTGTCCCAGGAGATCCTGTTCGCTGCGGAAGGACCGGCATTCCCGGTGTACTTGTTCGAGGGTGATTCGCCGCAGGCCGTCCTGACCCGGTTGACGGATTTCATCGGGCGCATGCCGCTGCCGCCGAAGTGGGCCCTCGGCTATCAGCAGAGCAAATACTCGTACGCGCCGGAAAGCTATGCCCGGTGGGTGGCGAACGAATTTCGCAACCGCGACATCCCGTGCGACGTGCTGTGGTTCGACATCGACTACATGGACGGGTATCGCATCTTCACGTTCAGCCCTTCTGGCTTTCCCAACCCGCTGACGTTCAACAGCGACATGCACGCGATGGGCTATCACACGGTGTGGATGATCGACCCGGGCGTGAAGGTGGAATCGGGCTACTTCGTGTACGACCAGGGGACCGCCGGTGATAACTGGGTGCTCGACGCCTCGGGCAACGTGTACACCGGCGTGGTCTGGCCGGGCGATTGCCATTTCCCCGACTTCACGCGACCGGCTGCGCGTACGTGGTGGGCGAGCCTCTACGGCGACTTCATGGCCCAGGGCATCGACGGCGTCTGGAACGACATGAACGAGCCGGGCATCTTCGACGGTCCCGGCCACTCGATGCCCATCGAATGCTGGCATCGCGGCGGCGGCGGGCTGCCCGAAGGGCCGCACGCGCAGTACCACAACGTGTACGGCATGCTGATGGTGAAGGCCTCGCGCGAGGGGATTCTCGCGGCGCACCCGACCAAGCGGCCGTTCGTGCTTTCGCGGGCGAATTTCATCGGCGGGCAGCGTTACGCGGCGATGTGGACGGGCGACAACGTCGCTACGTGGAATCACCTCTACTACGCCACGCCGATGGTGCTGAACATGGGGCTGTCCGGCCAGCCCTTCGCCGGACCCGACCTCGGCGGCTTCGCCGACGACGGCACCGCCGATCTGTTCGCCCGCTGGATGGGCGTGGGCGTCTTCATGCCCTTCTGCCGGGCGCATGCCGACAACGCCGGCATCGACAAGGAGCCGTGGTCGTTCGGCACGAGCGTCGAGGACACTTGCCGGACGGCGATCGAGCGGCGGTATCGCCTGCTGCCCTACCTGTACACGCTATTCCACGACGCGTCAGAGACGGGCCTGCCGGTCGTTCGGCCGGTCTTCTTCGCCGATCCCGCTGACCTGAGCCTGCGCGACGAGGACGTTGCGTTTCTGATCGGCGCCGACCTGCTGGTCGTGCCGAACGTGTCGCAGGACTGGTCGTCGGCGCCGGCGCCGAACCTCCCATCGGGAATCTGGCGAACCATCTCGCTGGTCGGCGAGGACAGCGCCAATGACGTCAACCAGCCCGACCTTCGCGTTCGCGGCGGGGCGATCGTGCCCGTCGGACCGGTGATGGAGTACACTGGCGAGTTGGCGCTCGATCCGCTGACGCTCGAGGTGAGTCTCGACGCGAGCGGCTACGCCGAAGGCTGGTTGTACGAGGACGCCGGCGACGGATTCGGCTACGAGTCCGGCAATTACCGTCTGGCGCGCTACACCGCCACGCAGTCCGGCAGCAACGTGACCGTCGCAGTCGCCGAGGTCCAGGGGGCCATGGCGACGCCTGCGCGGCAGGTTTCCGTCCAAGTCATTACCGACGGCGGGGTGTTCAGCGGCAGTGGAATCGACAACTCCGGCGGCGTGATTACAAGCGTGTCAGTCCCGTAGCTCCACGCCTGGTGGGCATTTCCGTTCGGCTGCGGATCGCCGGCACCCGGCGTTGCTGTTGCAGGATTCATCTCCGCGCGCGAGAATAGCCGTACGGGCCTTCACAACTTCATTTCAAGGAGAGAAACCATGGCGACGTACGTTATTCTCAGTGAGCTGGCGCCGGAGGCGATGCGCGATCCCAAGGATTTCAAGAAGCTCGCCGAAACGGTGAAGTCGAAGATCAAGGAGCACTGCCCCAAGGTGCATTGGAAGGAGAGCTATGCACTGATGGGCCGGTTCGACGTGATTGACGTTGTCGAGGCGGATAATCCCGCGGACGTGGAGCGTGCGGCGATGATTATCCGCAGCTACGGACACGCGACGACGGAGACGCTTCACGCGACGCCGTGGAGCACGTTCCTGGAGAGCATGTAGTCGTCTGCCGAGACGGCGTTTTCAGCGGAACGCGTCGATCGCCGCTTGCCGGCGGTGCGACGCGAGGGCGTCGAGATGTGCGCGAGACCGAGCCGCCAGGCTGCGCGCGTCGATATCGATCAGGCGCGCATCGTGTGCCCCGAGCGACTCGAGCGTTTCCCAGAACAGCACGCGTTGCTGGGCGAGCGCACACAGGCCCTCAAGCTCCACGAGTCGGCTGAGATTGGAGTACTCGAGAATCGAATCGTTCAGCTTCAATCGGCCGAGTTTCTCGGCCAGCCAGGCGGCGCCTTTCTTGAGCGCCGCCTCGGCGGCGCCGATACGCGACAGCAACCGGCGAACCGCAGACTTCTGCTCGATAACGTCGCTCTTCAGCCGCGAGAGAAAGAGTGCCAGGTCTGTGTCTTTGTTGCTCGACTGGCAGCGGTTGGCCAGCTCAATCTCGCCGACCATCAGCGAGAGGTGATCGTTGAAGTAGATCGCCATCCGTCGCGTGTTCATCACGGATCCCCCTTGCTTCTGTGCAGGCTCGTCGCCGGCTTCACCGGGATGATAGCCCGCCGCAGGGCCAAGGCTCCCGGGCCCGGCTGGAGCAGCACGCGCCCCGGGTCGTTGATGGCTGAAAAACGCCTGCACCGCCTTCTTTTCTCCGCCGCTGGGCCGAAACGCGAGGCTTTTTTTGATATGGCAACCTTGCCCAGTGTAGAATGGAGTGGGTCACGGGCTTACGGAGGTGCGGAATGCAGAGATACACGATTCATATCGATCCCGAGGCATGCGTCGGTGACGGGTGGTGCTGCGAACAGGCTCCGCAGACGTTTCGGCGGGATGCCGGACTGAAGGTGTCTGTCGTGGACCCGGCGGGCGATCCACCGAGCGACGTCCTGTCCGCGGCGCAGAGCTGCCGGATGCAAGCCATTATGTTGAAGGACATTGCGACGGGCGAGCAGGTCTGGCCGGGGGGCGAGCTACCGCGTCGGCGGCTGGTGCTGTAGAGGATATCGCGCCTTTTGCCGCATGGATCGCAGTGGCGCGCGAGAAGCATTTCAATCACGACGCGCGTCTAGGCAAATGTTGCAACAGCAACGTCAAGTGAAATCCGGGCCTTAACGCTCACATCGCCGTCGGCGCGGAAGTAGTCGCGTTGTTCAATGCCTGGGCGCCGGCAACTCCTCACCTTGATCGGCAGGTTGCGATGTGGCCCACCGTTCCTGTAGCGACGCGTGCAGCGCTTTGATGCGTTTGTTGTCCGACGACAGTGTGGTCCACACCTCCCGACCGGTGTCCTTGCCAAAGTCCGCGAACGTCGCGACCAGCAGATAGGCGATGATACCGCGCAGGTCGGAGCTCCTGCCGGGGCTGATCGCGGCCGCACTCCAGGCGACCGCGCCAGAGAGGTTCTTGCCCTGCGAGCGTCGCCAGCGCTCCTGTTCGTAGAGGTTCACGTCCAGATACCGCCTGTATACCGTGAAGCTGTACGGCTCATACGTCGTGTAACCGGGATACCAGATGGTTCCCGTCGTCCAGCGGCCGCGGCCCGCGTAGAAGCCGGTCTCGCCGATGCCGCCGGGATGGTAGACGGGAATCGAGCCGACTTCGGTCACTCCCGGGCCGAGGGCGAAATACGCGCTCAGGATGTAGTCGGTGTCGTCGAGCGCGCCGATGCCGTAGCCGTGCTGACGAACGAGATACTCGATCTTCCGTTGCACCTCCTGATTGAGCAGAGGCTGACCGGTGTTGCTTTCAACGACGACCGCGATCGTCGTGGCCGTCGACGGCGGAGGGAAAGGCACCTGCGGCGACAGATAGGTGGTGACGCCGACCCTGACCTGCCTCGCGCAGCCGGGCGCCACGATGGCCAACAGAAGAACGAATAGAACGGCAACGTATCTCATGGCTGTCGTCCTCGATTTTCAGGTGCGGTTCGAACCAGCACGCCGCGCCGTGTTGCTCATGCGACCTATTATGAGCCGCATAGGTCGGTTTTGACCAGCATGTAACGCGGACGCGGCCTTGCGGTGCAAACGGACGGGATATTGGTGATCGCCCCGGGCAGGCTGCCCGTGCCTCTTGGTGCGTGCGGCCTTACGACCAGAAGACCCAGTCCTTGGCCAGTACCACGTAGACGTACAGGGCGAGATTCGTGACGCCGTGCGTGACGATGAGGAAGAGGAGGCTTTTCTTCCAGTAGAAAAGCAGGTTGTAGATGACCCAGCAAAGGATGCCGACCGCCCACATGGGATGCTCCAACGCCGAGAGCAGCGAGACGATGACGAAGGAGCGGAACGTGTACGTGCCGAGGGGGACGCTTTCGAAATCCCAGTGATTGACAAAGAGACGCAGCAGAAAACCGCGCCAGAAGATCTCCTCGATGATCGGCACGACGATCGCCGCACCGCCGATCCGGATGAAAAGAAACGCCCAAAGCGCGGGACCGGTTCCGAGTTGAACGAACGGGTTGTAGAACTTTTCCGGCACGGCATCGCGGCCCATGAGCTGCGTGTATGGGTACCAGCTTTGCGCGGCCAGCCAGTGGTGGACGGCCACCCACATCCACGCCGTGGCCAAGCCGAAGACGATCGCCAGCGCTACGTGCGGCCGGCCGAGCCGTGGCCAGTACCTCCAGAAGGCCAACGCGACGGCCAGCGAGCCGAATGTCCGCACGGCATAGAGCCACGGCACGTGCTGCGGGCCTTCGAAGAAGCTGCCGAGGGCCATCAGCAGCAGGAACGTCATGAACGGGGCAATGTAGGGCAGTTCCGGCCGCTGCTTGACGGCGCGGTCCAGCCAGGCGCGAAAGCAAGTCGCATTCGGGTCGGCGATGTAGGTGTCGTCACGGCTCATGGAAGGCGGTCGACAGACGCACTGCTCAACAGTCCCGATCGGATTCGGGACACACGGACATCAGGATGGCTTAGGGTACCGAAATCCAGGCGCTGCTCAAGTGAGGTGGCATCTGCCCCGTGGATGGCGGTCGGCGCTGCCATTGCTCAACAGCAGCGGCACCGTGAGTCAGGCTTTGGCGGGTTGGGCGGCGGCCTCCACTCCGGCGCGGAACGCCTTCAAGTTCGGCTGAATGACCTTGTCGCCCTTGGAGTGGAAACACTCGCGAATGGCGGACTCGAACGATTCGGTCTTCAGCCGGTTGCGAATGGCGTGCAGAGCGCCGAGTGCCACGACGTTGGCACTGCGGTTTGAGCCGGCGACCTCGTCGGCAATGTCATCGCAGGCCACGTAGTGCACCTCGACATCCGAGCGGCTGGCCTTGACCGGCACGATGGAACTGTTCACCAGAAGCGTGCCGCCGGGTTTGACCATCGGCTCGAACTTCTCGAGCGAGGGCTGGTTCATGGCGATCACCACGTCGTAGGTGGCGGCGACCGGCGAGCCGATCTCGTCATCGCTGAAGGCGACGGTGCAGTTGCAGGTTCCGCCGCGCATCTCCGGGCCGTAGGAGGGCAGCCACGACGCGTACATCTCCTGGTCCATGGCGGCCTGGGCGAGCAACTTGCCGAGCATGAGAATGCCCTGGCCACCGAACCCCGCGAATACGCATTCCTCGAGCATGGGCATCAGTCCTTCTTTGCGGGCAGCCGGTTGACGATCTCGCCCGGCGGGAACATGTTGACGACGGTGCTGTCGATGTACTGGACCGCCTTGACGGGGGTCATGCCCCACTGGACGGGGCACGCCGTCAAGGCCTCGACCAAGGCAAAGCCAACGTCATCCAACTGGGCGCGGATCGCGTTGCGCATGTACCTGCGGGCGACGTTGATGTTCTTCGGCGAGGTCAGCGGCACGCGGGCCAGGTAGGCGACGCCGTCGAGCGTGGAGAGAAGCTCGCAGATTTTGAGGGGTTGGCCGGTGCGGCCGACATCGCGACCTGCGGGGCTGGTGGTGGTTTTCTGGCCGGGCAGCGAAGTCGGGGCCATCTGGCCGCCGGTCATGCCGAAGATGCCGTTGTTGACGAAGAAGACGGTCATCCGCTCACCGCGGGCGGCGGCGTGGATGATCTCGGCGGTGCCGATGGCGGCGAGGTCACCGTCGCCCTGATACGTGAAGACGAAGAGGTCGGGGCGGTTGCGCTTGACGCCGGTGGCGACGGCCGGAGCGCGGCCGTGGCTCGCCTCGATCATGTCGAACTCGAAGTAGCGATAAGCGAAGACCGAGCAGCCGACCGGGCAGATGCCGACGGTGCGGTCGAGCAGGCCGAACTCATCGACCATCTCGGCGATCAGGCGGTGATAGATGCCGTGCGAACAGCCGGGGCAGTAGTGAAACTGCTTGTCCTTGAGCGACTCCGGCCGATCGAACGTGCACTCGTATCCTTCTTCGACAACGGGTTGCGCGGTGGCTTGCGTAATCATCCCAACACCTCGATGATTTTGTCACGGACCTCGCTTGGCGAGGGAAGGACACCGCCCATTTCACCGTAGAACTCGACGGGCAGGGCGCCGTTCATGGCCAGGCGGACGTCCTCGACCATCTGGCCGGAGCTGAGCTCGACGACGAGGATCCTGGCCTTGCCCTTGGCGACGTCGCGAAGCGGCTCACTCGGATAGGGGAACAGCGTGATGGGCCGGAAGAGGCCCGCCTTGACGCCTTTCTTGCGGGCAAGCTTGCAGCCGCTGAGGGCGAGGCGGGCGGCGATGCCGTAGGCGACGACGAGGACGTCGGCGTCCTCGACGTAGCGGGTGTCCCATTTGCACTCCTTGGCGGCCTGCTTGTACTTCGCCTGGATCTTCTTGCAGTGGTCGTTGAGTTCGTAGGGGTCGATGACCAGGCTGTTGATGACGTTCTGGCAGTTGCGGCCGTTCCGGCCGTTGGTGGCCCAGGGCTTGGCCGGCTTCTCGATGGGCGGGAAGTCCTCCGGGATGATGGCAGGTTCCATCATCTGGCCGAGGACGCCGTCGGCGAGGATCATGGCCGGGTTGCGGTACTTGTCGGCGAAGTCGAAGGCCATGGCGGGAAACGAGAACATTTCCTGCACGTTCCAGGGGGCGAAGACGAGGTTGTGATAATCGCCGTGGCCGCCGCCCTTGCAGGCCTGAAAGTAATCACCCTGGGAGGGGGTGATGCTGCCGAGGCCGGGGCCGCCGCGCATGACGTTGACGACCAGACAGGGCAGTTCCGCCCCAGCGATGTAGCTGAGCCCCTCCATCATCAGGCTGATACCCGGGCTGCTGCTGGAGGTCATGGCGCGCATGCCGGCGGAGGCGGCGCCGTAGATCATGTTGATCGAGGAGACCTCGCTTTCGGCCTGGAGGAAGACGCGGTTCCATCTCGGCATGGCCCAGGACAGAAGCTCGGGGACTTCGTTCTGGGGCGTGATGGGATAGCCGAAGAAGCAGTCACAGCCGCCGGCGATGGCGCCGAGGCCGAGCGCTTCGTTACCCTTGATTAGCTGCCTCTTGCCTTGCACGCTGTTTTTGCCTCCGGTAGATGTTGATCCCCGCTTCCGGACACATCTGGGCGCACATGGCGCACCCGGTGCAGAGCTCGGGATGCTGTAAGTACGCGGGATGGAAACCGGAGGGGTTGCGATGCTCGGCCATCGCCAAAGCGCCCTTGGGGCAGAAAACGACGCAGAGTTCGCAGCCCTTGCAGCGGGCCTCGTCAATGTGGCACAAATCCATACTACGGCGCTCCGAAAGCCAAGAGTTGCCCACTTAAGTGTATGCAAGTTCCGCGCCAGCCAAAGGTGTAGTCTATGCGGGCGATAGGCCCGGCTGAAAGGGCTACGGGGCGTCAGAACTGAGGAAAACTTCGCAGTAGCCGTGCCCGAATGCCCATGCGAAGAATTGAAACAACACTTGAATTCCACGGCGTGGCGGAAGCGGGAAGGGAGCGGAGGCGGCAATCCTTCGGGGGCCGTGCCGCCTGCCTGTTCGAGCCCTTCGAGCCGTCAGGAGCCACATGCGCGAGTGAACGCCTCAGCCCATCCGCCTGGACATGAACCCCGATTCGATCATGAGTGAAGAAATGCTGTCGGCAGGCATGGCGGCCAGGCGATCGGTCAGGTCAAGCAGAGCGTCAATGTGGCGATGGAGGTCGGGATTGTCTGTCGCACTTCTCACAGCTTGCAGCTCGTTCGTAAACGCGTCGGCATCCTCCTTGTAGATGTGGATCGCGTCGTGGTCCCCGTCAATCCATTGGGCCAGCAGCGGGAGTTCCCGCTCGGCAGCGATCGCGAGCAGTTGATCAAAATCCGTTGAAGGCATGCGGTGCTGGGCGAAGACATCGGAGAGCCGCATCGCCAGCGAAGCGTAGGTGACACTAAAATCGTAATCCACCGACTCAGCCATAGCTGCCCCCGCCCCATGAACCGCCTTTACTCGACCGCAAACACGTGTTCATCGTCCTTTCGCGCGAGCGTGACCGATTCAAGAAGAGCACATGTCGATGTAGTCCTGGAGGACCTGCTTGTCGTTCGGCCCGACGGCGCCAAGGAGCCGACGAGCGTGGCCGAGGAGTTCGTCGTCGCCGCACGTCTTGGATCCGACCAGTTCGTAGAACGCGTCCAGCGAATACCTGCCGTCGGAAAGGCAGTTGTTGACCGCCTGCAACGCCCGATCCCGCAATGGACCCTCGACCCTGCTCATGAGAATCGCGCCGATGGCATCCCGGCGAT
>JBECKQ010000470.1:0-3795 GCA_040235375.1 Phycisphaerae bacterium | reverse complement strand
GCGGGCGTCGGCCGGCACGTGCACGGTCGTGGCCTGGCCGTTCAACGTGAACGCGAGCTCGATTTTCGCCTGCACGTCGCTCATTTCTTCTGTCCGTTCATGGCACGCATGAGCCGTTCCGGCGTCAACGGGATTTCGCAAACGTCGATGTCCAGTGCATTGCAGACGGCATTGACGATCGCCGGCGCCGGACCGTCCATCGGCAGTTCGCCGATTCCCTTCGCGCCGCCGGGGCCGACGCTAGACGGCGTCTCCTCGAATGCGACCCGAATCCGCGGAAGATCGCCGCTGCACGGGATGATGTAGTTCGTCATCTGCGCGTTGCGCATCGCGCCGTGCTCGAGCACGCAGTCTTCGTACAACGCCCAGCCGATCGCCTGCACGACGCCGCCTTGAATCTGCCCGCGGGCCAGCGTCGGGTTCAGCACGCGACCTACATCTTGCAACGACAGGAAATCCGTCACGCGCACTTCGTACGTGCGCAGGTCAATCTCGACCTCGGCAACATTCACCGCCCACGAGTAACCGGCGTACGCGTCGCCGCGGTACGTGTTCTCGTCCCACTCGATTTCCGGCGGCTTGCGATACTTGGCGCATCCGCGCAGCGGCTCGCCGGGATGATCGCGATGCCATTTGCGAATCGCCTCCTGGAGCGGTGCGCCCGCGAGCGGCGCGCTGCCGTTGACCCGCTGCGCCAGATCGAGGCACGCCCTCTCCACCAGCTTGCCGACGACCATCGCCGTCCGGCTGGCCACTGTCGGACCGCTGTTGGGCACGCGCGAAGTATCCGGCTGGGCGATAACGATCTGATCCTCCGGCAGATCGAGTGCCTGCGCCGCGATCTGGCTCAGGATCGTCGTCGTGCCCTGGCCCATGTCGGTCTGCGCAGTGAGCACCTCGACGCGGCCGTCCTCCATGCCGCCGACCCAGACTTCCGACGCGAGATACGTCTCACCCCCGCCAGTAAAGCCGGCGCCGTGGTAGAAAGTCGAGAACCCCACGCCGCGGCGGATATACGGGGGCGGACCGTTGCTCGCCGCAAAGTCCGCCTGACGCTTCTCGTATGCCCCCATTCCCAGGCCGCGTTCCATCAGGCGGACGAGATCGACGCCGTCGCGGTTCACCTGGCCGGTGGCCATCGTCTCGCCGTTTTGGAGCAGGTTCCGCCGGCGAATCTCGACGGGATCGATGCCGATCTGTCTGGCGGCCCGGTCGAGATGTCTTTCGATCGCGAACATCGTCTGCGGCGCGCCGAAGCCGCGGAATGCGCCGAACGGCGGACTGTTGGTCAGCCGCGCTTCGCCGTGAATGTGGACATTGGCGCACGCGTACGGCCCCGCGGCGTGAATGACGCCGCGACTGAGCACGACTGGCGACAGCGTCACGTATGCCCCGCCGTCGAGGATCACGTCGATCTCCATCGCCAGCATCTTGCCGCTGGCGTCAAACGCGGTGCGATGCCGCACGACGCTGGGGTGCCGCTTCGGCGTGACGGCCATATCCTCCTGCCGGTCGTAGATGATCTTCACCGGCGCGCCGGACTTGGACGCGAGCAGCACCGCGTGGGCCGCCAGAACCGACGGGTATTCTTCCTTGCCGCCAAACCCGCCGCCCACCGGCGTCTGCACGACGCGGAACGTCGGCCGTTCCTTGCCGCTCATGTGCGTCAGCGCGTCGAGCACGTAGTAAGGGCACTGCATGCTGCCCAGCACGTTCATGACGCCGTCTTTCTCGCACGCGAGAACGCCCTGCGGCTCGAGGTACACGTGCTCCTGGGCACCGGTGCGGTACGTTCCTTCGACGACGTGCGCCGCCTTGGCGAACACGGCCGAAGGATCGCCCTTGCGAATGTCGATGCGTTTGAAGACGTTGTCTTTGCCGAACTGGATCAGGTCGGGCGTGAGCGGCTGCTCCGGGTCGAGCACGGCCGGCAGTGGATCGACCTCGACCGTCACCGCGCGCAGCCCGCGCCGCAGCGCCGAGATCGACGGATGGGCCAGCAGCACGATCGGCTCGTGCATGTGCATCACGTGGCCGGCGGCCAGGATGCGCTGGTCGCTTTCGATCAGTTTGACGACGTTGGGGCCGGGAAGATCGCGATGATCGACGATCGCGAAGCTCGACCAGTCGATGGCCGGGTCGAATTTGATTTTCCGGATGATGCCGCGCGCACAAGGGGACCGCACGGCGCCGCCGTGCCAGACTCCGGGAACGTTCAAATCGTCCACGTATTGCGCTGCGCCGGAGAGCTTCGCCGGGCCGTCGATCCTGTCGATATCGCTGCCAATTCCCATGCGGTTCCTTGTCGCTCGCGGGCTGTTTCGCGCCCGGCAAGTGTATCAGAGCACTGCCGTGCTCGGAAGCGCCGTCGTGACCCCGCCGCGACAATCTCTCCGCGATTATGCGGCTTCTCGTTTCGCAAAAAGGACCAGCGGCTGATCGCCTCGCGACCTACGGCCGCGGCTTGTCTTCGATGCCGGCCGGACTGATGTGAATGAGCTTCGCCAGCAGCAGCGCGCCGATGACCCAGCCGACGACGAACCCGATCGACACGTTGAGTGCCGTGCACACGCCGGCCGTCAGTACCATGACGAAGAAATCCTCGCGCCTGTTCTGATCGCGGCACACCAAGGCCAGTTCCAGTCCGCCAAACAGCAGCAACGCGCCGAGCACGGACTGTGGGTACTGCTGCAGAAACGTGAGCAGGCAGCCGCCGAATGCCATCGCCACCGCCATCTTGGCGACGCCCAGCATCACCACGCTGCCGCCGGTCCGCGCTCCGAACCGATATTGTGCGGCCAGTCCGCCGGCGCCGTGGCAGATCGGCATGCCGCCCAGCGGGCAGGCGATCAGGTTCATCATGCCGACGGACATCGCCACGCGCCGCGGCCGGGCCCCCTTGTGCGGAAACAGGTCGAGTGACAGCGCGCACACCGCAATGACCGAGTTCAACGTCGTCAGTGGTATCTGCGGCACCGCCCCTCGGATGATGCCCGTCTGCCAGTTCGCCCACGTCGTGAGATCCGGCAGTCGCCACTGCGTACCCAGCGCGATCTTGCCGACCAGTTCGGGGCTGCCGGCGAGCAGGGCGCCGAGCCCGATGACAAACACCACGAGGGCGCCGGGAAACCGCTTGGAGAAGTACAAAAGCAGGATCACGCCGGCGCACGTGATGCCCAGTCCGATGCTGTCCCACGCGAACACCACGTGTGTGCCGGCGATCATCGTGACGCCCTTGCCCAGCAGCTTCAGGCCGAGCGCCAGTTGCAGGCCGCGGACCACGCTTTTCGGGATGTTCCGCGCCAGCCAGTCGATGAGGCCGGTCACGCCGAGAAGGAAAATCACGAACCCCGTTGCAATCCCGGCGGCCAGAATCTGCTGCTCGTTGAGCCCCTCATCAATGGCGATGGCCGCGATCGCCTTCATCGGCTGCACGGGCATGGGAATGCCGAAGGTCAGACCGGTCACCACGTTCGCCATGCCCGACGTGACCAGCGCCGGTACGAGCTGCAAGCCACAGACGCTCACCATCCCCACCAGCAGCGGGATGTACGTGCCCAAGTCGCCCAACGCCCCACCCGCCTCCGCCAGGTCGAAACGGATTGCGCTGCGGCGCTCATTTCGCATAAGATGTTTGATAAAGCTCCGCACCGGGATTCCTGCTCGCGTGGCGGACGATTGCCGTACCCGCGGGGCGGGAGTATACCCGCCCACCAGGGGCACTGACAGGCAGGGCCGAAAGATGATCACGCTCGACACCGCTTTGAAAATCCTGGCCCATCGGGTCGAACCGCT
>JBECKQ010000440.1:0-3163 GCA_040235375.1 Phycisphaerae bacterium | reverse complement strand
TGTTCGCACCGGTGTCAATCCAATCGATCGGGTCCTCGCCGGGTGCGTAGCTGCTGAAGTCTTCGGCGTACAGAAGCGGATGGCAGTCGGCCTGGCAGGTGTCCGCTTCCTCATCGCAGTAGGGCAGACCGGGATCGGTGCAGGGATTGCCCAGCGGGACACATCGGCCGGCTCCTTCTGGCAGTAGACTTGGTGCGTCCCCGGCGGGGGCGTCGTTATCGATTGTCCCTGCAGGCTTCGCGCCGAGTCAAGGCGCGTTGTGGGCGATGCTCCGTTTGAAGTTGTGGAAGCGTGCGGCGGTAGATCTGATGGCGGTCCTGGCGCAGCGTAACAGCGCCGGCCCCGGCGACGGCCACACTCGCCCGCGTTAGCATGCAAGTTCTCCACGAGCGACGCTGCAATCTCGACCCCGCTTTGTCGCGGATGGGGCACGACTTTTTCAAGAAGGAAGGGGAAGTTTTTCCTCTGGCGAGTGATCCGCCGCGTCCGTGCATGCGGACGCCGCAGACGGCGGGCCGGGAGTGATCGATTCAGTTGCCGATCATAAAGATCCATGCCGACGTTCGAGGCAGTTCTGCGCCGACCGATCCCGGCTCTCTTCTTGTGAAGATGCCGCCGCCGGCGTCTTGGCGGCGACCAGGCGATGAAGCCACCTACGGCGCGAACGTCGCCTGGAATTCGCTGAAGTCCTGCAAGTCCACGTCGTTGTCCAGGTTGAAATCGAAAGCCACGCAGTCGGATTGGGTGTAGCTGCCGCCGGGGCCGGTGATGCAGTCGGGCAGATGGGCGACGTCCGCGAGGTCCACGACGTTGTTCTCGTCGTAGTCGCCGTTGGGCCAGGTGCGGACGAAGACCCACCTGGCGGCGTCGGCGTAGACGCGGTCGTTCCAACTGGCGGAAGGCTTGCCGCTGACCGTTTCCTCCGAGACGTTGACCGAGGCATTGGCGAGCGACCGGCCGGCCCCGAACCAGTACTGGCCGAGCGAAATCCACGTGTTGTAGTTCGGCGCTTCAGGCGCGCCGGTCGGAATCTGATCGACGAGCAGGGCGGTCTCGCCCTGATAGTGTCGCACGGTGTGCAGGCTGTCGTAGCAGTTGGCCCCGTTCGCCCAGGTGACGAAGACCTCATACTTGCCGCGGGTGACAATGTCGGGCACGAAGTCGGCGTTGTCGGTTCCCGTGTTGGGCAGGACGTAGGTGATAAAGCGGCTTCCCGTGCCGGCCAGGCCGGCTGCGGCGCTCTTGATGCTGCTGTTCGCCCAGGCGCCGCTCTCAATGTAGGCAGGCGGCGGCGTGATGGCGCCGGCCGGATCACGTGACTCGACGATGATATCGGCCGGCGGTGGCGGCGGGGGCTCATTTGGGTCGAAGCCGAAGAACTCGAGGATCGCCGTGAGGATCTCGATCCGGCGAAAGGCGCTGGTGACGGCCTCGAACGGGAAGCCGAAGTTCACCACGCGGAACGCGCCGTCATACACCACTCCGGCGGTTCCGCCGGTCCCGCCGAAGTAGCTCAGTGCCGTTACGCTGCCTCCGGCCGGCGCGACGACGTCCGGGTAGTCGACGTTGTAGATGGTGGTGCCGTTGTCAAACGCGAAGTTGGGGATGCCATCGAAGATCGAACCGGCTGCCGAGCTGACCGTGTGCGTGTTGGCATCGTCGGCGACATAGTCCGCCTTGAAGTAGTTGTTGTAGAACGACGCGCCGTTGCCCTGGTTGTCGAGGTCCCAGGCGATCTCCGAGCCGGAGACGAACAGTTGACCGCCGCCGGTCAGGTACGCGGCGACGCGCAACTGCTCCAATGTCTCGAATGTGTGCAGCGTGCTGCTTTCCTCTCCCAGTTCCCAGATGATGGCCGCGTACGGCGTCAGCGACACATCGCCGTCGCGAGCGGCCTCGTTCGCGCAGGAATCGAAATCGATGCCGGCCACGTGGAGCGCTTCCGCATAAGTGCGGATGTAGCCGTAGTTGTTCATACGGTCGGGACGTTCGCGCACCATCGGGTCGGTATCGTAGGGGTCATCCTCGTCGAGCATCGCCGCGCGGTCGAGGCGATCGAAGCCGTTGACCACGAGGACCGGCGCCTGCGCCGCGGCGCTGATCCGCGCGCCGCCGATCTCCGACGGGAACGACTGGCCCCCGTCGTTCGTGGCGATCACGCGGAAGAACCAGCTCTGGCCGACGGTCAGGCCGGAGATGTCGAGCGACGTGCCGGTCGTGGTCGTTCCGTCGTCAAAGCCGAATCCGTCGGAGCTGCGCTGGACAATATAGCCGGTGGCGGCGTCGCCCAGCAGGTTGTCGCCGGAGTTGAACGGCGGCGCCTGCCAGCTCACGCGAACGCTGCCGCCGCCGAGGTTCTTGACGGCCAAGTGGGTTGGCGGTTCGGGCAGGAGGGTGTCGGTGGGGATCGGCGTCGTCGAAGGGCCGTCGGCGTTGTTGTACCACCACTTGACCGTGCCTTGATAAACGGCGCGAGCAACCAGGTCGCGCCAGCGGGGATCCAGGATCGAGTCGGCGTCGGTGGCGCTGTCGTGATAGGCCACCTCGAGAAGGATGCTCGGCATTTCGTTGTTGTTGCTCGGATTGAGCTCGCCGAACCAGGCGCTGTAGAGATTGGCGGGCCAGGCCGGATCGGTCCACGCCGTGCGGAGGTCGTTACGCATCTCGTCGCGGACGCGCGTGGCCAGCGTGTCGCTTCCGGCGACGCCGCTGAATTCGCTGAACGGGCTGGGCGGTGAGCCCGGCCCGTAGACCCACACCGACGTTCCATGTCCGGTGCCGGTGCTGGCGTTCGAGTGCCAGGCGATGTAGATCGAGTCCTCCCAGCTTTCGCTTTCCCAGGCGGCGTAGCGCGGCATGGCCGAGACGGTGCTGCCGGGCGCAGTGAGCTGGCCCATGAAGATCGGAAAGTACGCGCCGGATTCCTCCCATCGCGGCTTGCCGCTGACGCTGCCGCCGTCGGGGTAGTCGCCCATGCCGCCGCCGAAGCGCACGGCATCGGCGATGACGTACTGTGACGGATCCAACCCCTGGTTGGATATCTCCACCGAGCCGGTGGCCGCGTTGCGACCGCTGTCAAAGTGGTACAGGCCCAGGAAACGCCAGGTGTTGCCGTCGCGCTGCATGTTGATCACGTGCGTGGTCGTGCCGCCGGTGTGATGGA